>NZ_CP169555.1:2495472-2807406 GCF_041951745.1 Aeromicrobium sp. CTD01-1L150
AGCGGCAGCCACAGCGTCGTCACGTCACGGGTCGGGTGGGGGCGCAGTGCGAAGACCACCGTGGAGACAGCCAGGGAGACCTGCCATGCCGTCTGCGCCGCGGGATCAGCCAGGCCGTCGGCCGGCCGATCGCTCGTCACGGGGTTCATCGCACACCTCCTCTTAAGGTAAGTTCGACACTAACCCCCTCTTCTGGTCAGGTCAACTCTAAGGTCGAGGTCTGGCGTGACGTTGCCGCGTCACGGCACGATGGCGCCATGAGCACCACCGTGCGTCCGTTGGACGAAACCGACACCGACGCGATGCAGCGACAGTTCCGTGAGGCCTTCGGCGCGTGGGACCCACCGGAGCCTCCAGTCCCCTGCACGCCCCCGGCAAGCGGTGGTGGGGCGTGGAGACCGACGGCACTCTCGTCGCCACGGCACTGGACCGTGAGCACCACTCCTGGTTCGGGGGCGTGCGCGTCCCCACCTGCGGCATCGGTGGCGTGACGGTCGCGCCCGAGCATCGCGGCCGAGGCCTGCTCGATCCACTCATGACCGCACTGGCCGAAGGAGCCCGTGAGCGGGGCGCGGTGATCTCCACGCTCTACGCGACGTCACCGGGAATCTACCGCCGCCACGGCTTCGAGGTGGTCGGGTCGCTCGACACCGTCCGCGTGCCCACCCGTGCGCTCTCCGTCGGCGGCGAGCGGCCGGTCCGCAGGGCGAGCGAGGAGGACACCCCTCAGATCCGCGCCGCCCACGAACGATGGGCACGCCGCCGCCAGGGACCGCTGAGCCACACCGGACCGCTGTTCACCGAGCCCCCGACACTGCGGGTCGACGGTGTCACCGTGAGTGAGCTCGACGACGGCACCATCAGCGGCTACACGACGTGGAACCGGGGCCGCGGGTACGGTCCCGACGCCGAGCTCGACGTCGGGACCATCGTCGCCGACGACGAGGACTCCCTGCGCTCCCTGCTGTCGACGCTCGGCTCCTTCGGCTCCGTCACCGGCACGGTGGCCATCACGACCTCGGGCCACGACACGTGGCGTCATCTCCTGCGCACCGACCATGCCGTCGTGACGTCCTCACGGCCCTACTCCCTCGCCGTCCTCGACCCGACGGCGCTCGAGCACCTCCCAGCACCCGCCGGCATCAGCGCCTCCCTGCCCTTTCGGTCCGGCGATCACAGCCTGCGGCTCGACGTCGCGGCCGGGAGGGCACGCGTCCACGCGCACGACGCTCCGCCCGCTCACTGCCTCACGGTCGGCGGCCTCGCCCTCACCTTCGCCGGGGCCGAGTCGTCGGCCACGCTGCGTGAGGTCGGACACCTGGAGGGCGACGGCGCCGACGACGCGACCTGGGACGCCCTGTTCCATCACGGCCCCGTGCAGGTGGCCGACTACTTCTAGTGTCTGCGCCGGGGGTTCATGACGGCCTTTTCGACGACGCCCCTCCGGCGCCGGACACTAGTGTCCGAACAGCTCCACCGAGCACCACCGACCTGCGGCCTGGACAAGTCGCGCGTCAGCACTCAAGAACACCGAGTCAGTCGCCCGCGCCAGCGCCACGTATGCCGCGTCGTAGGCTGATGCGTTCTCCCGAAGCTCCCAGATCATGGGCAGCAGCGTGCGGTGCCGATACCGCTCGATCGGCAACAGGGCGAGCTCTGTGACCGCCACCGCAGCCCGCTCCCGGCTCAGCTCTCTCGTCGTGACCAGTCGCCTGAGCACCGAGAGCACCTCGACGTCGAGCAGCTCCGGCGCCAGGACTGGACCGTCGGACAAGCGCGCCCGTGCTTCGCGGCCGGCGACGCCTGCCACGAGGGCCGCGATGACGACGTTCGCGTCAGCGACCAGCACGTTCTTCATGAAGGAGGTCGACGAGCACTCCTGGGGCCACCTCGATGTTGTCCTCACGCCCCTCGATCTCGGCCATCAGCTCCGCCATCGTCGGCCGCTCGGTCTCTGCGATCAGCCGACCGAGCAGGTACTCCTGCAACGACTGATGAGCTCGTGCCGCTCGTTCCCGCAGCACCGCATGCGCCTGTTCAGGGACGTTCTTGATCTGAATACTCGGCATGGCGCCATTCTAGCGCCAGTGGCGCCACAACGCATGCGTCACTGGAAGTCCCGGCCCCGGTGGTTGGCCGGGATCGCACCCGCCGTCTGGGGATACACCGACTCGATGCGTTCCAACCGGTCGGCGACGAGGTTGGTGACACCTTCCGGACTGCGTTCGAGGATCCCCCTGATGATCATGGCGGCGGCCGTGCGCCCCACCCTTCGGTAGCGGTTCCACACTCCGGCCGAGCACACGACGTTGAGCATGCCGGTCTCGTCCTCCAGGTTGAGGAAGGTGACACCACCGGCCGTCGAGGGCCGTTGGCGATGGGTGATGAGCCCGGCGACCCTGACCCGACGATCCGCCGCCGCCACGAACGACTCCTCGACCGACAAGATGCCCTCCGAACGCAGCAGGTCGCGCACGTGCTCGACCGGATGCCGCTGCGGCGAGATACGCGTGGCCCACAGGTCCGCCACCGTCTCCTCCACCTCACTCATCCCCGGCAGCATCGGCGGCGGTGCCAGCACCGCCGTACCTTCCAGGCGGTCCTGGCCATCGAGGTAGCCGGCGTTCCACAATGCCTGGCGCCGTGAGATCCCGAAGACGTCGAAGGCGCCCGCCGTGGCCAGCGACTCCATCTGCGCGGGACTCAGAGCCGCTCGGCGTGCTACGTCGGACATCGACTCATACGGCCGCTCGTCGCGCTCGGAGACGATCCGGGCCGCGACATCGGCGCTGATGCTCTGCACGGCGTCCAGACCGAGCCGCACCGCGAACCCCGTGTCCCGTCGATGCTCAGGCGTCGGGTCCGGCGTACCTGGGACGAACTCGCCCGCCGGGGGCTGGCGCCACCTCAGGCAGGCGTCGAGCCCGGTGACACCCCCGGCAAGCGCCTCCAGGTCGGCCCGGGCAGCCGAGCGCAGGATGTCGGGCCGCAACGTCTGCACACCATGTCGTCGAGCGTCGGCGGTGAGCGACTGCGGCGAGTAGAAACCCATCGGCTGGTTCCGCAGGAGTGCGGCCAGGAAAGCGCCCGGATAGTGCAGCTTGAGCCACGAGCTGGCGTAGACGAGCAGCGCGAAGCTGAGCGCATGGCTCTCAGCGAAGCCGAAGTTGGCGAACGACTTGATCTTGAGATAGATCGCGGTCGCCTCGTCGCCGGTGATGCCGTGCTCGGCCATGCCGTCGAACAGCTTCTGCTCCAGGGACTCGATCCGTTCCACACCCCGCTTGGCTCCCATCGCACGACGCAACAGGTCGGCCTCGTCGCCACTGCAACCGCCGATCACGACAGCCATCTGCATGAGCTGCTCCTGGAACAGCGGAACCCCGAGAGTGCGTTCCAGCACCGGCTCAAGCACCGGGTGTGGATAGGTGACCTTCTCCTGCCCCGTGGCCCGCCGGATGTACGGATGGACCGCTCCCCCCTGGATGGGACCGGGCCGGATGAGCGCGATCTCGATGGCCAGGTCGTAGAGGGACCGGGGCTTCAGGCGGGGCAAGGTGCCGATCTGGGCACGGCTCTCGACCTGGAAGACCCCGATCGAGTCGGCACGACAGAGCATGTCGAAGACCGCGGGCTCCTCCTGCGGAATGGTGTCCAGGGCCCAGCGTTCCGCCATGTGTGTCTCGATCATCTCCATCGCATGGTGCAGCGCACCAAGCATCCCGAGGCCGAGCAGGTCGAACTTCACCAGCCCCATCCACCCGCAGGCGTCCTTGTCCCACTGCAGGACGGTGCGACCGTCCATCCGGGCCGGCTCGATCGGGACCACCTCTCCGATGGGCTGCTCGGTCAAGATCATCCCCCCGGAGTGGATGCCCAGGTGCCGCGGCGCCCCCATCAGGTCCTGCGCCAGCGTGCACACCGGTTCGGGGATCGTGTGGTCATCAGAACGCACGGACCCCCACCGTTCGATCTCCTTCGTCCACGCATCCTGCTGCCCCACCGAGTACCCCAGGGCCTTGGCGGCGTCGCGAATGGCCGAGCGCGGACGATAGCTGATGACGTTGGCCACCTGGGCGGCGTTGTGGCGACCGTAGGTGTCGTACACCCATTGGATGACCTCCTCACGTCGGGAGGAGTCGAAGTCCACGTCGATGTCCGGCTCCTCCTGCCGGGTCGCGGCCAGAAAACGTGCGAAGGGCAGGTCGTACCGGATCGAGTCGATGGCGGTGATCTTCAGGGCGTAGCAGAGCGCGGAGTTGGCCGAGGAGCCACGACCCTGGCAGAGGATGCCGTTCTCACGCGCGAACCGGACGATGTCGTGGACGATGATGAAGTAGCCGGGAAAGTCCTTCTCCTCGATGACCCGGAGCTCGCGCTCGATGCGCTCCCGGGCCGCCTGCTCGTGATGTGAATAACGCTCCCGGATACCCTCCTCGGCCAGTTCACGCAGATAGCTCATCGGCGTGTGACCAGCCGGGATCCGGTGGCGTGGCAGTCGCGGCCTGGCCTTCTGCAGGTCGAAGGCCGCGTCCTCAGCGATCCGCACCGAAGCCTCGACCGCTCCCGGGTACCGGCCGAAGATCCGCGCCATCTCAGCCCCGGATCGCAGGTGGGCCGTACCCGCTGCCGGCAGCCACCCGTCCATCTCGGCCAGGCTGCGCCGAGCGCGGATGGCCGCCATGGCCGAAGCGAGCCGACGACCACTCGGCCGGGCGTGGTGGACGTTGTTCGTGGCCACCACCGGCAGGCCCAGCTCGTGCGCCATGGCGGACAGGGCATCGTTGACACTGCCGTCCAAGGGGTGACCATGGTCGATGAGCTCAGTGGTGACGTGATCAGCCCCGAACAGCGTGGTGAGCCGGTCGAGCTCTCGGGCCGCCGCCTGCGGTCCGTCGCGCTGCAAGGCGCTGCGCACCATGCCTTTGCGACATCCGGTGAGGACGTGCCAGTGGCCGCGCCCACGCTCGGCCAGCTCCTCCAGGTCATAGACTGGACGCCCCTTCTCGCCGCCGCGCAGCTGAGCATCAGTGATGGCTGCGGCGAGCCGGTGGTAGCCCTCCACCCCCAGGGCCAGCACGAGCAGATGGTGTCCTTGCGGATCTCGCACTCCGTTCTGCGGTCCGGACAGGCCGAGTGAGAGCTCGGCACCGTAGACGGTCCCGAGGCCATGCTGCTGCGCGGCCTCGGCAAAGGCCGGAGCACCGTAGAAGCCGTCATGGTCGGTGATGGCCAGGCTGCTCAGCCCCAGGCGGACCGCCTCCTCGACCAGCTCCTCCGGGCCACTCGCGCCGTCGAGGAAGCTGTAGCTGCTGTGACAGTGCAGCTCGGCATAGCCAATGACCGGTTCCCGCGACCCCGAAGTCTGCTCACGGGCTTGCTCGCGCTCGCGCTGACGACTGAGAGCGGGCTCATCGCCTCCACCGGGCAGCCGACCATCACGTGGCAGGAAGTGGGTCAGCCTCCCTGAGAGCCTGGCCTCCAGCTCGGCCCACGACACGTCCGGGTTGTTCCACCCCATCAGGACCACTCCTCTCGCCGCTGAGCGAAGAAGGGATCAGTCATAACGAGCCTCGGTCCACCACTGGCCGTTCTCGACGACCATGAGCCAGGCCGTGCCGTCGACACCAACCACCTGGAAGCGGGCGACTCGACGTGACGTTGCCTCGTCCCACCACTGCTCGTCCACGGGCCACGGGCCGGCCCATGAAGACACCGGTTGCCAGGCCTGCGAATCATCCGCCCTGACCCGAGCCGGCTCACAGCTCACCGCCCCGCGATCATCGACGCCTACGGCTTGCCCCTGGGCCCCCACCACGGAGGCCGAGCGAGGCTCCGGGTAGACCGTGGCCGGGGCAGGTGGCGGGACGGCACCCGGCCACGGCGCCGACACCGACCGGACGGGCAGGCCCTGCTCCCCCCACGGGGTGGCCACCTGGCGCGCCGCCGGGGAACGACCCCCCTGGGCCTGTACGGCCACGACCCCCTCATGGCCAAGCATGCCCTGCACCCGTGCCACCACCCGTTCCACCCGGTCGTCAGGACGCGGACCGAACAACGGGTCGGCATGCTCCGACAGCGGCTCGGTCACCTCCGGGAGGAACCGCACGGCATCTATTCCCGCGTGCCCTTCTCCCGCCCTCCCCCAAGCACCCGGTCCGGTAGCGCTCTCCAGCTGCCAGCGAACCCGGTCCACCAGGTCCGTCGCGGTGAACCACCGCGGGTGCAACCACGTGCGTGAGGAGGCGACGACGCCATTGACGTCGGCCTCCAGACGCACCCCGGTGCACACCAGGCCGACGTCGGCCAGCTTCGCCACGAACTGCTCAGCCGTGGTGCGCACGCTGAACGCGATCGGCTCGACCGTCTCCAGCGGCGGCTCGAAGACCACCTGGGCCTGCAGCTCCGGCGGCACGGCACGACGGCCGACCGGATGAGGATCTTCTCCCCGCGCCAGACGGTGCAGCAGCGCGCCGTGCCGGCCGAACCGGGTGAGGACGTCGGCCGCCCCCAACGCGGCGAAGTCCGCCACCGTGGTGAGCCCCAGCCGCCGCAGCAGATCCACCAGGTCGGGGTCGTCGAGGACCTCCACCGGCAGGTCCGCGAGGAAGGACCGCGCCTGCCCCTCGGGCACCACCAGGCAGTCCTGGGTGAGTGCACGCCGGGCCGCCTGCTCCGCCGCGAACAACGTGTCAGCCAGTCCGAGCCGGACATCCCACACCCCGAGGGCCACCAGCCGCTCGGCGATCACCGCCGCGGCCTCGGCCTCCCCACCGTAGAAGCGGCTGGGCACCCGCAGCGCGCACAGCCCCGGACGCAGCGGCGCCACGCCCGGGCTGAGCTCCTCGATGGCGACGAGGACCTCCTCGAAGGCCCGGGCGTCCACCTCCGCCCGGTGCTCGACCACCACCAGATCAGGACAGCAGGCCTGAGCATCCCGACGCCGCATCCCACGACGCACGCCCTCCGCCCGAGCACCCGGCGAGCAGGCCAGCACCTTGCCGGTGCCTTTCGCCGCCCCCAGCCCGGCACCCCCGCCGGTGCCCTTCGCCGCCCCCAGCCCGGCACCCCCGCCGGACTCCAGCACCGCCACCGCGGCCCCGACCGGCAGGTCGGCCAAGGCCGCCATGACCGGCCAGTCCGGGCACCACACCACGAGCGTGCGCATCAGGCGCTCCTCATGGGCCGATGCCCCACCGGCTGCTTCACACCCGGCTCCTCGACCGCCCGCACCGCGAGATCAGGGCCAGGCAGCCACAGCGTGCGCGTGCGCGCCGGAGCCGCGCCGCGATGCACCGCGACCGTGGCCTGTCGCGCCTGCAGGTGGCCATGCCCCCGCCCGAGGCCGCTCCAGCGCACATCGGACAGCTCCAGCCGGGCCTCAGCACCCGGCCAATGCCCCCACGGCACCAGCACCGAGCCGCGACTGCGCAGCCGAGCCGCCACCCGGGCGGCATCGCGCTCAGAGACTGTGCCCTGCGCCGCCCTCCCCCAAGCACGCCCCCACTCGCTGCGCTCGCGGGAGGTACCCCCACGCTGCGCTCCCTGCAGGGAGGTACCCCCAGGCCCGGCACCTCCGCCAGGAGCCCCTGCCACCCCCGGTGGTCGCACCACCACGAGAGCCAGAGCGTCGAGAAGGGCCGCCGTGACCTCCAGCCAGCGCGCTCCCGGGTCCGGCACCACGACCGTGCGCGCCGGATCCACCCCCATGGCGGCAGCAGCCTCCACCCCCAGGTCACGCACGCCGACGATGCCGCACCAGGCCCCTTGTGACGACGGGCCGGCCATCATCAGCAGGGCAAGACTGGCCGCCTCGACGCCGTAGACACCCCCGGCCCGCACGTCCAGCAGGCCACGCAGCGCGGGGTGCACGGGCACCGAGGCACGCGCCGGCACCCCTTGGATCCGCTCGACCTCGCGGCGCAGCTCGGCCACCACCTCCAGGG
The DNA here is from genome assembly GCF_041951745.1 of Aeromicrobium sp. CTD01-1L150. Lineage (GTDB taxonomy): Bacteria > Actinomycetota > Actinomycetes > Propionibacteriales > Nocardioidaceae > Aeromicrobium. Next base: position 2,503,419 of record NZ_CP169555.1, read on the forward strand.
TGGGACGTGGGGTGCTGACCATTCAGCCATCATCGAACATTTGTTCGATGGAGTCAATCGAGGCGCCGGCCCCAGTGCCCAGCCCTGCGGCCTCAGTCCCCCTGCTCGCCGGCCTCCACGATCCCGAGCGGAATACTGCCACCCGGAATGGCGTCGAGCAGCCGGCGCGTGTAGGCCTCACGCGGATCCTCAAAGACCGCCGAGACGGTGGACTGCTCCACCACTCGGCCGTCCTGCATGACCAGCACGTGATCGGCGATCTGACGGACCACCGCGAGGTCGTGCGTGATGAACAGGTAGCTCAGACCCAGCTCTGCCTGTAGCTCGTTGAGCAGGTTCAGGATCTGCGCCTGCACCAGCACGTCGAGGGCCGAGACCGCCTCGTCACAGATCACCACCTCGGGCTCGAGCGCCAGTGCCCGGGCGATCGCCACCCGCTGCCGCTGGCCTCCGGAGAGCTCATTGGGGTAGCGGCTCATGACCGACTGCGGCAGCGAGACCTTGTCCAGCAAGCCCCGGATCGTGGCCTCGCGCCCCTTGGCGGTGCCGATGCCATGCGTGCGCAACGGCTCCTCGATGGAGCGGTAGATGGAGTACATCGGATCCAGCGAGGCGTACGGATTCTGAAAGACCGGCTGCATCTGACGGCGCAGTCCCAGCTGTTGCCGCTTGGACTTCAACGACGTGATGTCGACGCCGTCGAACTCCACCGTGCCCTCGGTGGAGTCCAGCAGACCCAGCACCATACGGGCGACGGTGGACTTGCCCGACCCGGACTCCCCCACGATCGCCGTGGTGGTTCCCCGCTCGAGCCGGAAGCTGACGTCGTCGACGGCCTTGAAGTCCGTCGACGCACCGGGACGCCCGCCACGGATCTTGAACACCTTGGTGAGGTTCTTGGCCTCCAGGATGGTGCTCTGTCCCTCGCCGAAGACCCCCGAGGACGTCGCGACGTCCTGCGCGACGTCCTCGGCCACGTGTTCGGCCTGCTCCCGCACCTCGGCACGATGCTCCAACGACGACAGTCGCTGCGAGGCCAGCGACGGCGCGGAGTCGACCAGACGCTGGGTGTAGGCGTGACGAGGATCCTGCAGGATCTCCAGCGCCGGGCCGGACTCCACGATCCTCCCGCGGTACATGACCACCAGGTGATCGGCCCGCTCGGCCGCCAGCCCGAGGTCGTGGGTGATGAGCAGGACCGCGAACCCGAGCTCTTCGGTGAGGTGGTCGAGGTGGTCGAGGATGCCCTTCTGCACCGTGACGTCCAGCGCGGAGGTCGGCTCGTCGGCGATCAGCAGCTTGGGGCGCGCGGCCAGACCCATCGCGATCAGGGCACGCTGACGCATGCCGCCGGAGAACTCGTGAGGGAACTGCCTGGCTCGGCGGGCCGCGTCCGGCAGCCCGGCCTCCTCCAACAGCTCGGCGACGCGGGCATCGGCCGCCTTGCCCTTGGCGACGCCGTTGGCCTCCAACGACTCCTTGATCTGCGAGCCGACCCGCCACAGCGGGTTGAGGTTGGACATCGGGTCCTGCGGCACCAGCCCGATCGAGCTGCCACGCAGGGCCACGATGTCGGACCTCTTGGCCCGCGCGATGTCCCGGCCCTCGAAGAGAATCTCACCGCCGGTGATCCGACCGGTCCCGGGGAGCAGGTCGATGATGGAGTGCGCGGTGGTCGACTTGCCCGACCCGGACTCCCCCACGATCGCCACCGTCTGGCCGGGGTAGACCGTGAGGTCGGCGTCGATCACCGCGGGAATGACCTTCTTGCGAGAGACGAAGCCGACGCTCAGGTTCTTGAGCTCCAGCAACGGCTGCTCGTCGTGGGTCCCGGCCCCGACGTCATCAGGTGACGCGCTCATCGCTTCTTGGCCTTCGGGTCGAGGGCGTCACGCACGGCATCGCCCAGGAGGATGAAGCTCAGCACGGTCACCATCAGCGCACCGGCCGGCCAGAACATCACACTGAGCCGGCGGCCAGAGCGCACCAGTTCCTGGGCTGAGGAGATGTCGCTGCCCCAGGACACGACGCCGAACGGCAGACCGATGCCCAGGAAGGACAGCGTCGCCTCGGCGACGATGTAGATGCCCAGCGAGACGGTCGCCGTCACGATCACCGGGGCCAGCGAGTTGGGGATGACGTGCCGCAACAGGTTGCGCCGTGGCGTGGCACCGATGGCCCGCGCGGCATCGATGAACTCCAGGTTCTTGGTCTCCAGCACCGCGCCGCGCGTGATGCGGGTGATCTGCGGCCAGCCGAACAGCCCGAGCACGGCGACCACCGACAACACGCCCGTCCAGAAGCCACGGTCGGGGAAGAGGTTACGGATCACCGACAGACCGACCAGGGCCGCCAGCAGCAACGGGATGGCGAAGAAGATGTCCGAGATGCGCGAGATGATGGCGTCGATCCAGCCGCCGTAGAACCCGGCGATCGAACCGGCAGCAAGACCGATGAGCGCGACGATCAGAGTCGTGAACACGCCCACCGCCACGCTGGCGCGGGCACCGTAGACCGTGCGCGCCAGCAGGTCGCAGCCGGCGAGGTTGTAGCCCAGCGGATGGCCCGGTTCGGCCGGCGCGATCCGCTTGCCGGGCTGGCAGAAGTTGGGGTCCTGGCTGGTGAACAGCCCCGGAAAGACGATGACGACCGCCAGGAAGGTCAGCAGGACGGCCGAGATGATGAACAGCGGATTTCGCCGCAGCTGCCGCCAGGCCTCCATCCACTGACCCTCCGGCGCGGCAGTGGTGTCGAGAGCTCCGACCTCGTGCAGCGGCGTGTCCTCGGCTCGGGCGACGCGTCGTTCCTGACCGCGGCGTGGCGGACGTGCGGTGGGTTCAGGCATAACGGATCCTGGGGTCGAGAGCGGCATAGATGAGGTCGACGATCAGGCTCATCACCACGTAGACCAGCACCATGACGGTGACGACGGAGACGATCGTCGGGCTCTCGCCTCGGTTGATCGCCTGGAAGGCGAGGTTGCCGATGCCCTGGACGTTGAAGATGCCCTCGGTGACGATGGCGCCGGCCATCAGGGCACCCAGGTCGGCACCGAGGAAGGTGACGACGGGGATCAGGGAGTTGCGCAGGACGTGCCGGCGGTTGACCTCACCATCGCTGAGCCCCTTCGCGCGCGCGGTCTTGACGTGATCAGCAGCGAGGTTCTCCGCCACCGACGTGCGGGTGAGGCGCAGGACGTAGGCGAAGCTGGTCAGGCCGAGGACGAACCCGGGTAGCCACAGGTCGGCGAAGCCGGTTCCCGTGACGGTGGGGGTCGTCCAGCCGAGCTTCACCCCGACCAGGAACTGCAGCAGGAAGCCGAACACGAAGATCGGGACGGCGATGACGAGCAGCGAGACGACGAGCATCGTGGAGTCGAAGATCTTGCCCTTGCGGAGCCCGGCGTAGAAACCTGCCGCGATACCGAGGACGGTCTCGACCAGCAGGGCGATCAGCGCCATCCGCATCGTGACGGGAAAGGCCCGAGCGACCTCGTCGATGACTTCCGTGCGCCGGAACGTCTGCCCGAGGTCGAGGGTCAGCGCGTCCTTGAGGAAGAGCAGCCACTGCACGAGGAAGGGCTTGTCGAGGTTGTACTGCGCCTCGAGCTGCGCGCGGACCGCCTCGTTGACCTGGCGATCGCCGAACAGTGCGCCGATCGGGTCGCCCGGTCGCAGGAAGACCATCGCGTAGATGAGCAGCGTCGCGCCGAGGACGACCGGGATCGTCTGCAGCACCCGCCTGCCGATGTACCACCACATATGAGTTCGAAGTCCCGTCTGGAGAAAGACCCGCCGACACGATACGCCCACACGACCACTTCACCGAAGGCCCGGGCGCACCGGGACGAGCGTGTGGGGCAACACAGGTCGTGCTGCCCCACACGCTCATCGGTGGGGACCGGACTCAGTCCTTGGTGACCTCGTGAAGGACCGGACGGTCCTTCCAGTTGAAGGTCACGTTGTCGACGGACTGCGAGGCCGCAGCGGCGACGTCGGTGTACCACAACGGGAGGACCGGAAGGTCCTCGAAGAGCACGGCCTGCGCCTGGGCGTAGAGGTCGAAACGCTCCTCCTCCTCGGAGGCGCCGGCCGCCTCCCTGAGCAGGCCGTCGAACTCCTCGCTGGAGTAGTCACCGTCGTTGGAGCCGGCTCCCGTGCCGTAGAGCGGCGCGAGGTAGTTGTAGATCGACGGGTAGTCGGCCTGCCAGCCCGTGCGGAACGCGGTCTCGATGTCCCGGTTGGTGATGTCCTCGCGGAACTCGTCGAAGGACGCATACTCCTCGGGCTCAGCGTCGATCTCCAGGTTGTTGCGCAACTGGTTGACCAGCGCCTCGACCCATTCCTTGTTGCCCGGACCGTCGGCGTTGTACGCCAGCGTGAAGGTCCCCTCATAGGGTGCGATGTCCTCGGCCTGCGCCCAGAGGTCCTTGGCCTCCTCGGCGTCGAACTCCAGGACGTCGCTGCCCTCGATGTCGTCGATGAAGCCGGGCATCACCGGGGCGGAGAAGTCCACCGCCGGGGTACGGGAGCCCTCGAAGACCGTCTCGGTGATCTCCGCGCGGTTGATCGCCTTGGAGATGGCCTGGCGACGCAGCTTGCCCTCCTCACCGTCGAACCCGTCCAGTCGCTCGGGGATCGTGATCGTGGCATTGCTCGAGCCCGGCTGCGTCACCGGCTGGACCTGGTCATCGTCCTGGTAGGTGGCCAGGGCGCTGGGCGGCACGTTGTCCATCAGGTCCAGGTTGCCGGCCTGGATGTCGGAGTAGGCGCCGTCGGGATCGGTGTAGATCTTGAAGATGATCCCGTTGTTCTGCGGCTCACGAGTTCCCTCGTAGGACTCGTTCGGCTCCAGCGTGATCTGCTGGTTGCGCTCCCACCCGCTCTCGGCCAGCTTGTAGGGGCCGTTGCCGATCGGCGCCTCGCCGTAGGCCTCCATGTCGTCGAAGGCCGACTCGGGCACCGGGAAGTACGCCGAGTAGCCGAGCCGCTCCGGGAAGTCCGCCTCGGGCTGGGCCAGCTCCACGGTGAAGGTCTTGTCATCGACCACCTCGAGACCGGACAGGGTCTCGGCCTCGGGCTCCTCGGCAGCAACCTCCTCATAGCCCTCGATGGGCTCGAAGAAGTAGCCGCTCAGCTGGGCGTTGGTGCTGAGCGCACCGTAGTTCCACGCGTCGACGAAGCTGTTGGCGGTGACCGGGGTGCCGTCGGAGAACTCCCAGTCCTTGAGCGTGATGGTCCAGGTCTGGTTGTCCTCGGACTCGATGGACTCGGCCACCTCGAGCGAGCTCTCGCCCTCGTTGTCGTAGACCACCAGTCCGGCGAAGAGCTGGTCGATCACGTTGCCGCCGCCGACCTCGTTGGTGGACGTCCCGATCAGTGGGTTCTGCGGCTCGGTTCCGTAGACGGAAACGACTCCGTCACCCCCATCGTCGCCACCTCCACCGCACGCGGCAAGCACCAGGCTTCCGGTGGCGAACAAGGCAACACCAGCCAGGCGTGTACGCCGAGTGAGTCGCATGGATTCCTCCTGTGAAATCTGTGCACGCAGGCGCGTGCGCCCACCATTGCTATCACCGCGAACGGTTCGAGGGACAGAGCGAACAGGCGACTTAACCAAAGTGACACCTATCCGAACGGGCCACGACCTCATGGTGCCTTCGGGCCGCGCCCATGGTCCCGACGGGCCAGGACGCGACAGGACCCCCGGGCCCATCGGGTCCGGGGGTCCTGTCGATGCGGTGTGGGTCTCAGCCCTTGCGCTTGGTGATCTCCTCGGTGGCCTGCGGCAGGACGGCCTTGAGGTCACCGACGACGCCGAAGTCGACGAGCTCGAAGATCGGCGCCTCGTCGTCCTTGTTGACCGCGACGATCGTCTTGGACGTCTGCATGCCGGCCCGGTGCTGGATGGCGCCGGAGATGCCGTTGGCGACGTAGAGCTGCGGCGAGACCGTCTTGCCGGTCTGACCCACCTGGAAGGAGTGCGGGTACCAGCCCGAGTCCACCGCGGCACGGGACGCGCCGACGGCCGCGCCCAGGCTGTCGGCCAGGGCCTCGACCTCGGAGAAGTCACCACCGGTGCCACGACCACCGGAGACCACGATCGCGGCCTCGGTCAGCTCGGGACGACCGGAGGAGGCCTTCTCGGAGCTGGAGACGATCCTGGCGCCCTTGGCGGCCTCGGAGACCTCCACGCTCACGGCCTCCACGGCGCCGGCGCCCGCGGCGGCCTCCGGGGAGGTCGAGTTCGGCTTCACCGCGACCACGGGGACACCCTGGGTGACGGTGGCCTTGACCGTGTAACCGCCGGCGAACACGCTCTGCGTCGTGGTGATGTCACCACCGTCGACGGCGACGTCGACAGCGTCGGTGATCAGGCCCGAGGAGGTCTTGAGCGCGACGCGGGCCGCGATCTCCTTGCCCTCACCACCGGAGACGACCAGCACGGCCGCCGCCGAGGCGTCGGTGACGATCTTCGCGAGCGCCTCGGCCTTGGGGGCCACCAGGTACTCGCTGTAGACGGCGTCCTCGAGCTGGTAGATCTTCTGCGCGCCGTACTCGGCCAGCACGGCCGGGACCTCACCGGAGCCGAAGTAGACGGCCGACGGCTCACCGAGAGTGCGGGCGATCGTGAGGAGCTCGAGCGTGGGCTTGGTGACATTGCCGTCGACATGGTCGACGAGCACGATGACTTCGGACATCTCGATACTCCTACTCAGACGAACTTCTTGGAGGCGAGGAACTCGACGAGCTTGGCGCCGCCGTCTCCCTCATCGGTCACGATCTCCCCGGCACTGCGGGGCGGACGCTCGGCAAAGGAAGCGACCTTCGTCCAGGCGGCGTCCAGGCCGACCTCGGAGGCATCGATCCCCAGGTCGGACAGGTCCCAGGACTCGACCGGCTTCTTCTTGGCCGCCATGATGCCCTTGAAGGACGGGTAACGGGCCTCACCGGTCTGGTCCGTGACCGAGACGACGAGCTTGCCGCTGCCGGAGATCTCCTGCGTGGCGGTATCCCCATCGCGACGGATCGTGATCGAGTCACCATCGACGGTGACCTCCGAACCCAGCGTCACCGCCGGCAGACCCAACCGCTCGGCCACCAGCGTGGGCACCACACCCAGACCGCCATCGGTCGAGGCCATGCCGAAGAACACCAGGTCGTACTCAGTCTTCTCGATCGCCTTGGCCAACACCAGCGAGGTGGCGAAGGCATCCGAGCCGGCGATGGCGTCATCCTCGACATGGATACCGGAGTCCGCCCCCATCTGCAGGGCCTTGCGCACCGCATCAGAAGCATCGGCAGGACCGACGGTCACCACCGTCACCTCGCCCTCACCGGCCTCCTCCACGATCTGCAGGGCCTGCTCGACGGCATACTCATCAAGCTCAGACAACAATCCGTCAACGTTCTCGCGATCGACGGTGTTGTCTGCGGAATCAAAGGTGCGGTCGGCCGTGGCATCCGGCACATACTTCACCGCGACGACGATGTTGGTCACGAAGACCCTCCTGAGGTCAGGGGTGCGCGGCGACTCTCGCCGCGAGTTCGGGATGGGTTCACCTTGCCACGTCCGGGACTGCGGTGGTGAGGGCACCCTTCTCGTGGACATGTTACCGACGCGTAACGCACGGTGCGACCGTGCGGGGGCATGGGCTGGGTCACACTCCCGCCCGGGCCGCCGCAGGCAGTCGGCCCGAGCACCTGTCGTCGCCGCGTCCAGCATCGCGTGGACGGGCGGACAGCTGCCCGCGGCGTGCCGATCAGCGACCGGCGAGCGTCCGTGCGACGCCGGGGACCGCGAAGGCCAGCGCGAGCATGAGCAACGAACCGATGCCACGGGTGGCGAAGGCGTTCTTGAGGTCGGCGTCCTCACCGCTGAGCGTGACGATGCCCTGCAACGGAGCGGTGATCGCATCAGCCATCGAGTACAGCGTCCCCACGCTGCCGGCATCGGAGACGCCGGCGCCGAGCAGGAGGGCCGCGACGGCCAGCAGCACCGACAGGAGAAAGGCCACGACCGCCAGCACGTTGGCGCAGTGCACGACGACCGACCGCCAGGAGCTGCTGCGCTCCTGCGGCAACGACGGCGGCTCCGGGACGTCGACATCATCGCCACCGTGCCTGCCGAGCGGCGCGAGTGACCGGGTGGCGGAGGCCTCACCCTCCTGGCGCTCCGGCTCGAGGGCAGCAGCCTCAGCGGCCGGCATCTCACCGGCATCCTCTTCAGCGGCCGGTTCCCCGCCGACAACCTCTTCATCGGCCGGTTCGTCGGCACCGTCCTCGGGATCCTCGAGCGCCCGCACCGGCTGCGTCGCCGTGGCACCCTCGCCCGGCTCCTCGACGTTCTGGGAGGCCTGGTCCACGTCAACCGGACCCTCCTCGGAGACGGCGTCGACGTGCGCAGGGGCCTCGGGCGAGGTCTCCTGCGTGCCAGGGGGCTGACTCAGGTGCACCGTCGCCATGGCACCGGGGGCCGCGGCGAGCGCCGCCACAGCGGCGCTCTTCTCCTGCTCACGGCGGCGCACCTTCTCCTGCTCGCGTTGCTCGGCCTCCCGCTGCTGCGCCTCGTGTCGTTCCCGTTCCTCCTCCAGGCGCTCCTGCTCGGCCTCGCGCTCGGCCTCCTCGGCCTCCTGCCGCTCGGCACGTTCCCGTTCGCGCTCACGTCGCTGCGCACGCTTGCCCTCCTTGCGCCGGGCCCGCTGCTCAGAGCGCGCCCGCCGCCGCCCGGCCCTGGCCTCGCCCCGGCGCTCCCCGGCGACTGCCCGGTCATCGGGCACGGCGGGCACCACGTCGTCCTCGGGGTCCTGTGAAAGGAGAGACTCGCGCACCTGCTGCAGCGCCCGCTCCTGCGACACGTCGTCCGTCCCCACCTCCGCGGCGGGTAGATCCGGCACGACATCGTCGGAGGAACGATCCGGTCCGACGGACGTGCTCGGCGCGTTGTCGGCCACCACAGGAGGTCGTTCGGCCCGGGCCCTCTCCCACGGGCGCCGGCGCAGGCGCTCCTCCGCCGTGAGTCCGGCGACGATCGCTCCCGCTGTCAGCGGCTCACTTGCGACGAACGACTCTTTTTTTGGTCGGGGTGGCGGGATCCCCGGACCCGTCGTTCACCTCCTGGGGAGCCGCCTGCGACACCTCGGCGACGGGCTTTTCCTCCACGAACTCGCTGACGTCGCTGCGAGGCGCGGGCATGAAGGTCGGCTCGTCCTTGCCGGACTGGTTGGCCATGACGATGTGCGCCTGGGCCACCCGCTCGGCCTCGGCCTCGGCAGCAGCCACCCACTCCAGTGCCGTGCGCTCGGCGTCCTGCAGCTTCTGCTCGGCCGCCTCTCGCGCCGCTGCGACGGCTTGGCTGAGTCGCTCGTTGGCGTCCTTCTTGGCCACCTGGGTGACGCGCTCGGCCTCTCGACGGGCCTCCTCCAGCCGACGCTCGGCCTCGGCCTCGGCGCGTTCGGCGACCTTCTGGGCCTCGGCCTCGGCACGGGCGATGCGCTCCTGGGACTCCCGCTCCGCCTTGGCGATGCGCTCATCGGCCTGCTCCTGGGCCGCCTGGCTAGCCTCGGCCTGACGACGGTCGGCCTTCTCGCGCTCGTTGGTGGCCACGCGGGCCGCCTCGGCAGCCTCCGCGGCCACTCGTTCGGCCTCGGCCTGGGCGCCCCGGATCTGTTCCTCGGCAGCTCGTTCGGCCTCAGCCATCTTCTGAGCCGCTGCTGCCTTGTCCTCCTCGGCCCGACGCGCAACCGTCTGTGCCTCGGCCATCACCCGTTCGGCGGCGGCCATGGCCTCGTCGCGCTCGCGGGCGAGCTCGGCGGCGGCCTGGTCGTGGCGCTCCTGCGCCGCGGCGGCGACACGCTCCGCCTCGGCCTTGGCCTCGGCGACCTTCTCCTCGGCCAGGCGCTCGGCGTCGGACAGCTTGGCTGCGATGGCGGCCCGTTCGGCCTCCACCTCCTGGGCGTAGCGCTCGGCCTCGGCCCTGGCGGCCTCGACGTGACCCTGCGCGGTCTCCTCCGCCTCCCGTGCCACCCGTTCGGCCTCGGCACGCACCTCTGCGAGCGTGGAGTCAGCCTCCTGGCGCTCACGGTCACGCTGTGCCTGGGCCGCCTCACGCTCGTGCTGGGCCTGGGAGGCGAGCCGCTCAGCCTCGGCGCGGGCCTCGGCGATGCGGCGCTCGGCGTCACGCTCGGCTGCTTCCTGGCGGCGTCGAACAGCCTCGTCGGCGGCGGTCTCGGCCTCCGAGAGACGCTGGGCCGACTGTGCCTCGGCCTGCGCCTCGGCCTCGGCGATCCGCCGTTCGGCCTCGGCCTGGGCTTCGTCGAGCCGGGCCTGGGCCTTGCGTTCAGCCTCGGCCTTGGCCTCGGCGACTCGCTGGTCAGCCTCCTGCTGCAGCTGCTCGATCTTGGCTGCCGCGGCCTCACGCTCGCGCTCGATCTCCGCCGTGACACGCTCCGCCTCCTGGCGGGCAGCGTTGACGCGCTCCTCGGCGGCCTGCTCGGCCGCCTTGAGCTTCTGCGTCAGGATCTCGCGCTGCTGGGCCTCATCGGCCTCGATCCTGCGAGTGGCCTCCGTGCGCTCACGGGCCGCCTCCTCCATGAGACGGGCCGCCTCGGCGCGGGCTGCAGAGACTCGCTCCTGAGCCGCCGCACTCGCCGCGGCGAGCTTCTCGGCGAAGGATGCTGCCGGAGGTGCTGCCACCTGGGCCTCGTGGCCCGCCTGAGCGCCAGGAACATCCTCCTGCTCAGGAACCTCCTGCTCGGCCTGCTCAGGAACCTCCTGCTCGAGCTGATCGGCAACCTCCTGCTCGGCCATCCCTTCCTGCTCAGGAGCCTCCTGCTCGACGGCAGCCTCCTGCTGAGCAACCTCGTCCTGCTCGGCCTGTTCACGCTCGGCCTGTTCACGCTCGGCTCGCTCCGCGGCGGCTCTCTGCTCCTGTGCTCGGTCGCGAGCGGCCTGCAGAGCACTCGCATCGGAGGTGCTGCCGCCGTCGCCGACCGCCTCCTCGACGGGGTCCACGCGCTGCTGCGCAGCGCGCGCCGCGAGGCGCTCACCGAGCGTCCCTCCGCCGGGATCCTTGGGGGCCTCCTGCCCGGGACTCTCCTGCGCGGCGGTCTCCTGCTCGGGAGTCTCCTGGGCATCGTCGGCCGGGATGCTCGGTGCCTCATCGGCAGGAGCCGGCGCTTCCTCCTGCGGTGTGGAGTCCTGGGGATCCTCGACCGCCGGGACCACCTCTTCTGAGGCGGCGTCCTCGGACGCCCGTGCGACCTCGTGGGACCCGCTGTCCTGCGGCTCGGCGCTCTGGGGCGCTGCTGGCGGCTCCTCGGCCAGGACGTCGGGGGATGTCGTGTCCTGCGACTCCTCAGGCACCTCGTCGTTGTCCTCAGGCACCTCGTCGTTGCCGCGTCGTGCATTCCGCTTGGCGGCCGCGAACTCCTTGGCCGCCTCACGCTCGCGCCGGCGCTTCTCGGCAGCGGCCTGGCGGGCCGCACGAGCGGCGGCCCGGCGGCCGCGACGCTCCTCGGCGTGGGCGCGACTGCGTGGAGAACCAGACTGGGTCTGCGGGCCCTCGGCTGTCCCTGCTTCGTCACCGGGCGCCTGACCTTCGGCCTCGGCAAGCATGTCGGCAGCAACCTTCAAGGGGTCGGCCGGACCACGACCTTGGGGGTGATTTGATCCTGAGTCGGTCATGACATCCCTTCTACGACGCTCAAAGCGTCACGGTCGTGCTCAGTATGCCCCATGACGATGGTCTGTCACACCGATTCACAAACGCCGCAGGCACGCATCAAGTCCTTGCACGACGGCGCGCAGCGCGTCATGCCCGACGACCCCGGCCGGCATCAGCTCGGCGACGATGGACTCCGGACCGGCGCCGATCCGCAGGGGGCTGCCGCCGGAAGCCGCGACGTTGAGCACCTGTGCGTGCAGCGCGTCGCGCCGGCGGTCACCGTCCTTCGAAGGTGGCCTTACCGGGCCCGTTCTCGACGAAGGACGTCATCCCCGCGACGCGGTCCTCGGTGGCGAACAGGCCGGCGAACTCCGAGCGCTCGATCTCCAGCCCGGTCTGCAGATCCACCTCGAGCCCACGGTCGATGGCGTTCTTGGCCGCACGCAGGGCCAGCGCGGGGCCGGCGACGAACTGCGCGGCCCACGTGACTGCCGCCTCGTGCACGTCGTCGGCGGCAACCACCTGGTCGACCAGGCCGATCGCGAGCGCCTCCTCGGCCTTGACGAAGCGCCCCGTGTAGATGAGGTCCTTGGCACGGGCCGGTCCGACCAGCCTGGCGAGCCGCTGGGTGCCGCCGGCGCCAGGGATGATGCCGAGCAGGATCTCCGGCTGGCCGAGCTTGGCGTCCTCTGCACAGATGCGGATGTCGGTGGCCAGCGCGACCTCCAGACCTCCACCGAGAGCGAAGCCGGTGACGGCCGAGACGGTGGGTTTGCCGATCGCTGCGATCGCCCTGGTGAAGTCCTGCAGGAGATGGGCGTGATGCACCATCTCCGCGTACCCCATGGCCGCCATCTGCTTGACGTCCGCGCCGGCCGCAAAGACCTTCTCACCGCCGAAGACGACGACAGCGGCCACGTCCTCGCGGGCGTCGGCCTCGCGGGAGACCTCGATCAGCTCGGTCTGGAGCTGGGCATCGAGGGCGTTCATCGGGGGGCGGTCGAGGCGGATGGTGCCGACACCATCGGCCACCTCGAGGTGTACGAGCTCAGCCACGCTGGTCCTTCCGTCGTGATCGTGACGCCGTCGGTGTGACGCGAGGATTCGAGCATAGGCCAGAGCCGTCCCTGGCTCGTCGGACGTCCTGGGCACGGTGGCCACGCCGCCGACACGCACCCTCTAGTGTGTGAGGCCATGGTCACCAGGCTCCCGATCCTCGACGTCCGTCCCCAGGTCGAGAACGGCGCCTTCCCGGCCAAGGCCGTGGAGGGCGAGGAGATGACCGTACGGGCCCGCATTTTCGGCGAGGAGCCGACCGTCGTGCGAGCGGCCGTCGTCCTGACCGACCCCGAGGGCCAGGAGCGCCACCCCGTGCCGATGCACCACCTCGGCGACGACCACTGGGCGGCCGTCGTCGCGCCCGACATGATGGGCGACTGGACCTTCCACGTCCAGAGCTGGCACGACCCCGTCGCCGCCTGGGTGCGTACCGCCACCAAGCGGTTCGAGGCCGAGGTGGACCTGGAGCTCACCCTCGCCGAAGGCGCACAGGTGCTCGAACGCACTGCCGACGTCGACCCGACGGCACGCTCCGTGACCCCGCAGCTGCACGAGGCCGACGTCCCCGCCCTCGATCGTTTCGCCACCGCTCTGGCCTTCGTGGAGACCTTGCCGACCGAGGCCGTCCAGGACCACCTGGATGCCAGCGCTCCGCTGCCGCTGCAGGTCGATCGTGAGCGTGCTCTCGTGGGCTCGTGGTACGAGATGTTCCCCCGCTCCGAGGGTGCCCAGGTGCTCGGGGACGGCACCGTACGAGCCGGGACGTTGCGGAGCGCGGCAGAGCGGCTGCCGGGTGTCGCGGCCATGGGATTCGACGTCGTCTGCCTGCCCCCCGTCAGTCCGATCGGGGTGACCGGGCGCAGAGGGCGCGACGGCTCGCACGTGGCCGAGCCCGCAGATCCGGGATCACCGTGGGCGGTCGGCTCGGCCGACGGCGGCCACGACGCCCTCGACCCCGGACTCGGGACGCTGCAGGACCTCGCGTACTTCCTCGAGCGAGCCGAGGACCTCGGTCTGGAGGTCGCGCTCGACCTCGTGCTGCAGTGCTCGCCGGATCATCCGTGGGTCGCCGAGCACCCCGAGTGGTTCATCCACCGAGCCGACGGCACGCTCGCGCGCGCGCAGGACCCGCCCACCAGGCACGAGGACGTCTGTCCGCTCGACTTCGACAGCGACCCCGCCGGTCTCTACCTGGAGGTGCTGCGGATCGTCCGCACATGGATCGAGCGCGGGGTGCGCATCTTCCGCGTCGCCACCGTGCACACCAACCCGGTGGCGTTCTGGCAACAGCTGCTGCACGACGTGCGCATGAGTGATCCCGACGTCCTCTTCCTCGCCGGGGCCCACCACGGCTCACCGGCCAGGCTTCACGCGCTGAGCGCCGTCGGCTTCCACCAGAGCCACACCTACCTCCCCTGGCGTCAGGGGGCGGCCGAGACCGCCGACTACCTCGATGAGGTCGGCAACCGTACGAGCGACGTCCTGCGTCCGAACTTCGTCGTCAACGCGCCGGACCTCCTTCCGCGCTACCTGCAGGGTGGTGATGAGTCGATGTTCCGGATGAGGGCGGTGCTCGCCGCCACGGGCTCGCCGACCTGGGGGATGTACGCCGGCTACGAGCTCCTGGAGCACGAGGCCGCCGGGCCCGACGCCGAGGAGTACCTGCATCCGGAGACGTACGAGATCAAGGTCCGCGACTGGTCGCGCGAGGGCCCGCTGGTGTCGTTCATCACCCGGCTCAACGAGGTGCGCCGCCGTCACCCGGCGCTGCAGCGGCTGCGGGACCTGCAGCTCCACTCCACCGACGCCGGTGGTGTCATCGCCTACTCGAAGGTCACTGGCCAGGACGTCGTGCTCGTGGTCCTCGACCTCTTCCCGTCCTGGGAACGCACGGTCGGCATCCGCGTGGCGCCGGCCGACCTCGGGCTGCGGTCGGCCTCTGCGCTGCTGCGCGACGAGCTCGACGACACCACCCACGACCTGCGTTCGGTGACCATCTCGCCCGAGGCCCCGGCACGCATCCTGGTGCCCGCTGCACGCTGACCGTGCGGTCGGTGCCGTGTCAGGCTGCTGCCGCGGCAGCTCGTGGTGGCAGGAACAGCCCTGCGTCACCGAACTCGTGCCAGCGGTACCGCTGCTCGACGGCCGCGTCGTAGGCGAGCTGCGCCAGCTGCGGACCAGCGATGGCCTCCACCAGGAGCAGGTGCGAGGCCTGCGGATCGTGCCATCCGGTGACCAGCCCGTCCACCACGCGCGGTGGCGCCTCACGGGTCACGACCCGCTCGGTCCACCCCTCGTCGGCCACGACGAGCGAGCCGCCCGGCACGACGGCCGACTCCAACGCCCGCGTCACGGTCGTGCCCACGGCCACGACCCTGCCGCCGCGGGCCCGCGTGACGTTGACCAGCTGCGCGGTGGCCGCACCTACCTCGTACCACTCCGGCTGCGGGGCTTCGCCCGCCTCCTGTGACGAGACGCCGGTGTGCAGCACGACGGGAGCCACGGCGACGCCACGCGAGACGAGCCGCGTGACGAGCTCCGGCGTGAAGGGCCGCGCCGCGCTGGGCATCTCCGCACTGCCCGGCGTCGTGCCGAAGATCGTCTGGTAGTCGGCGAGGTCGTAGCGCCGATCGAGGTAGCCGTAGGCGATCGGGCGGCCGATGCGGTCCATGACGGCACGCAGGGGCTCGTGCCCAAGGTGCTCGGCCCGCCAGAGACGGTTGCCCACCCCCGTCGGCGAGGACCCCTCGTGTGGGTAGGGCGCGAGCAGCCTCAGCGTCGTGGCAGGGTCGTCGGTGAGAGTGACCACCTGGCCGGGCTCCGCCTCCAGCAGGGCTCGCGCGGCGTCGGGGGCCGATCTCAGCTCCACCACCCAGGTGCCGTCCCGCAGGTCCATCGCGAGGTGCAGCACGATGTCGCGATGGCGGCTACCGGCGCCGATGGTGGCGTCGGCCTCCCCGGCCACCGTCTGCGAGGCGTTCACCACCACGAGGTCCCCGGGGTCGAGCTGGTCTGCCAGGTCCCGGAACAGCACGTGGCGCGCCCGGTCGCCGTCGGCCACCAGCAGGCGCACGGCGTCGCGCTGGGTGCCGCGCGCCTCGGCCGGGGCCGGTGCGGTCAGGTCACCGGGCGGTTCGAACCGGGTCAGTGGCGCGAGGTCGATCAACGTGCTCGTGGGCGTGTTCATGCGCTCAACACCTCCGCCAGGCTCCCACCGAGGTCAGCGGCCCGGTAGCGACCGCTGGGCGGCCGGTCCTGCAGCAGACGCAGGAAGGCCGGGACGACACTGCTCGGCAACGGTCGGTCGCTGATGTCCTCGCCGGGGAACGCCGCCTGGTGCATGGCCGTCCTCAGGTCCCCGGGGTCGACGGCCCAGCAGCGCAGGTCCGGCTCCTCGGCGGCGAGGGTGAGCGTGAGGTGCTCGAGCGCGGCCTTGGTCGCGGCATAGCCACCCCATGTCTCGTAGTGCTCCGTGGTCACGTCGGAGGTGATGTTGAGGATCGCGGCCCCGGGCTGCAGCTGCGGTCGCACCAGCGCGGTGAGGTCCAGGGCTGCCACGACGTTGGTCTCCCACAGTCGGTGCAGCACGTCGGGATCCAGGTGCAGGACGGGTTGGAGCGGGCTGACCCCGAGGGTGCTGGCGTTGTTGACCAGCAGGTCCAGCTGACCGCCCTGCAGCGCGAGCGCGGCGCGATGGTCGACATCCGTGATGTCGCCACGCAGGCCCGTGGCTCGCGGCCCGATCTCGGCCAGGGCATCGGCCAGACGGTTGGCGTCGCGGCCGTCGACCACCACCTCCCAGCCGTCGTCGGCGAGAGCGGTGGCGAGGGCGAGACCGAGTCCGGCGGTCCCTCCGGTGATGAGTGCGCGAGGCATGACCTCGTCCTTTCGTCGATGCGGTCAACGTGTCGTTGACACCATCAAAGAACCTCAAGTTTAGTTGAGGTCAACCCCTCGCCATCGGACAGCGCACTTGATTCGTCTGCGACCAGAGGTCCCGGCGTCACTCGGAGCGCCGAGTACGCTTAGCTCGTGGCTGAACAGGTACCCGTGGTGGGGAACGTATTGAGCCTGATCGAGCGCCGCGACTGGGCCCGGCTGCAGCGACTCATGGCTCCCAATGTGCACTGGACCACCGCAGTTGAGGAGCACCTGCATGGGCCAGCAGAGGTGACCGCTCTTCTGCAGGACGATCCAGTGCCAGGCCCACCGGCCTACCACGAGACCGACGACGACGGCCGCCTCATCCGCTGGATCGACAAGATGGGCTGATCCCACCTCCATCAGGCACCGCCGCGACACCTTCATGACCGCTGGTTCGTCGGCGTGAACTCCGGCCAACAGCCCGAGTCGAACACCGGTCAGTAGCCGTGCAGGTCGGACGTCGCCCCCGTCACTGCTGAGCGGTGCGCGTGGCGTGACGGTTGGCGTAGGAGGCGACCTCCTCGGCATACGCAGCGCTGTTGTTGTAGGCGAGCACGGCCTCCAGCCAGCCGCGACGGGTGTCCAGCTTCCTGGCGGAGTCACAGAGGTAGCGGCCGGCCGCGAGGGCTGCATCGTCGATGTTCTGGGGGTTGCGGCCGCCGTCGCCACTGCCGTCGGCGCCCCACCGCTGCCACGTGGAGGGGATGAACTGCATGGGGCCCACGGCGCGATCCCACTGGGTGTCACCGTCCAGACGACCGTCGTCGGTGTCCTCGATCGCCCGCACGCCCTCGCTGCCGTCGAGCGCGATACCCACGATGTCGGGCCGTGCGACCCCGTCATCGCCGACCTGCGAGCCGTCGATCTGGCCGTGGACGGACTCCACCCTTCCGATGCCCGACAGCGTGTTCCACGCGAGCGAGCAGTCGGGCCGCTCTGCTGCGAGCCGAACTGCCGCTGTTGCGTACCCCTGCAGGACGCGCCGCGGGATCTCGGTGGCCGCAGCCACGTCGTCCAGCCACTGCTCGTCGACGACCCCACCGTCGGACTGGGGCAGCGGCGCAGGCCTCGGCGGGTCGACGTCCGGCAGCGGACGGGGCTCCGGCCCTCCCCCGCACGCCACTGCCGCGAGACCGAGCGCGGCGAGACAGAGACAGAGACGACGCATGGTCTCAGTGTGGCCGATTTCGCCAAGGTCGTGTCTGGCAGTCACGACCTGGGTCGTGTGGTCCGCGGAACGGACCGCCGTGGCGACGACGCCGCCGTCGCAAGTACGGTGACGACGTGCCCACCCTCACCGACGACGACCTCGCTCTGGAGCCGACCTCCGGCTCCGCCGAGTTCACCGGGTGGTCGGTGACGATGGCCGGCAACCGGCTCGGCACGGTGGCCTTGCGGTCCGAGGGTCGTGGCACCGCGTCGGTGCGCTGGAACACCGGCACCGGTGACGGTTCGCTCGGCCTCGCGGTGCGCTCCCTGCGCCTGGTGCTGGACCACGCCTTCGACGATCTCGGCCTGCGTCGCGTCGAGGCCCGCGTCCCGGTCGAACGCACCGAGGACGTCCGTGCCGCGTCGATCAGCGGGATGCGGCGAGAGGGCATCGTGCGGGGCACCGGTGACGACCCCGATCGGGTTCTCGTGGCTCGGCTGCGCGACGACCCACCCGCCACGACCCGTGAGGGCTTCATCGCCCTGCTCAACGCGGGACTGCCCACCAAGCGGATCATCTCCCAGGGGCTGCTGCGCGACCAGGACGGACGCGTCCTGCTGTGCCGTCTCACCTACAAGAAGGAGTGGGACCTGCCCGGGGGCGTCGTGGAGGTGGGCGAGTCACCTGCCGCCGGCCTGGTCCGCGAGCTCGAGGAGGAGCTCGGCGTCACCGTGCAGGTGCGCGGGCTGCTGACGGTCAACTGGCTGCCCGCATGGCGCGGCTGGGACGACGCCTGCATCTTCCTGTTCGACCTCGGCGTCGTCGACTCCTCCTTCAGCGACGACCTGACGCTGCAGCCCACCGAGATCGTCTCCGTGGAGTGGTGCGACGCCGAGTCCGTCGCGCAACACGCTGCAGACGCCGCGATCGAGCTGCTCACCGCCGTCTCCGGCGACGACCTGCCCACCTACCGTGAGGCGCCGCTGCAGCCGGAGTAGCCCCCCGGCCGCGTGGTGGCGGCGTCAGAATCCTTCGGCGCCGACAGCCCCACCGAACTGGCCGATGGCACGCGGCTTGCCCTCGCCGCCGGGGATCAGCACGAGTACCTGGTGCTTGTACAGCAGGGTCCCGGACGTGGAGATGCCCTGCGGGATGAACGCCTGCTGCGGGGAGTCCTCCGGCCAGGTCACGGTCACACCCTCCTCCACCTCGTAGGTGTCGGAGCGGGAGAGGTCGACGAAGGCCAGCGCGCCCCCGTCGGCGGTGCGTAGGACGTGGCGGACCTCCTCGGCCTCCCACTCCTGGCTGTGCTCGACACCGTCGAGCTCGCTGTTCTGCCGGGCCGCCGTCCGCATCTGGTCGATGAAGCCGTCCTCGGCCAGCGCCTCGGCCGGCTCGGCCTCGGGATCCTGGAGCACCGCGGCGTAGGTCTCGGCGGCGTCCTGGGCCGACATCGCCATGCCGGTCCCATCCTCGGCAGCGACCACCAGGGCCGCGGCGTCGCGCTCACGAACAGGGGGCAGCTCGGCGTCCAGGATGGTCTCCGGCGAGGCGGCGAGAAGCCAGGGGTCGGCGGCGCCGTTGCGCTCGAAGAGCTGCACCCGATTGACGTCGCGCTCGGGGTCACGCACGACGGCGACGAACCACAGCGGGTACGCGTCGAAGCGCGGCGCGATGATCTCCTCGACCTCGACCGGGACGTCATCGGCATCCTCCTGCGAGCTCAGCCGTTGGGAGACCTCGAAGGAACCGGTGTCGATGTCCAGGACCGCACCGGTCTCGACGGTGGACAGCGGCTTGGCGTTGAGCAGGCGTGCGGCCGTCGCCCGGACGGACTGGTACCGCTCGTACACCGCGTCGACCTCCTCCGGCGTCACGGCCTCCTTGACGACGTCGACGTCGTCGCGTTCCTGCGGCACCACCGCACAGGCACCGAGCAGCAGGGCCGTGGCGGCGAGCGCCGGACCGACCCGCCTCAGACGGCGTCTCATCGGTCCTCCTCGTCATCGACGACCTCATAGTCGTCCAGCTCGTCCTCGGCGACCTCGTGCTCCACACCGTCGTCATCGACGAAGACGTACACGACCTTCTCGGGCTCCGGCACCGACGGCTCGACCTCGCGCACCGGTGGCTCGACCTCGGGCTTCTCGGCGGGTTCGACGCGGGCGGGAGCCACTGAGTCGCCGCCGTGCTCACGCACGATGTCAGCGGCCGTGATGACCTTCGCCACGGCCGGCGGCCGTCCCGGCTCCGGCGCAGGTGCGGTGGGTGGGGCACCGCCCTCGTCGGCCGGCTCGTGACCGGCCTGCTCATCGTCAGCCGGCCCGGGACCGGCCTGCGCGTCGCTCGCGTCGTCGTGCTCCTCCTGGGCCTGGAGCTCAGCAGCCTCCTGCGCGGTGATCTCGTGCTCCACGCCGTCCTCGTCGATGTAGACGTAGACGACCTCCTCCACCACCTCCACGTCGTCGCTGTCCTCACGCTCGGCGAACAGCCGGTGTCCACGACGCAGTGCATGGCCGCCCAGCAGGCCCCCGGCGCCGAGGAAGACCAGGGCCAGGCTCATGGCGAAGCCGCCCTTGACCCCGTAGGCGAAGGTCACCTCCAGCCCGGACAGGTTGGTGGCGCCGACCGCGACGATCGCCAGGGAGACGGTCTCATCGGGCAACGTCGTGCTGATGGAGGCGCCGCCGAGGCCAGCGGAGTCGGCGATCCACCAGTCGAGCGCGGTGGGCGCTCCCGGCAGGCCCTCCTGACCCTCGACCTCGACCGTCGTCAGCTCCCATGGCGTGGAGAAGGAGGTGACCTCGATCCGCTCGGTCTGCGCCACGTAGTCCTGCACGTCGACGCTGTTGCCCAGGCCCACGAAGACCGGCTTGTTCACCGGTACCTCGGCCAGCACGTCCACCTGGAGCCCGCGGTAGGTGATGGCACCGGGCTGGGTGACGATCACGGTGCCGGAGGTGTCGACCCGATGGGGGCCGGTGGTGAAGCGGCTGTCGGGACCGAGCAGCACCGCGCCGACGGTTCCGAGCACGACGAACAGGGCGCCGAGACCCATGACCGTCCAGCCCAGCCTACGCACGGTCGACCTCCCTGAGTGCTTCCTGCCCGCCGCCGGTGGTCGGGTCCGGGCCCGACCCTATCCGGACGAGGGCGGTTCGTTGTCACAGGTTCGGCGGACCGACGATGGTGCGCAACCTGCGACACCGCCGCCCGACGGTGCTGCCGTGTCGCGAGCCAGGTGCCTCTCGCGGGCCGGGGGGATCCTGTCAGAACAGTGCTGCGGCGAGCGCCCGGCGGGCATCGGCCACCCGCGGATCAGTGGTGCCGACGACGATGAAGAGGTCGAGCAGACGCTGGCGGACCTCCTCGCGCTCATCACCGGTGGTCCGCTTCACGACGTCGATGAGACGCACGAAGGCGTCCTCGACATGGCCACCACTGACGTCGAGATCGGCGACGAGGAGCTGCGCCGCGACGTCCTCGGGGTGGTCGGCTGCCGCCTGCCGGGCCTGCTGGAGATCGGCACCCGCGGTGCGAGCCATGAGCTTGACGCCTGCGAGCCGCTCGGCCACCTCGGCGTCGGCGGGGTTCTGGGCCAGCAGCTTCTCGTACTCGGCGACGGCCGTGGCGTGGTCGCCGGCGGCGAAGGCCTCGTCGGCCGCCTCGAACCGGGGGTCGTCCTGCTCCGGCTCCGGCTCGCCCTCCTGCGGGGCCGGCCCGCCGGTGGGTGCAGCGCGGCCGGTCAGGCCGTTCTGGGCGGCGAGGGCGACGAGCTGGTCGAAGTACTGCCGGACCTCCGGCTCGTCGGCGGTGCCCTGAAAGAGCGGGACCGGCTGGCCCTTGACCAGGCCGACCACCATCGGAACGCCCTGGGCCTGCAGCGCCTGGGCGATCTGCGCGTTGGCGTCCACGTCGACCTGGGCGAGCACGATCTGTCCGCCGTATGAGTTGGTGACGCGCGCGAGCAGTGCGTTGAAGTCGGCACTCTGCTGTGCACGGGGCGACCACAGGCTCAGCACCACCAGGTGCTCCATGGAGGCCTCGAGCGCCGCCGACTGGAAGTTCTGCTCGGTCACGTCGACGACCCAGGAGGCACCCGCACCGCCGGCCGACTGCCCTGCAGCCGACGTCGTCGAGGATGGGGCCGTCGAGGATGGGGCGAGGGCGGACAGGTCGATCGCTCCCGGGCGCGAGAAGTTCATGTCCTCATCGTAATGACCGGAGCCAGCGGGGTCAGCGGCCGTCCATCTGACCACCCACGCCGGAACGCGGGCCACGGAGCCCGGCGCGCTGGACGACACGCTGGATGATGAGGTCACGTCCGTCCGGGTCCCCGATGAAGCGGATGTCCCGCAGGCCCTGCGCCTGCGCGGCCGACTCGAAGATGAAGTGCCCGTACCCGAGCACCCTGCCGATGACGGGCTTCTCCACGGTGATGTCGAGGATTCGGGTGATCGGCATGGTGGCGACGCGGACGGTGAAGACGCCCGAGGCACGAAAGACCCGCATGTTGGTGATGACGAAGACGTCGCGGTGCTCCCGCAGCGTCAGGAACAGCGCGTGCGCGGCCAGCCCCAGACCGCCGAGCAGGAAGAGCCAGCCGAGCTGGATCGGACCGAACAGCGCGATCCACCACAGCAGCAGCACGCCGACCACCTCCAGCGCGGGCCGGATGTAGACGACGGCGTGCTTGCGCACGAGATCGATCACGTGCTCGCCCTCGTCGTCGAGCAGGTGGCCCTCGATGTCCTGCTCGGGCAGGAGACGGATCAACGCGCCGAGCACGGCGGGCCTATCTCGTGAGCTCTTCGAAGAAGACGAAGATCTGGCCGAAGGCATCCATGATGGCCGTGACGGCCCCGGTCACCGCATCGGCAGCACCAGCGGGCGCGGTCAGCAGGTAATAGACCACGAACGCGACGACGAGCAGCACCAGGACCTTCTTCAGCACGCGTCCTTCCTATCGCAGATGCCGGGTAGGTCGGTCGAGGCGCGCCGCGCGTCGCGCCCCGAGCAGGCTCAGAGCTCGCTGAGCACCCGGTCGGCTGCTGAGAACGGGTCCGTCCGACCGGCCAGGACGTCCTGCGCCAGCGCGTCGAGCTCGGCATGACCGGACAGGTCACCGACACGACGGCGTACCGACTCCAGAGCGATCGCGCGGATCTCACGACGCAGACGGTCACGGCGGCGCAGCTGCAGCTCCCCGGAGTCCCGGAGGTGCTCGCGGTGCAGGTCGACCTGCTCGACGAGGTCGTCGAGTCCCTCCTGCCGGGAGGCCACCGTCATGACGATCGGCGGCTTCCAGGCGCCCTCGGCCCGTTCGGCCATCCCGAGCACCGAACGGAGCTCCCGGCGAGTGGACTGGGCACCGTCGCGATCGGCCTTGTTGATGACGAACACGTCGCCGATCTCCAGGATGCCGGCCTTCGAGGCCTGGATGCCGTCACCCATCCCGGGCGCGAGCAGCACGAGCGTGGTGTCGGCGAGCCCCGAGACCTCCACCTCCGACTGGCCCACGCCCACCGTCTCGAGCAGTACGACGTCACACCCTGCGGCATCGAGCACGCGCAGTGCCTGCGGGGTGGCCCACGAGAGGCCGCCCAGGTGCCCCCGGCTCGCCATGGAGCGGATGAACACGCCATCGTCGGTCGCATGGTCGGACATCCGGATCCGGTCCCCGAGGAGTGCGCCGCCGGAGAACGGCGAGGTCGGGTCCACCGCGAGCACCCCGACCCGGTGGCCGCGACCGCGCAGCGCCGCCACCAGCGCCGCCGTGGTGGTGGACTTGCCGACGCCCGGCGAGCCGGTGAGACCGACGACGTGCGCGGTCCCGGTGTGGGGCGAGAGCGCGGCACTGACCTCGCGCAGCAGGGGAGACTCGTCCTCGACCAGCGAGATCAGGCGCGCGACGGCCCGTGGGCGACCCTCACGTGCCTGTTCGACCAGACCCGCGACGTCGTCGCGTCCGGGTGCCGCCACCGTCCGATCAGGCCTTCGGGACGCGCAGGATCAGCGCGTCGCCCTGACCTCCACCACCGCACAGCGCCGCAGCGCCGATGCCACCACCGCGCCGCTGCAGCTCCAGTGCGAGGTGCAGGACGATGCGAGCGCCGCTCATGCCGATCGGGTGGCCGAGGGCGATCGCGCCGCCGTTGACGTTGACGAGGTCCTCGCTGATGCCGAGCTCTCGGGCCGACTGGATGCCGACGGCGGCGAAGGCCTCGTTGAGCTCCACCAGGTCGAGGTCGCCGGCTCGCAGGTCCTCCTTCTGCAGCGCCTGGTTGATGGCGTTGGCCGGCTGCAGCTGCAGCGTGGAGTCCGGGCCGGAGACGTTGCCATGGGCGCCGATCTCGGCGAGCCAGGTCAGGCCGAGCTCGGTGGCCTTGGCCTTGCTCATGACGACGACGGCGCAGGCTCCGTCGGAGATCTGGCTGGCCGTCCCGGCAGTGATGGTGCCGTCCTTGGAGAAGGCGGGACGCAGCTTGCCCAGCGACTCCGCCGTCGTGTCCCCGCGCACGCCCTCATCCGCGCTCACGACCACCGGGTCGCCCTTGCGCTGCGGGATCTCCACGGGAACGATCTCCTCCTCGAAGACGCCGTTCTTCTGGGCGGTGGCGGCCAGCTGGTGCGAGCGGGCACCGAAGGCGTCCTGCTCCTCCCGCGTGAGCTCGTCGACGGTGGCGTTGCGCTGCTCGGTGAGCGATCCCATGGCCTGGTCGGTGAGGGCGTCCCACAACCCGTCGTACTCCATGTGGTCCAGCATCGTGGCCTTGCCGTACTTGGTGCCCTCGCGCGATCCGGTGAGCAGGTGCGGCGCCTGGGTCATGGACTCCTGGCCTCCTGCAACGACGATGTCGTACTCGCCGGCACGCACGAGCTGGTCGGCCAACGCGATGGCGTTGATGCCCGACAGGCAGACCTTGTTGATGGTGAGGGCCGGGACGTCGAGCGGGATGCCGGCCTTGAAGGCCGCCTGACGAGCGGGGACCTGGCCTGCCCCCGCTCCCAGGACCTGGCCCATGATCACGTAGTCGACCTGGTCACCGGTGACGCCGGCCTTCTCCAGGGCGCCCTTGATGGCGTGGCCGCCGAGATCGGACCCGGACTGTGTCTTCAGGCCACCGAGGAGGCGACCGATGGGAGTGCGGGCGCCGGCGACGATCACGGACTGGGTCATGAGAACTCCTTGGACTGCTGGGATCTGGGCTCAACCCGGCGGTGCCGGGCCGTGGGCGGCAGATGATCACGTCTGTTGGGGTCACTGTACTCACGGGTATTCGGTGTCGGCCGTGGATGTGTCCCCGATCACGGTGGCCGACACTGCCGTGGCGCACCCCGGCACTCATCTACCCTGCTCTCCATGAGCAGCGACAGCCTTTCAGCCACCCCGCCCGAGCACCTCCTCGTCGCGATCGACCACGTCGGCATCGCGGTGCCCGACCTCGATGCGGCCCTGGAGTTCTACTCCTCGACCTTCGGCCTGGAGTCGACGCACGAGGAGGTCAACGAGGAGCAGGGCGTGCGCGAGGCGATGCTTGCCGTGGGCGACTCTGGCTCGAGCATCCAGCTGCTCGCCCCGTTGAACGAGGACTCCACGATCGCGAAGTTCCTCGACCGCAATGGTCAGGGCATCCAGCAGCTGGCCTACCGCGTCACCGACATCGACGCGGTGTGCGCGACCCTGCGAGACCGCGGTGTCCGGCTCCTCTACGAGACGCCCCGGCGCGGAACGTCGGACAGCCGCGTCAACTTCGTGCACCCCAAGGACGCCGGCGGCGTCCTCGTGGAGCTCGTGGAGCCCGCCACCACCCACTGACCCGACCGGCGTCGGGTGACCCGTCCCACAGGCACAGCCGGTCCCGCCGACCACTACGGGCCGGTAACATCGCCGCAACCATCGACCTTGGAGGCCCCGTGCAGCACATCCGCGACGCGATCCTTGCCGGCGACACGCCGGCCGAGGACTTCGCCGCCCTGGAGATCCCCGACCACTACACCGCCGCGACCGTCCACAAGGACGAGGCGCAGATGTTCGAGGGAGTCCCGAGCAAGGAGAAGGACCCCCGCCAGTCACTGCACGTCGAGGACATCGCCCTGCCCGAGCTCGGTCCGGGTGAGGCTCTGGTGGCCGTCATGGCCAGCGCCATCAACTACAACACCGTCTGGACCTCGATCTTCGAGCCCGTCTCGACCTTCGGGTTCCTCGAGCGCTACGGACGACTGTCCGAGCTGACCAAGCGCCACGACCTGCCGTACCACGCCGTCGGCTCCGACCTGTCCGGCGTCGTGCTGCGCACGGGTCCGGGCGTGACCAAGTGGAAGCCCGGCCAGGAGGTCGTCGCCCACTGCCTGTCCGTGGAGCTGGAGAGCTCCGACGGCCACGACGACACGATGATGGATCCGGAGCAGCGCATCTGGGGCTTCGAGACGAACTTCGGCGGTCTCGCCGAGGTCGCTCTCGTCAAGGCCAACCAGCTCATGCCGAAGCCCGACCACCTGACGTGGGAGGAGGCCGCCTCCCCCGGTCTGGTCAACTCCACCGCCTACCGCCAGCTGGTCTCCCGCAACGGCGGGAACATGAAGCAGGGCGACAACGTCCTGATCTGGGGCGCCTCTGGCGGTCTCGGTGGCTTCGCCACGCAGTACGCCCTCAACGGCGGCGCCACCCCGGTGTGCGTGGTCTCCAACGAGGAGAAGGCCGACATCGTGCGCTCCATGGGTGCCGAGCTGGTCATCAACCGCTCGGAGGAGGACTACCAGTTCTGGAACCCCGAGGGCACCGCGCAGAACCCCCGGGAGTGGAAGCGCTTCGGCAAGAAGATCCGTGAGCTCACCG
Organism: Aeromicrobium sp. CTD01-1L150; assembly: GCF_041951745.1. Classification (GTDB taxonomy): domain Bacteria; phylum Actinomycetota; class Actinomycetes; order Propionibacteriales; family Nocardioidaceae; genus Aeromicrobium. The sequence continues at coordinate 2,530,055 of NZ_CP169555.1, forward strand.
GCGGCGAGGACATCGACATCGTCTTCGAGCACCCGGGGCGGGAGACCTTCGGCGCCTCCGTCTACGTCACCCGCAAGGGCGGCACCATCACGACGTGCGCCTCGACCTCGGGCTACATGCACGAGTACGACAACCGCTACCTGTGGATGAACCTCAAGCGGATCATCTCCAGCCACTTCGCCAACTACCGCGAGTCGTGGGAGGCCAACCGTCTGGTGGCCAAGGGCAAGATCCACCCGACGCTGTCGCGCACCTACACGCTCTCGGAGGTCGGACAGGCTGCGCTGGACGTGCACCACAACAAGCACCAGGGCAAGGTCGGCGTCCTCGCCCTGGCACCCGAGGAGGGTCTCGGCGTCCGCGACGAGCAGTTCCGGGCCGAGCACCTTGACGCGATCAACCGCTTCAGAGGAGTCTGAGACCAGCAGCTCCAAGACGACGAAGCCCCCGCGAGTCTCCCGAGATGTCGCGGGGGCCACGTCGCGTGGGCGCTAAGGTGGAGGGTGCACCCCCTGAGTTCCGAGCAGAGAGCCGAGACAGCATGTCCGACCAGTCCGGATTGTCCATCTTCGACGCGGCCCGCAAGTCTGAGCAGGTCACCTTTCCACAGGCCCGTCGTGGTGGGTACGACACCGACGCGGTCGACGCCTGGGCACGCAACCAGGGCAGCCAGCTGCGCGATGCCGCCACCACGCTGCAGGCGCTGCAGGAGGAGAACGACGAGCTGCACGACCTCGTCGCCCAGATGCGCGAACGTCTCGAGTCCGTCGAACGCCCGTCCTACTCCGGCCTGGGCGGGCACGCCTCCCAGCTGCTGAACCTCGCCGAGCAAGAGGCCGAGGACGTCCGTGCGCGGGCCCAGCGCGAGGCCGACGACGTGATGCGCACCGCCGAGGAGAACGCCGAGCTGCTGCGCGCCACGGCCCGCAAGGAGGCCGAGGACATGCGTACCCGCGCGGTGGCCGAGCTGGAGCAGAAGCGCCGCGACCTGCTGGAGGAGGCGGAGTCCCGCAGCGCCGAGGCCGCGACGCACGCTGCGGACATTCGCGCCCAGGCTGAGCGGGAGGCAGAGCAGATCAGGCTCGCCGCCGAGCAGGACGCCCAGAACGAGCGCCTGGGCGTCGAGCGCGAGGTCGAGCAGGCCCGCGCCTCGGCCGACCGGGAGGTCACCGAGGCCCGACGCATCCTGGCGGTGGAGAAGGAGCGACTCGCCCGTGAGGCCTCCGAGAACCACGCGGCAGCCACCGAACAGACCAGCAAGCTGGTCGCCGACGCGGAGTCGCGCGCCGCGGCGGCCGACGAACGGGCTCGCAGCCTGATGAAGCAGGCCGAGGCCGCTCGTGAGGCCACGACGTCGGAGACGGCGCGTCTGCTGGAGAATGCCAAGCGCGAGGCCGACGCGGTGCGGAGCAACGCCCAGGCCGAGGTCGAGCACATGCGCACCTCGGCGACCACCGAGATCGAGCGTCAGACCCGTGCCCTGCGTGCGGAGGTCGAGGAGCTGCAGGGCCGGCGGCAGAACATCCTGGACCAGATGGGCCAGCTTCGCGACGTCATGACGAGCTTCACCGGCGTCCCGGAGGCCGCCGTCGCTGGCGCCGAGGACGGCGAGGAGGAGCCCGAGGAGGACTCGCCTGCTGAGGACGCCACGGTGTCCTCAGAGGCCGTCGAGGATGCCGACGCCGACGAGGACGATCAGCAATCCGACGAGACCCAGGTCATCGAGGCAGTCAGCGACGACACAGCGGTCCAGCCCGCCGTCGACGAGGCACGCTCCTGAGGTCGGCCGGCCTCAGGGCCGACGGTGCCAGCAGTCGCGATGCCAGTGCCGACGCTCATCGATCGCGTCGGCACTGAGCAGTGACTTCTCCACGGGCCACACCAGGACGTGGGGTGTCGCCGGTGCGATGGGGTGCAGGCAGCCGGGACAGGTGTACGTCTTGTTCGAGGACGCACCGCTCAGACGGCGGACGTTCCACTCGCCGTCGCGGCGCTGCTGCACCTCGTGCGAGGAGGGCTGCCAGGCAGCGCGGTGGGGCCGGGGGCGGCCTCGACGGCGGGACACAGTCACGATTCTAGGCGGGACCGCAGCCTGGTGTGCTGCGCCCGGATGTTCATGACCGCCTTTCGCCGTCTAGCGACCGTCCGTCGGCTCGATGCCCACCACCGCGACCTGCGACGTCGGCGGGTCGCCGAGCGGCGACACGCCCCAGGAACGCTCGAACTGCTGCAGGCCGACGGCTCCGCTCGCGAGCATCAGCAGGACGACGACGGTCAGGGCACGCACGATGCGTGCACCTTGTCGCAGACCCTCGGCCAGGTCCATGTCTTCTTCCTTCTGCCTGCCCTCCCCCACGTCCAACGACGCTGCCGGGTCTTGGTTAGGCAGTGTCTGCCAAGCCCGGACATGACGACGCCGGCCGATCCGAGCGGACCGGCCGGCGTGCGTGCGACTCAGCGCGACTCAGTAGGTGCGGAACCCCTCGCCGCTCTTGCGCCCGAGCTTGCCTTCGGCGACGACCTTCTCCAGCGTCGGGGCCGGCTGCCAGCCTTCGTGGCCGAAGGCGTCCACGAGCGTGCGCTGGATGGCCAGCGAGACGTCGTTGCCCACGACGTCGAGCAGCTCGAAGGGCCCCATGGGCAGCTTCGTCGCCTTGAGGGCATCGTCGATGTCGTCCATCTCGACCCCGGACTCGTGGAGCAGCACGGCGTCGTTGAGGTAGGGGAACAGCAGTGCGTTGACGATGAACCCGGCGCGGTCGCCACAGGAGACCGGATGCTTGCCGATGTCCAGGCAGAGGGCCTTGACGGTGTCGGCCACCTCCGACGACGTGGCATCGGCCGTGACCACCTCGACCAGCTTCATGACCGGAGCCGGGTTGAAGAAGTGCATCCCGATCACGTCGGCGGGACGCGACGTGGCGGCGGCGCACTGGGCGATGGACAGCGATGACGTGGTGGTGGCCAGGATCGCGCCCGGCTTGCAGATGCGATCCAGGTCGCTGAACAGCTCCAGCTTGATGTCGAGGTCCTCGGCGATCGCCTCGACGACGATGTCGACGTCGCCCAACGCCTCGCGCTCGGTGGCCGCGGTCAGCCGGTCGATGACGTCGGACTTGCCGGCCTCGTCGAGCTTGCCCTTGGCGATGGCGCGGTCGAGGTTCTTCTCGATGCGCGCCTGGACGGCCTGCGCCTTCTCATCACTGCGGCCCACGAAGACCACGTCGTGGCCGGCCTTGGCGAAGACCTCGACGATGCCGGCGGCCATGGTGCCGGTGCCGACGACCCCGACCTTGCCGACCGGGTGGTGCGCGACGGGGGCCTGCTCTGCTGCCCCGGCGGCCTCCGCTGCGAAGGTGCCGGACGATGCCGCGAGGCGGACGAGCAGCGGGGCGGGCACGTGGAGCTGGTCGCCGCTGTTGTCGTGGATCTGGGCGAGTCCGTCGGCCACGGCGCCGGCGCCGACGGCGTCGATGAGGTCGAGCGGGCCGATGGGGTAGCCGCAGCCGAACCGCATCGCGGCGTCGATGTCGTCCTTGGTGGCATAGCCACTCTCGAACATCGTCGCGGCGTGGTTCAGGTACGGGTACAGCAACGTCCGTGCGATGTCCGCGGCCTCGTCGGTGGCCGTGACTCGGTCGACGATCTCCTGCATGCCTACTCCTAAGTAATGTAGGGGTCGTGACACACTAGCGTCCGACCGGACCGAGCAACAGGGAGCACCATGAAAGCGCGTATGACGCTGGCCACAGTCATGGCCGCGATCGCCCTGAGCGTCGCAGCCTGCGCCCCCGGTGATGACGAGCCCGACCCGGGCGCCACCACCACCGCTCCTCCGTCGGCCACGCCCGAGCCCACCGGCGGGGACGACGCGGCCATCGAGTCGGCGCAGGATCTCATCGGCGAGTGGAGCGACACGTCCGCGGAGTGGGTCGTCACCTTCCACGAGGACGGGACGTTCGTCGAGGACTACCAGGGGCACGAGGAGTTCCGCACCGGCGAGTACGAGTACGACGACGGCTTCGTCTCGCTCGTCGGCGGCGACGGCAACACCGTCAAGGGCGAGGTCGAGGGAGACTCCCTCGCCTTTCGCATCGGCACCCTGACGAGGCCCTGAGTGCGGCTCGTCGTCGCGCGCTGCCAGGTCGACTACGCCGGGCGGCTCACCGCGCACCTTCCCATGGCCACGCGCGTCATCATGGTCAAGGCCGACGGTTCGGTCCTGGTGCACGCCGACGGCGGCTCCTACAAGCCGCTGAACTGGATGAGTCCGCCGTGCACGCTCACCGAGGGTGTCAACGACGACGGCCTCCCCGAGTGGACGGTCACCGCCACCAAGACCGACGACACGCTGCGCATCCTGCTGGAGGACGTCCTGCACGACTCCTCCCACGACCTGGGCGTCGATCCTGGGCTGCAGAAGGACGGCGTCGAGAAGCACCTGCAGGCCTTGCTGGCCGAGCACACCGCGACGCTCGGCGCCGGCATGACGCTGGTGCGTCGTGAGTACATGACGGCCATCGGGCCGGTCGACCTGCTGTGTCGCGACGATGCCGGCGCCTCGGTCGCCGTGGAGATCAAGCGACGCGGTGAGATCGACGGGGTCGAGCAGCTGACGCGCTACCTGGAGCTCATGAACCGTGACCCCACGCTGCGGCCGGTGCGCGGCATCTTTGCCGCGCAGGAGATCAAGCCGCAGGCACGAGTGCTCGCCCAGGACCGCGGGATCGAGTGCGTCGTGGTGAACTACGACGAGCTGCGCGGCATCGACGACCCGAGCCTGCGGCTGTTCTGAGTGCTCGCCCCTCCTCGGTGCTTGAGCAACCGAATCAGGCACCTTTCGGTTGCACAAGCACCCATCGAACTCGCCGGTCGCCGCTTTCAGTTGCTCAAGCACCGATCAGCCGACCAGCCCGACTTTCAGTTGCTCAAGCACCGATCACGGCTGGTCACTGCAGGGGGAGGTCGAAGACCTCGGTGCCGAGCGCGTCCCAGCGCGCCATCTCGCAGCCGTTCTCGCGCGAGAAGGACGCGTCAACGTCCTCGCCGTCCAGCGTGCCGACGATGGTGGCCTGCTGCGGGCCGCCGTAGATCATCGTGCACGCCTGGTCCACGGGCACCGGCTCGAACACGTCGGGGCCGGCAGTGGCCAGCGCATCACACGCTGCCCGCGCACGAGGGTGGTCACCACCGACCGGATCGCACGTCAACGTCATCGTGGTGGGCTCGGCGTCCTCGTCCGCGACCACCTCGATGGTCAGCGTCGTCGCAGGACCGTCCGATCGGCCCTGACCGCCTGACTCCTGCTGCCCGCACGCGGCGAGCAGGAGGAGTCCACAGACGACAGTGACCTCACGCACCGGCGATGCGTGGGGCGGTCGGGTCGGCCGTCTGGCCGCTGTCCTCGCGAGCCACCCACTCCTCGATCCGGTCGACGTCGTCCTTGGAGCGTGTCACGACGGCCAGCAGGTCACCCATCGTGGCAACCTCCTCGACCTGCTCCTTGATGAACCACTGCATGAACTGCTCCGATGCCAGGTCGCCGGCCTCACGGGCGGCGATCGTCAGGGCGTTGATCTGCTCGGTCACCCGCTTCTCCTGCTCCAGGGCCAACGCCACGGGCTCGACCACGTCACCGAAGTCCCCCCGAGGCGCGGCGAGAGCAGGGATGCGGGGCACCTCCCCGGCATCCAGCAGGTACTGGACCATCATCATCGCGTGGTCCCGCTCCTCGACGGCCTGCCCGTAGAACAGCGCCGCCATCTGGGGCATCGTCTGTGCGTCGTAGTACGCGGCGATCGCGATGTACTGCTGGTGCGCGTCGAACTCGTGGCCGACCTGCTCGTTGAGCTGCTGGACGAAGGACTGTGCTGCCATGGTCATGTCTCCATTCTGCCTCACTGTGAGGTGAGGCTTCCCTGATCGGGTTATGATGTGGTGTGCCGAAGAAGCCCAAGAAGAAGTGCTGCGCGAGCAAGCCCAAGTGCAAGCGCTGCCCGATCCGGATGTTGAAGGACGGCACCCTTCCGGATGGCTACACCGTCAAGAAGCGCAAGCTCGTGAAGGTGAAGGACTCCAAGAAGAAGTCCACCCCCCTCGCGGCCTGACTCTCTCCGGTTCTGGTTCTCTGCGGCCTGGCCATGCTTCGAGACTAGAGCGGTTTTCCCCGGCGTTCCAGCAAGGACTGGCTGACCGAACTGTGGTCAGCCTTGGCTGGGTGGTTCAGGACAGCCCGTTCGCGCGGGCGATCTCATCGGCGATGCGACCCATGATGTCGGTCATGCCGAAGTCCTTGGGCGTGAACACCGCCGCGATCCCCTGCTCCTCGAGCCGGCGACCGTCGGAGTCGGGGATGATGCCACCGACGATGATGGGCACCTCGCCCATGTCGGCCTCGATCAAGCGACGCTGGACGTCCGGCACCAGCTCCATGTGGGAGCCGGACAGGATCGACAGGCCGACGCAGTGCACGTCCTCGGCGACGGCGGCTGCCACGATCTGCTCCGGCGTGAGCCGGATGCCCTGGTAGATGACCTCGAACCCCGCGTCGCGGGCACGCACGGCGATCTGCTCGGCACCGTTGGAATGACCGTCGAGGCCCGGCTTGCCGACCAACAGCCGCAACCTGGTGCCGAGCTGCTCGCCGATGCCTCGGACCTTCTCGCGCACGGCCCGCAGCTCACCACCGGCCTCGGCGACGCCAGCAGCACCGGAGACGCCCGTGGGAGCGCGGTACTCGCCGAAGACCTCACGCAGGGCCTCGGCCCACTCCCCCACCGTGGCACCGGCGCGAACCGCCGCGAGCGTGGCCTCCATGAGGTTGGCGTCCGTCTTGGACTCGGCCCGCAGCCGGTCCAGCGCCTGCTCGACCTCGGCGTCGTCACGCTGCTCGCGCCACGCCTGGACGTCGGCCACGGCGTTGGCCTCGGCCTGCGGGTCGGCCGCCATGATCGCGGCGTCCAGGTCCTCGGTCAGGGGCGAGGGCTCGGTCTCGAGGTAGGAGTTGACCCCGACGACCTTGATCTCGCCGTCCTCGATGCGAGCACGACGCTCAGCGTGCGAGGCGACGAGCTCGGACTTCATGTAGCCGGACTCGACGGCTGCCACGGCGCCGCCCATGGCCTGCACGCGGTCGATCTCGGCCTGGGCGCCCTCGATGAGCTCGGCAACCTTGGCCTCGATGACGTGCGAGCCGTCGAAGATGTCCTCGTACTCCAGCAGGTCTGACTCGAAGGCGAGCACCTGCTGCAGCCGCAGTGACCACTGCTGGTCCCACGGACGCGGCAGTCCGAGCGCCTCGTTCCACGCCGGGAGCTGGACGGCGCGGGCGCGCGCGCTCTTGCTCAAGGTCACACCGAGCATCTCCAGCACGATGCGCTGGACGTTGTTCTCCGGCTGAGCCTCCGTGAGCCCGAGCGAGTTGACCTGGACGCCGTAGCGGAACCGGCGCATCTTGGGGTCCGAGACACCGTACCGCTCGCGGGTGATCGTCTCCCACATCTGGCCGAAGGCCCGCATCTTGCAGGTCTCCTCGACGAAGCGCACGCCGGCGTTGACGAAGAAGGAGATGCGGCCGACGACCTTCTCGAAGTCGGCCTCGTCGACCTGGCCGGAGTCCTTGACCGCGTCCAGCACGGCGATGGCGGTGGACAGCGCGTAGGCCAGCTCCTGCGTGGGGGTCGCGCCGGCCTCCTGCAGGTGGTAGCTGCAGATGTTGAGCGGGTTCCACTGGGGGACGTTGGTCACCGTGTAGGCGATCATGTCCGTCGTCAGACGCAGGGACGCCTCGGGCGGGAAGACGTACGTCCCGCGCGACAGGTACTCCTTGATGATGTCGTTCTGCGTCGTCCCGGCCAGGGTCTGCGGGCCGGCGCCCTGCTCCTCGGCGGCCACCTGGTACATCGCGAACAGCCACATGGCCGTCGCGTTGATCGTCATGGAGGTGTTCATCTCCGACAGCGGGATGTCCTGGAAGAGACGCCGCATCGCCCCGAGGTGGGGAATCGGCACCCCGACCTTGCCGACCTCACCGCGCGAGAGCACGTGGTCCGGGTCGTAGCCGGTCTGGGTGGGCAGGTCGAAGGCCACCGACAGTCCGGTCTGGCCCTTCGCGAGGTTCTTGCGGTACAGCGCGTTGGACTCGGCGGCCGAGCTGTGGCCGGCGTAGGTTCGCATCATCCAGGGACGATCAGGCATACCTGTCAGGCTACCTCGCCGTCACGTGACCTGGCGCGCGCTGTGACCCATCACGCGCCGACGGGTGGGTCCACACGGCCGGCTCGTCGCGGACCCCGACCCGTCCGTGCCACCCTGTCTGGCCCGCTCGTGCAGGGTGGCAGGGTCTGCTGGGGAGCGTGTGCATCAGTCCAGAGGGATGCATGCGCTGCGACCGCCGGCCTCACCATCGTGGTCGGTGGGCTCCTCGTGGAGCACGATCGAGGCCGCCCCGTCCTGTGGTTCTGGGACGACGAAAGGCACGATGGCTCCGTCGCCGGCAGTCCCCCCGTCGCTGACCACGAGGTCGAACCAGACCTCCGTGCTGCGATCGACGCGGACGGGCTCACGGCCGGTCGCCACGTCATGGTTGTAGTGCGGCCCTGCCGTCTCGGGCTCGTCCTCGACGCAGGGGCCGGTGTGGACGTGCGCACCGAACTGGGTGCCCGATGCCTCCTCCTCGAAACCTCTGAGCTTCAACCCGGCGATCGATCCGTCCACCCCGCGAGCGATGATCGCCGTGGCCTCGACACCGTCGGTCGGCGCGTCGGTGGAGGTGTCCAGGTCCGTGACCTCGCCGGTGAACCTCGTGGCGTCCTTGAAGTCGATCTCCTGCGGCCAGTGTCCGGCGCGATCGTGACCGTCGTGACCGTCGTGCTCGCCGTGTCCGGACCCGGCGAGGGCCGGGGTGAACGCCAGGGTGGATACGAGCGCGCCGAGCCCGGCCGCTGCCCATGCATGACGCTTCATCGTGCTGGTCGCCTCCTTGTTCACACAGGGGGCTGTCCCCCGTCCGCTCCTGCCTAACGCACGCACTGGACGCACACAAGGGCGCCCTAGACTCGCGTCATGGTCAATCTGACACGCATCTACACGCGCACCGGGGACGACGGCACGACGAACCTGGTCGACTTCAGCCGGACGTCCAAGAACGACCTGCGGCTCACGGCCTACGCCGACGTCGATGAGGCCAACAGCCAGATCGGCATGGCTCTGGCCTTCGAGGAGCTTCCCGACGACGTGAGCCGGGTGCTGCGGCACGTCCAGAACGACCTCTTCGACGTCGGGGCTGATCTCGGCGCACCGGTGGTGGAGAACCCCGAGCATCCGCCGTTGCGCGTGGAGCCGGACTACGTGGAGCGCCTCGAGGCGTGGTGCGATGAGTTCAACGACCGGGTCGAGAAGCTGCGCAGCTTCATCCTTCCCGGCGGCACGCGCTCGGCCTCGGCCCTGCACGTGGCACGCACGGTGACGCGCCGTGCTGAGCGCTCGGCCTGGGCGGCGATCGATGAGCACGGGGAGACGATGAACGTCCTCACCGCGAAGTACCTCAACCGGTTGAGCGACCTGCTGTTCATCCTGGGCCGCTGCGCCAACGTCGAGCACGGCGACGTCCTCTGGGTGCCCGGCGGAGAGCGGAGCGGGTCCGCCTGAGCGCACAGCGGAGAGCGGAGCGGGTCCGCCCCACAACACAGCGGAGAGCGGAGCGGGTCCGCCCCACAGCACAGCGGGGAGCGGAGCGGGTCCGCATCGCTCTCACCGCGACATGATGCGACCCCGGCCCGTGGGCCGGGGTCGCATCATGGGTGGGATCAGTCCCAGTCGATCGCGAACGTGCTGGCCAGGCCACCGCTCTTGCCGGGTGCCTCCCAGTCGATCGCCTTGCTGCTGGGTGCCTTCTCCGCGGCGGTAGCCGGTGCCGACATCGGCATCAACACCACAGCCGAGGCGAAGACGGCTGCGACGATGCGTTTCACCATGGGTTCTCTCCCTCAGTCGGGCAGCGGTCCTCGGGGGCGGAACGCTGCACGATGATTCTCGCGGGCGGCGGGGTCCCGCGTCAATGGCTCGTCCAGGGCCGGCCTGCCCGTCGTCGCAGTCGAATCACAGGACCGTGTTGACGCTGCGGCCCGGTGGGGCGGACTCCAGCCACGCCAGGAGCCCGGTGAGCGCCTCGGGCGTCATGGAGAGCTGCTTGACGTCGGTCGCGTTGCTGGTGGAGACGACGACGTGCCCGGCGTGGACGGCGTGCGCCTCGGCGCCCTGGGGCACGCGACGGCCCTCCACGTGCACCTCCCCGCGCACGAACCGGTAGCGGGGGCGCAACCGCGCGGAGAACGTCCGGTACCAGTCGAGCGTGTCCGCGCCATACACGGCGACGCCGAGGGTCCAGCCGGCCGCCGTGGCACCGCTACGACGGTTGATGCTCATGTCGAACGTTCCACCGCGTCGCGTCAGGACACGGCGCCGCATGGCCAGGGCGACCAGCGTGGCGAGCGTGAGCACCACGACGAGCGCGAGCGCGTCGATGACCCACCACCACCACGGCACTGTGTCCTCCCTTTCCGGACTCGCCCTCGGGGCTCGTCCTGCGGCGGCGGGTTCGAGTCAGGCCAGCTCGGTCCCGCGCAGCTTCGCCTCGGCACGACGTACCGCGGCCTCGTCCTCATCGGCGCGCGCCTGTTCCAGCTCGGCCTTCACGGCCGCCGGGTCCAGCTCATCGACCAGGAAGGCATCCTCGCTGAGGATCGAGACCCGGTTCTCGGCAACCGAGAGGAAGCCCTCCTCGACGACGGCCGCGACCACCTCGCCCTCGGAGTGGATGGTCACCACACCGGGGACGAGCACCGACAGCACCGGTGCGTGGTCCACGAGCACACCGAGGTCGCCCTCGGACGTGCGCGCGGCGATCTGCGTCGCCTCGCCGGACCAGACCACCCGGTCGGCCGCGACGAGCTCGACGCGCAGTGTGCCGTTCGACGCCATCAGGAGTTCTTCTGGATCTCGGCCCACTTCGCGTCGACGTCCTCAAGACCGCCGCACATGAAGAAGGCCTGCTCGGCCACGTGGTCGTACTCGCCGTCGCACAGCTTGGTGAAGGCGTCGATCGTCTCATCGAGAGGGACCGTGGAGCCCTCGATGCCCGTGAACTGCTTGGCGACGTAGGTGTTCTGGCTCAGGAAGCGCTCGATGCGACGCGCGCGGGAGACGATCGTCTTGTCCTCCTCGCTGAGCTCGTCCACACCGAGGATCGCGATGATGTCCTGCAGCTCCTTGTTGCGCTGCAGGATCCCCTTGACCCGGTTGGCCGTCGCGTAGTGGTCCTCGGCGATGTAGCGCGGGTCCAGGATGCGCGACGTCGACGTCAGCGGGTCCACGGCCGGGTAGATGCCCATCGAGGCGATCTCACGGTTGAGCTCGGTGGTGGCGTCCAGGTGGGCGAACGTGGTGGCCGGGGCCGGGTCCGTGTAGTCGTCGGCGGGCACGTAGATGGCCTGCATCGAGGTGATGGAGTGCCCTCGCGTGGAGGTGATGCGCTCCTGCAGCACACCCATCTCGTCGGCCAGGGTCGGCTGGTAGCCGACGGCCGAGGGCATGCGGCCCAGCAGCGTGGAGACCTCCGAGCCGGCCTGGGTGAACCGGAAGATGTTGTCGATGAACAGCAGCACGTCCTGGTTCTGGACGTCTCGGAAGTACTCGGCCATCGTCAGGGCCGACAGCGCGACACGCAGACGTGCTCCCGGCGGCTCATCCATCTGGCCGAAGACCAGCGCGACCTTGTCGAGGACGCCGGACTCCTCCATCTCCTCGATGAGGTCATTGCCCTCACGGGTGCGCTCGCCGACGCCGGCGAACACCGAGACGCCCTCGTGGTCCTTGGCGACGCGGGCGATCATCTCCTGGATCAGCACCGTCTTGCCGACACCGGCACCACCGAACAGGCCAATCTTTCCGCCGAGCACGTATGGCGTCAGCAGGTCGATGACCTTGATGCCCGTCTGGAACATCTCCGTCTTGGACTCCAGCTTGTCGAACGCCGGTGCCTTGCGGTGGATGCCCCAGCGTTCGTCGACCTCGAAGGTCTCGCCCTCGGCGAGGTTCATGACGTCACCGGTGGTGTTGAAGACCTTGCCGAGCGTCGCGTCGCCGACCGGGACCGTGATCGGAGCGCCGGTGTCGATGACGGTCGTGCCGCGCACGACGCCGTCGGTGGGACGCAGGCTGATCGCACGGACCAGGCCGTCACCGATGTGCTGCGCGACCTCCAGCGTCAGCGTCTCGGTCTCGCCACCGAAGGTCGTGTCGACCTTCAGGGCGTTGTAGATCTCCGGCATCGCATCGGAGGGGAACTCGATGTCGAGCACGGGACCGATGACTCGGGCGACGCGACCAGTGACGGGCGCGCCAGGCGTGGTGGACTTCTCTTCGGCGGTTGCAGTCATGTCTCTCACTCATTCCCAGCGGAGCTGGACAGCGCCTCGACGCCGCCCACGATCTCGCTGATCTCCTGGGTAATCCCGGCCTGGCGGGCCTGGTTGGCAATGCGGGTGTACTTCTCGATGAGGTCCTGTGCGTTGTCGGTCGCGGACTTCATCGCCTTCTGCCGGGCCGCGAGCTCCGATGCGGCAGCCTGTAGCAGGCAGAAGTAGATGCGGCTGTTGACGTACTTGGGCAGCAGCGCATCCAGCACCTCCTCGGTGGAGGGTTCGAACTCATACAGCGGGAGCAGGTCGCCCTCCCCGGGCTCCTCGGTGCCCTCGACGACCTCCAGCGGGAGCAGCCGGATGACGTCCGGCTCCTGCGAGAGCATCGACCTGAACCGCGTGAACACGATGTGCAGCTCATCGACCGCACGAGACGGGTCGATGTCGGGCGCGCCGAGGTCGGAGTCCTGCTCGACGGTGCCGTCCTGCCGCCCACGACCCGGCGCCCCCGCCTGGTCCTCATCGGCACGGAAGGCCGCTGTGAGCATGTCACCGATCTCCCGCGCGTTGGCGTACTCGGGACGGTCGGAGAAGCCGGTCCAGGCAGTGACGAAGTCACGCTGACGGAACGCGAAGTACGTCTCGGACTTGCGTCCGGTCAGGTAGAAGTCGACCTCCTTGCCCTCAGCACGCAACTTCTCGCTGAGCCGCTCTGCCTCCTTGAGGACGTTCGCGGAGTAGGCGCCGGCCAGGCCACGGTCGCTGGAGATGATCAGCACCGCAGCCTTGGTCGGGTTCTCCTTCTCGGTGGTGAGCGGGTGGTCGACGCCGGAGAAGGTCGCCACCGCCGAGACCGCCCGAGTCAGCTCACGGGCGTACGGCGTGGCCGCCGCCGCGTGCTGCTGGGCCTTGATGATCCGCGAGGCGGCGATCAGCTCCATGGCACGCGTGATCTTCTTCATCGACTGGGTCGACCTGATCTTCGCGCGGTACTCACGGAGGGAGACAGCCATGGGTCAGCCCCGCTTCTGCTTGACGATCTGCTCCTGCTCGACGTCCTCGTCGTCAAGAGCCTCGAACTCCTCGTGGCCGACCTTGATCCGCTCGCCCTCGCTGGTCTCGAACTGATCCAGGAAGGAGTCGTAGGCCTGCTCCAAGGACGAGGCGGTGTCGTCCTCGAACTTCCCGGACTCACGGATGGCGTCGAAGATGCCGCTGTGCGAGCGCATCACGTACTCGAGGAACTCCTCCTCGAAGCGGTTGACGTCCTGCACGGGCACCGGGTCGAGCTTGCCGGTCGTGGCCGCCCAGATGGAGACCACCTGCTGTTCGACCGGGAACGGCTTGTACTGCCCCTGCTTGAACAGCTCCATGAGGCGCTGTCCACGAGCCAGCTGGGCCTTGGAGGCCGCGTCGAGGTCGGAGGCGAACATCGCGAACGCCTCCATGGCGCGGTACTGCGCCAGCTCGACCTTGAGCGAGCCGGTGACGGCGCGCATCGACTTGGGCATCGCCGCACCGCCGACCCGCGAGACCGAGATGCCGACGTCGACAGCGGGGCGCTGGTTGGCGTTGAACAGGTCGGACTGCAAGAAGATCTGACCGTCGGTGATGGAGATGACGTTGGTCGGGATGTAGGCCGAGACGTCATTGGCCTTGGTCTCGATGATCGGCAGACCCGTCATCGAACCAGCGCCCAGCTCGTCGCTGAGCTTCGCGCAGCGCTCCAGCAGACGGCTGTGCAGGTAGAAGACGTCCCCGGGGTAGGCCTCTCGGCCCGGCGGGCGGCGCAGCAGCAGCGAGACGGCGCGGTATGCCTCGGCCTGCTTGGAGAGGTCGTCGAAGATGATCAGGACGTGCTTGCTCTGGTACATCCAGTGCTGGCCGATGGCCGAGCCCGTGTACGGCGCGAGGTACTTGAAGCCCGCGGAGTCCGAAGCCGGTGCCGCCACGATGGTGGTGTACTCCAGCGCACCGGCATCCTCCAGCGCACCGCGCACAGCGGCGATCGTGGAGCCCTTCTGGCCGATACCGACGTAGATGCAGCGGACCTGCTTCTCGGGATCGCCGCTCTCCCAGAACTCCTTCTGGTTGATGATCGTGTCGATCGCAATCGCGGTCTTACCGGTCTGGCGGTCGCCGATGATCAGCTGACGCTGTCCGCGGCCGATCGGGGTGAGGGAGTCGATCGCCTTCATGCCGGTCAGCAGCGGCTCGTGCACGCTCTTGCGCTGCATCACCGAGGGAGCCTGCAGCTCCAGCGCGCGGCGGCTCTCGGTCTCGATGTCGCCGAGGCCGTCGATGGGCTCGCCGAGCGGGTCGACGACGCGGCCGAGGTAGCCGTCGCCGACAGGGACCGAGAGGACCTCACCGGTCCGGCGGACCGTCTGGCCCTCCTCGATCCCGGAGAAGTCACCGAGGATGACGACGCCGATCTCGCGGACGTCGAGGTTGAGTGCGAGGCCGAGCGTGCCGTCCTCGAACTCCAGGAGCTCGTTGGCCATCGTCGAGGGCAGTCCCTCGACGTGGGCGATGCCGTCGGAGGCATCGGCCACGAGGCCGACCTCCTCGGTCTTGTTGGCGCTCGGGGAGTAGTCCGACACGAACTGCTGGAGCGCGTCGCGGATCTCCTCCGGACGGATGGAGAGTTCCGTCATGTCTGTGCCTGCCTTCTGTTCCGGTTCGTGCTTCAGCCTGCGAGGCGCCGGCGGGCGGTCTCGAGGCGACTGGACATGGTGCCGTCGACGACCTCGTCACCGACGGAGACGACGATGCCTCCGACGACCGAGGGGTCGACGACGATGTTGAGGTGGACGTCGCGGCCGTACTTGCCCGCGAGCGCCGAGGTGAGACGCTGCTGCTCGTCGTCGCCGAGCTGGTAGGCCACCCGGACGAGGGCGACGAGGCGCTGGCGTCGCGCGGCCGCGGTCTCACCGAAGCGTTCGAGGACTCGCTCGAAGGAGCCGGTACGGGCCGCTGCGGCCTGGCGCACCAGCTCCAGCGTCTGCGGCAGGACCTTGCCCTCGAACAGGCGGTCCAGCAACGTGAGCTTGTGCTCGCGCGGGATCGAGCGGTCCGAGACGACCCCGCGCAGCTCGCCGTCAGAGGCGATCGTGCGGCCGACCTCGAACAGCTCGGTCTCGAGCTCATCGAGGCGTCCCTCGGCATCGACGGAGGCCACGAGCGCGGCCACACCAGCCGTCTCGAGGCCATCCACGAAGTCTCGACCGGCGGCCCAACGGCCACGCGCGGCGACCTTGACCACCGTGATGGTCTCCTCGGAGACCTTGCCCCCCAGGACCGACTGTGCCAGGCCCTGCTTGGCCTCGAGCTCGGTGGACGGATCGGTCAGCACCCTCCGCAGGGCGGCGGCACCGTCGAGCACCCCGACGACGGAGAAGAGCTCGGCGCCCAGGCGCGCAGCGGAGGCGGGGTCGACCGACTCCACTGCCTGCAGGACGTCCTTCTGGGAGGCCGCCGAGATTCCGCGCAACGCGGTACCGGTCGCTTGGGGGCTCATCAGTTCGGGGACTCCTCGAGCTCGGCGATGAAGCGCTCGACCGTGCGACGCTGGCGGTCATCGTCCTCGAGCGACTCCCCGACGATGCGACCGGCCAGGTCCGTGGCCATCGCGCCGACCTCGGACTTGAGCTGGGCGAGCACCTGCGATCGTTCGGCCTCCACCTGGGCATGGGCCGTGGAGGTGATCCGGCCGGCCTCCTCCTTGGCCTGGGCCCGCATCTCCGCGACGATCTGAGCGCCCTGCTCCTTGGCCTCCTCGCGGATGCGAGCGGCCTCGTGCCGCGCATCGGCGAGCTGCGCCGTGTACTTCTCCAGCGCGGCCTCGGCCTCCTTCTGGGCCTTCTCCGCCTTCTCGATCCCGCCCTCGATCGCGGCCGTGCGATCGGCGTACGCCTGCTCGAAGGCCGGGACGATGTACTTCTTGATCAGCAGGAAGAGGATGCCGAAGACAACCAGACCGAGGACGATCTCGGCCCCGTGCGGGATGAGGGGGTTGAGGTCTTCCCCCTCAGCCGCGGCTACGAGTGTGGTGTGCATAGAGGACTTCTCTCAGGAGGTCGCGGGATGGATCAGCCGAAGACGAACGCGAGGCCGACGGTGATGACGAACAGCTGCTCACAGAGCACGAAGCCGAGTAGTGCGATGGTGCGGAGTCGGCCCTCCGCCTCGGGCTGACGGGCGACGCCGGTCACGAACGCGGCGAAGATGAGACCGATACCAATACCGGGACCGATCGCGGCCGCGCCGAGTCCGATCAGGTTGAGGCTGCCTTCCACGGCATTTCCTTTCGTCGTGACGCAGGGGATCTGCGTCGCGGATGGTGTCTATGAAGTTGTGGGTCGGTGACTGCTGTGGTCGAGCGCTCAGTGCTCGTCGGCGATCGCGCCGCCGATGTACATGGCACTCAGGAGGGTGAAGACGTAGGCCTGCAGGAACATGATCAGCATGTCCAGGAAGCTGATGGCGATGCCGGCCACGAAGGACAGGATGCCCGGCACGATGTAGAGCGCGTTGCCGGAGTTGAAGATCAGGTACTGCGCACCGAGGGAGAACAGCACGATCAGCAGGTGCCCGGCGAACATCGTGGC
Organism: Aeromicrobium sp. CTD01-1L150; assembly: GCF_041951745.1. Lineage (GTDB taxonomy): Bacteria > Actinomycetota > Actinomycetes > Propionibacteriales > Nocardioidaceae > Aeromicrobium. The sequence goes on from NZ_CP169555.1 coordinate 2,547,084, forward strand.
GAAGAGTCGCAGCGCCAGCGTGAACGGGCGCACCAGGATGTTGGAGAAGAACTCCAGCGGGACCATGATGATCAGGATCGGGCCGGAGGTCCCGCCGGGCACGGTGGTGTGCTTGAGGTAGCCGAAGAACCCGTGCTTCATGATGCCGGCGACGTTGTAGATGACCCATGCCAGGCCCGCGAGGGCGACCGGGAAACCGAACCGCGACATCGTCGGGAACTGCAGGAACGGGATGATGCCGTAGAGGTTGTTCAGCAGGATGAACAGGAACGTGGCGAAGAGATAGGGCAGGTACTTCTTGTACTCCTGGCCGCCGATGTTGTCTCGGGCGATGCCCTTGACGAAGTCGTAGGAGAGCTCGCCGGCGAACTGCAGCCGGCCGGGGACCACTGCGGCCGGGCGCGACATCGCGCGGTACACCACGAAGATCACGACGGCCGAGAGCACCACCAGGACCATCGGCTTGGTCACGCCGAGCGCGATGGCCGGCAGGTTGAAGTCCGCGGGGCCCGGGCTCGGGGGGCCCGACACAGCAGCGAGGGTCGAGGCGAGGGTCACTCGGTCACCTTTGTCTCATGGCGCGGTCGCTGACGACTCACGTCGCGCTCCGGGCATACGGCCAGCGTCATTGCGTGCCCCACCAGCTCCGCCGGGCGAAGCCTCCGGGGGGCGACGCAGTCACGCTATCAGGCGTGTTTCACCCGGAGTTGTCGAGGTCGTACGTGGGTGTCCGGTTCCGCAAAAAGGCCCGGATCTGCAGGCTCGTGCAGGACAGCGAGGACACCACGACGGTGACGCCGATGCTGCGCGCATCGACGTGACGGCCGGCGCCCTCAGGGTCCAGCAGGACGTAGACCACGACGACCGCCGCGACGATCTTGGTGGCGAACAGCGCGAGCGCGAACGGCATCGACAGCACAGGGCTGCGCCGTGCCACCGGGCCGAGCATCCAGGGACTGGACGCCAGGAACAGCACCACGAGCAACCCGCCGAGCACCGCCCCCAGTGCACCGTCGGAACCGACCAGCACGGCGGCCACCGCCGCGCACACCAGCGCCACGACGCCCACCGGCAGCACGACCGCGCGCAGGATCATGACCACACCTTCTCGTCCAGCCGCGGCAACAGGAAGACGGCAGCCGCCGTGACGAGCGCCAGCACGACGAACCCGATGAACGAGGTCCAACCGCTGAACAGGCTCACCACCACGCTGCCGAAGGCCACGAGTCCGGCGGCAGCGTACATCAGCAGCACGGCACGACGGTGCGAGTGGCCGATCTCCAGCAGCCGGTGGTGGATGTGCATCTTGTCCGGGCTGAACGGCGAGCGTCCCGCGCGCGTACGACGCACGACGGCCAGCGCCAGGTCCACGAACGGCACCATCAAGATGGCGAACGGCAAGAACAACGGCAGCAGGACCGCCAGGAAGCTCGCGTCACCACCGATACCCTCCGACAGGCTGGTGGCCGGGAACTGGCCGGTGAGGCTGATGGAGGAACAGGCCAGCACGAAGCCGATCAACATCGAGCCCGAGTCACCGATGAACATGCGGGCCGGGAAGAAGTTGTGCGGCAGGATGCCCAGGCACGCCCCCGCGAGCGCCGCCGTCAGCAGAGCAGCCGCGATGGCACGGGTCTCGCCATTGACCACCGCGAGGATGAAGGCGAAGGAGAAGAAGGCGACGGCGCCGATGGCGACCATGCCTGCGGCGAGCCCGTCCAGGCCGTCGACGAAGTTGACCGCGTTGGCAGTGCCGACGATCAGCACCACCGTGAAGATGATCGACTGGACGCTGTCCAGGCCGAGGTAGTTGTTGTACAGCGGCAGGTAGAGGAACTGCACCCCCAGGGCGACGACCACCAGTCCCGCGAGCACCTGTCCCGCGAACTTGCTCAGTGCGTCGAGCTCGAAGAGGTCGTCGATGACGCCGACCAGACAGATCAGCGCCCCACCGATGATGACGGCCCGCGCGTCACCGAAGACAGCGTCCTCGTTGCGAGACAGGAACGGCAGGTTGGTGGCCACCAGGTAGGCGGCCAGCAGACCACCGAGCATGGCCGGACCACCGAAGTACGGGGTGGGGATGGCGTGCACGTCACGGTCGCGCACCTTGGCGACGGCGCCGAAGCGCATGGCGGCCATCCGGGCGATCGAGGCCAGCAGGTAGGTGACGCCGAGCGCGACGCCGAAGACCACGAGGTACTCACGCACCGGCCGGCTCCACCGTGTTGTTGAACTCGTGCAGCTGCTCCAGCGTCACCGGGCCGTCGCGCAGGACGCGCGGGACGGTGCCCGTGACGTCCACGATCGTCGAGGCGACACCACCGCGGCTGGAACCGGCGTCGAGATAGACCGCCACGGCATCACCGAGCATCTCCTCGGCCGCCTCGACCGTGGTGGCCGCGGGCCGACCGGTCGTGTTGGCGCTGCTGACCGCGAGCGGGCCGGTCCGCCTGAGCAGGCCCAGCGCCACCTCGTCATCGGGCATCCGGACAGCCACCGTGTGGTGGGTCTCCCCCAGGTCCCAGGCGAGCGACGCCTGCTGGCGGCAGATGATCGTCAGCGGACCCGGCCAGAGCCCCTGCGTCATGGACCGCAGCCAGGTGGGCACCTCCGCCACGAGCGCCTCGAGCGTCGTGGGAGCACCGATGAGCACCGGCGGCGGCATGTCGCGCCCACGGCCCTTGGCCTCGAGGAGACCCTGGACGGCCCTCGGGGAGAATGCGTCGGCCGCGATCCCGTAGACCGTGTCCGTCGGGAGCACCACGAGACCGCCGTCGTCGAGGGCCTGCTGGGCCGCCTCGAGGCCGGCGGTGCGGCTCTCCTCGTCGGAGCAGTCGAACGTCGCACTCACGGCGCTACCCTAGCCGTCCGTACTCACCAGGGATGCATGCGCGCCCGCGTCAGGGAATCACGTGGTGGATGACGAAAGCGATCGAGAGATACTGGATCGACCGGCCGATCAGCACCATCGTCAGGAAGACCCACAACCGCTGCCGCGACAGCGCCGCGACGATCGAGACGATCGCGAGCGGAGGCACCGCCAGCAACGAGGACACGAAGACGGTGGCCGCTCCGGTCACCGGACGGTCCATGAGGGTCAGCATCGTGTCACCGGTCCGCCGCACCATGGCCCCGAAGCGCGTCCGCGGAACGTGCCGGTCCTCGGGATCCTTGCCGAACCGTTTCGAGCCGCCGCGCACGAGCTCGAACACGAGGGCCTTGCCGACCACCGTCCCGACGGTGAGCGCCATGATGGCCACCACAAGACGCGCATCGCTGCGGACGAGCGTCCCGAGGCCGACGACGTAGGCCTCGGCGTTGAACAGCGGGAAGATCGCCGAGACGAAGCCGAAGGCGAAGGCGGCCCCGTGGATCGCGAGGTCGCCCATACCTGTCACCCTAGCGACGCGGTGTTGATGGCCGCCCACGGCCCGGCACCCCCGCGCTCCTCACTGCCGCCCACGGCCCGGCACCCCCGCGCTCCTCACTGCCGCCCACGGCCCGGCGCCCCCGCCGGGGGCCCGACCGAATCCCAGGTCAGGTTGTGTGGCCGGTGGGAGCGACCTCGGACCCGGGTGCCGCCCACGGCACGGCACCCCCGCGCTCCTCACTGCCGCCCACGGCCCGGCGCCCCCGCCGGGGGCCCGACCAGTTCCCGGGTCAGGTTGTGTGGCCGGTGGGAGCGACCTCGGACCCGGGTGCCGCCCACGGCACGGGCGGGTAGCGGCGCTCAGCGGAGGGTGACGTCGTCGACGAGCCACTGCCCGTCCTCGTGCACCATCGACATCACGACGCGGTTGCGCTCCGTGCGCTGCTCGCCGTCAGCGGCCTGGGTGATCGTCTGGTCGACGAAGAGCAGCACCTCCACCGACCCGTCGTCCGCGCTCATCGCCGAAGCCTCGATCACCGATCCCTCGGCCGTCGCCTCCAGCCGCTCCACGACCGCCTGCACCGGTTCGTTGGCCTCGGCATACTCGGCCGCAAAGTCGCTCGTCGCGCCCTGCTCGGCCCAGGCGACGTCCTCCTCGAAGGTCCCATGGTCGTACGTCGTCAGCTGCTCGGCCCGCTCCCGCGCCACCGAGAGCGCCTCCGTCTCAGCATCGCCCGGACCCGTGGAGGCAGCCAGCCGCCACACCAGGACGACGATCGCGACGAGCGCCACCGCCAGGAGGAACCCCAGCACGACGACGACCGGTGACCGGCGACCGGACCTGCGAAGCCGCTCGACAGCACTGGTCATCGAGACTCCGGCGGCGGCACGTTGGACGATCCGCGCACCTGACCGGCAAAGCTCTCCGGACAGGAGCGGTCCGGGTCGATCGGACGCCGGTTCGGGTCCTTCGGCTCGGGCTCGCCCGCCCCGTAGGAGCACACCAGACCCGACGCCACGAGCATCGTCGTCTGCAGCCGGCCTCCCTCGATCGCGTCGCGGAAGCGGTCGAACCCGACCGGGAAGGTCTGCAACAGCTCACGCAGGTGCTGCTCACGCGGGAGCGTCATGTCCGTGAAGCCGATCATCTCGCGCAGCACGCTGGGCAGCGCCACGGCCGCGAGCGAGACAAGCTCACGCACCTGATCGGTCTGCGCGGGCAGGTTCTGCAGGTGGGACTCCAGCTCGTCGTCGTGCTCGGCGAGGTGGGCCGCGAGGCTCTTGGCGGACGTCGCGAACGCTCGCAGGTCGTCCTCCGCGTCGACGCCAGTCTCCAGCACGGTACGGCTGTTGCCCAGCAACCGCTCGGTCTCGGGCCAGAGATCATCGAGCCTGTGCACGATCGAGGACGTGGAGTCCAGCACCCGCCCGAGGTCGTCACCGTTCTCAAAGGCCACCCGCAGCTCCGACAACGTGGTCTGCAACGCGTCCGTGTCGACCTCCGACATCAGGTCGTCCACCGCGCGCAGCGTCTGGGCGATCGACGTGGGGGTGCTGGTCCGCTCGGCCTCGATGACGTCGCCGGAGACCAGTCGCGGCCCCTGAGGGGAGCCCGGCTGCAGGTCGAGGAACTGCTCGCCGGCCGGCGACAGCGTCCGGACGGCGGCCTCGGTGGCGGCGGGCACGTCCGCGTCGGGCTGCAACGACAGCCTCGCCACGACCCCTCCGGACTCGCCGCGGATCTCCTCCACCCGGCCCACCCGGACGCCGCGATAGGTGACGCCCGAGCCCTCGAACAGCCCCCCGGTGCTCTCGAGATGGACCTGGACACTGAGCGGACGCTCGGAGACCGATCCACCCAGGACCGAGGTGTACAGGTGCACCGAGACCAGCACCAGGACCGCCGCGAGTCCGGTGGCAGCGGTGCGGTGACGCAGGGGGACGCGGCGGCTCATCGCGGCCCCCCGAGCAGTCCGTCGAGCCCGAGGAGGTCAGGTGCCTCTTCCCCGGAACCCTCGCCCTCGGAGTCCTCGCCACCAGAGTCCTGACCGTCGGACGGGGCCTCACCGGACCCGCTTCCCTCGCGCGGGTCGCCGGTCAGGGCGCCAAGACCCCTGAGGTCGATGTCGATCCCGAGGACGGACAGGTCCGTCTGGAAGTACAGGTAGGTGTTGAGGTACTCCGCCGGCACCGCCTCGTCGATGAGGTCGGCGAACCTGATCAGCGTCTGCAGCCCCTCGGCGAGGTCGTCGCCGGTGGTGTTGACCTGACGGAAGACCGGCCCGCTCTGGGCGAGGATCTGCACCAGGTCGTCGCGGCTGTCCCTGATGACCCGGACCGCGGTGTCACCCAGTGCGTCGACGGCGGTGAGCAGGGAGGCGAGCTCGTCGGTGTTGGTCCGCAGGACCCGTGCGGCCGGAGCCATGTCCCGCAGCGCCTCATCCACGACGTCCTGGCGCTCGTCGAGCACCTGGGCGACGTCGGCCAGGGAGTGCAAGGCATCGTCGAGGTCGTCCTGGCCCTCGTTCACGGCGCGAGTGGTGGACTCCATCCGACGTATCGAGTCACGCAGGACGTCCTCCCGCCCACCCACGGCCAGGTTGCCCTCCTTGACGATGGTCTGGATCTGGCCGAGCCCGCCGCCGTTGATGAGCATGGAGGCCGCGGACATCGTGTCCTCGATCGTGGGGGCGACCGACACGTCGTCGGCCTGCAGCTCAGCGCCGTCCGCGAGTGGCTCCCCCGGCTCATCAGCCTGCTCGTCCACGTCGACGAAGAGCTCGCCGAGCGGCGTGGTGGCACGCAGTCGCGCGGTGGTGCCCTCGGCGAGCGGCACATCCTTCTCGATGTCCATCCGGACACGGGCGGTGAAGTCGTCCGGCTCGATGGCGCGGACCCGCCCGATCGTGACGCCGTCGCGCTTCACGGCCGCACCCTGCGCCAGGTTGAGCGCGTCGGTGAAGGTGGCGACGAGCTCGTAGGACGGCCCGGACACACCGCTGCCGGGCAACGGGAGGTCCGATGCCGTGGTGCTGCACCCGGCAAGCAGCGCCAGGCACAGCAGCAGGGGGCCGAGCCTGCCTCGGGGGCTCACTGGTCCCTCACCCCCGCCAGGTGACGCAGCACGTCGAACAGCGGCAGGTCCAGCAGACCCAGCCGTTCGCACAGCTCCGCCGGGGCCTCGTGGCAGAGCTGGCTCACGGCCGTCTTGCCCGGAACCAGGCTCAGCGGCCTGGTGCGGAAGGCGAGCCGGTCGTCCTCGTCGATCGCGCGGGTGAAGTTCTGCAGCATCAAGGGGGCGGTGTCGAGCAGGCGCTCGTAGTCCTCGCGGTGGGCGTTCAGGTCCGTGGCGAGGGAGGTGAAGTCCTCCAGCTGGCCGTCCAGGTCGTCGCGGTGGTCACGGACGAACGCCGCAACCTCGGCGACCATGGCGGCCAGCGCCCGGAAGGTCGAGGTGAGGGCCTGCTTCTGCTCGTCCAGCATCTGGGTGGCGTCGGCGACCTGCCCGGTGAACTCCCGCACGAGGTCGCCGTTCTCGGCCAGGTCCCCGGTGAGCTCGTCCAGCTCACGCACGGCTCCCTCGGCGTCACCGAGCCCGCCCTCGACGTCCTGCATGACGTCGGCCAGGTCGCCGAGGCCGTCGCGGATCTTGACGCCGTTGCCGGAGAGGTTCTCAGCACTCGAGGTGAGCAGCCGGTTGAGGGCGCCTGCCTCGCCGTCCTCACCCCCCAGGCCCTCCGAGACGTCGGTGAGCGTGGAGAGCATCTGGTCGAACTCCACCGGGGTGCGGGTGCGCTCGACCGGGATCGTGTCACCGTCCTGCAGCTGTGGCCCGGACGTGTACCGAGGCGTGAGCTCGACATAGCGATCGGTGGCGACCGAGCGCGACACGACGACTGCGGCGGCATCAGCCGGCACCTGCACGTCGTCGTCCAGGCGCAGCACGACGTCGACCCGCTCCCCCGCCGGGGTCACGGAGAGCACCGTGCCCGTCGGCACGCCGAGCACGCCGACGTCGTTGCCCTCGAACAGGCCCGCAGCGTCGGCGAGCTGGACCGTGACGGTCCGACCGCCGCCGGCACCGCACCCGGCGAGCAGGCCGGTGAGCATCGCCAGACCCAGGAGGACCGGCACGAGCGCTCGGAGCTTGTGGTTCAGGTTCACTGGCACTCCGGCTCACCCCTCACACAGGTCAGGTTGTCGTTGAGGGCCACCGGGACGTTCAGGTCCAACCACGGCCCGTTGCCGCTGGCGTTCGCGACGTAGCGTGTCATCGTCCCGAGGTCGCTCATCGCGGTCATGATGTCGTCACGGGAGTCCTCCAGGGAGTCCAGCGACGCCGTGAGGTCACGCATGAGGGGCTTGAGGTCCTCCTCGCTGTCCCGCAACAGCCCGGTGACCTGCTCGGCCATGGTCCGCGAGTCGGTGAGCATGGCGTCGATGACCTCCTTGCGGGAGGTGAGCTCGGCGAGCACGAGCGTCGACTGCTCGAGCAGGTTCAGGATCGAGTCCTTGTTGCGCACGAGCAGGCTGCTGACGTCGCTGGTGGCACGCATCAACCGGCGCAGCTGCTCCGAGCGTCGCGAGGCGACCTCCGTCAGCTCGGCGACGCCCTCGACCGCGGCGGCCGTCTCCTCCGGCGTGCGTTCGAGCACGTCGGCCAGCACGGTCATCGACTCGGCCAGACGGTCCTCGTCGAGCTCCCCGAGCGCCTCGGCCGCTCCGTCCACGACGTCCTGCAGGTTGTACGGGACGGTGGTGGCCGCCACGGCGATGGTGTCGTCGTCGAGCGTGCCCGAGCCACGCGGCGCCACCTCCAGGAAGTGGCTCCCCAGCAGCGTCGCCACCTTGACGGCAGCGGTGGTCTCCCTCCCGAGGGTGACGTCGCGGTCGACGGTGAAGTCCACCTCGACCACCTCCTCGGACAGGCGGATCGCCGTCACCTCGCCGACGCCCACGCCGGCCACCTGCACCTCCTCACCGACCCGCAGACCGGCGGTGTGCTCCAGCTCGGCGGTGTAGGAGCGCTGCCCGAACGACGCGATGCTCAACGCCCCGACCAGCAGAGCCAGGGCCACGAGCGCGACGAGCCCCACGAGACCGACCTGGCGCGGCGACCCCACTCTCATCAGCCCGGCCTTCATCGGCACACCTGCGAGTACGGCCCGGAGGTGCCCCCGACATTGATCAGCAGGTCGTCACTGACCTCGACGCCGAGGTTGCAGATGTACATGTTGAGCCAGGTCCCGTAGGACATGGGCCGCGCGAAGGCCCCGGTCGCCCTCGGCACGGCGGCGAACATGTCGGCGAGTGCGTCGTCGTTGTCGGCGAAGATGGCCGACGTCTCCCGCAGTGCGGAGATGACCTCGCGGGCATCCGGTCGGGTCTCCTCCACGAGCGAGGCCGTGGCCTGCGACAGCTCCCCGATCCCCTCGATCGACTCCCCGATCGCGGTGCGCTGCTCCGCCAGACCGCTCATGAGCGCCTCCAGCTCCTCGACCGTGGCCGTGACGTCGTCCTCGCGCGCGACGAGGTTCTCCAGCACCGGGGTCAGATGGGTCACGACCCGGTTGATGACCTCCTCCTTCTGGGCCAGTCCCGACGTCAGCTCCGCCGTCTCGGCCAGCAGGGACTCCACCGTGCCGGCCTCTCCCTGCAGCACCTGCACGACGGACGTGGCCAGCTGGTTGGTCTGCTCGGGATCGAGGGTCTCGAAGAGCGGCTCGAACCCGTTCAGCAGCGCCGTGAGGTCGAAGCCGGGGCTGGTGCGGTCGGTGGGGATCACCTGCTCGGGTGGGAGCGCGCTGCCCTGCTCCTCCCCCGGCGTGAGCGCGAGGTACCGCTGACCGAGCAGGTTCTGGTACCGCACGACCACACCGGTGGTGTCGGTGATCGTCTGTTCCTCGCTGATGCCCATCGTGACGCGGGCGGTGTCGCCCCCCACGAGGTCGATCGCATCGACGCGCCCGACCCGCACCCCGCCGGCGCGGACGTCGTCACCGACCCGCAGACCGCTGACCGAGGAGAAGTCCGCGCGCACGTCGACGGACTCACCGCCGGCGCTGTTGACCATCGTGTTCCACAAGATGACCAGCACCAGCCCCGCGGCGAGCGCGAACGTCCCGAACTTCACGGCGAGCAGCTTCATCGTCCACCACCGTCGAGGTAGGGACGGGCCAGCAGCGCACCGACACCCTGCGGATCGACGTCCTCCAGCGACGCGAGGACGGAGCGGAGCTCGGCGACCAGTGCGGCGTCGGGATCGGCCCCCGTCCCCGACGAGGTCCCGGAGGTGGTGCCGTCGCCGCTGCACCGCGGTCCGGACAGGGAACCGTAGCGGGGGCAGTCCTCGCGCGGGTACGTCCTGCCCTCAGCCACCTTGATGTGTACGTCGGTGGCCATGAAGGAGCCGTCCTCGAACGTCGTGGCCTGTGCGGCGGCGAAGTCGATGAAGGAGGTGAGGCTGCGAGGGAAGCCCTCCCGCTCGTCGTACATGGCCTGCACGACCTCGGCGGACTGCGCGAGCGCCCGCACGAACGGCTCCTCGACCTCGGTGAGCACCGCGTCCGCCTCGCCGACGAGGGCGTTGCCGCCGGCGATGAGTGCTGTGAGCTGGGCGCGCTCCTCGGTGAGGGTGCGGGCCGTGACCATCGCGTCGCTCGAGGCATCCAGCAGGTCCGGCGCGACATCGGCCAGGGTCTGCATGTTCTGTGCGAGCAGCCGAAGGTCCTCACGCAGCAACGGGACCTCGGGTTCCAGCTTCTCCAGATAGCTGCCGAGCGTCTCGATGGTCTGCCCCAGATCCTCGCCACGGCCGTCGAGGGCATCGGCCAGGGCGCCGAGGGTGACCGAGAGCTCGGCGGGCTCGACCGAGCTGAGGATGCGCTCGGTGCTGTCCAGCGTGTCCTGCAGCTCGAGGGTCTCGGTGCTCCGGTCCTGCTCCACGACCTGCCCGGCGGCGATCGGCTCACCGTCGGGGTCGGCCTGCAGGAGGTCGACGTAGGTCGTGCCGAAGACCGTCGCGGGCAGGACGCGCGCGGTGACGTCACGCGAGACCCCCGGCGCTGCTCGCCCCGTGAGGTCGATCGCGATCTCCACCAGGCCCTCCTCGTCCGCACCTGTCGCAGCGTCCACCGAGGTGACCGAGCCGACGATGACGCCGTCGAGCTTGACGTCGGCACCGGGCGTGAGCGCGCCGCCGGCGTCGTCGACGTGCGCGGTGACGGCGATGGCGTCGGAGAACGCGCCTCGGCCGGCAGCCAGCAACAGGCCCGCGACGACGCCGAGCACCACGAGCAGCACCAGTCCCCGGCCGGCCATGCTGGCGGTGTCCGGACGGTCGCGGTCGATCAGGCTCGCCTCGATCATGGTCAGCCCGAGATCCTCACGCCGGGGTCCCCGCCCCAGAACAGCAGCGTCAGGATCATGTCGAGGACCACGACGGCCACGATGCTCGCTCGGATCGCGCGGCCCGTGGCCTCCCCGACGCCCTGCGCGCCACCGGATGCGGTGAAGCCGTACCAGCAGTGCACGAGCGTGACGACCGCCGCGAAGACGAGGATCTTGACGACCGACAGCAGCACGTCCTGCAGGCTGACGAAGGTCGTGAAGTAGTGCAGGAACGTGCCCACCGGTTGGCCGAAGATGAGCGTGACGGAGAGCTGCGTCGCCAGGTAGGAGCCGGCGAGCCCGATGAGGTAGAGCGGCAGGATGGCCGTCATGGCGGCGATGAGTCGCGTCGTGACCAGGTAGGCCAGCGGCTGCACCGACATCACGTCGAGGGCGTCGATCTCCTCGTGCACCCGCATGGAGCCGAGCTGGGCGGTGAAGCGGCACCCCACCTGCGCGGCGAGCGCGAGCGCGGCGATGAGCGGCGCGAGCTCGCGGGTGTTGACGACGGCAGAGATGAATCCGGTCAGCGGCGCCAGGCCGATGGTCTCCAGGCCGTTGAACCCCTCGATGCCGAGCGACGTGCCGGCCGAGAGGGAGAGCAGGACCATGACGCCGACGGTGCCGCCGCCCACGAGGATCGCCCCGGTGCCCCAGCTGATGTCGGACAGGATGCGGAACATCTCGCCACGGTGGTGACGCAGCACGTGCGGGACGGCGCCCAGCACCTTGCGCACGAAGGTCAGCTGCAGCCCGAGCAGGGCCAGGCCGCGGGCCGGCGCTCCGGCCACGCGTGCCGTCCGGGACCCCGCGCTCGTCATGCCATCCTCTGCGGCACGAGCATCACGTATCCCTGCGTGATGGCGACGTTGACGACGGCCAACGCGATGACGCTCAGCACGACGCTGGCGTTCACCGCGTCGGCGACTCCCTTGGGACCGCCGTGGGCCGACAGCCCCTTGTGGCAGGCGATGATCGTGGCGATGAAGCCGAAGATCGCCGCCTTGCCCTGGGCGAGAAGCAAGTCGGTGGGCTGCGCGAAGGCCACGAACGAGCCGAGGTAGGACCCTGAGCTCACGGCACCGGTGCCCACGTTGAGGGCGTAGCCGGTGAGCATCGCGGTGGCGGCGACGACGACGTTGAGCAGCAGGCCGACGCTGACCGCCGCCACCATGCGGGGGGCGACGAGCCGCTGTGCCGGATTGAGGCCCATGACCCGCATCGCGTCGATCTCCTCGCGCACGGTCTGTGAGCCGATCTGCGCACAGATCGCCGATCCGACGGCGCCGGCCATCAGCAGGGAGGTGACCAGGGGCGCCCCCTGGCGCAGGATGCCGATCCCGTTGACCGCGCCGGTGAAGGAGACGGCGCCGATCTGCTCGGCCACGGCCCCGACCTGGATCGCGACGATCACCCCGAAGGGAATGGCCACGAGCACCGTGGGTAGGAAGGCGACCCGTGTCATGAACCAGGCCTGCTCGAGGTACTCGCGCCAGGAGAACCGCCCGCGCACGATGTCCACGGCCGCGAAGTAGAGGGCCTCGACGCCCAGGAGGATCATCGCCCCGAAGGTGTCGACGGCCTGGCCGGCCTTGCTGCGCCACGGCGCGAGCACGGTCGAGGCTCGTGCGCCCTGGTGCGACACCGCGGTTCCTCCCTCTGCAAAATTCCTACCGCATGGTAGGAATGAGGCCAAACGTACGATGAGACCCCCGTCACGGTCAACGAAGGAAGGTGTCGCATGTCACGCCCGGTCGCTTCGGGCCCGGCTTCGCCGCGGCCCCGGGCCGAGCACCTGGGCCCTCAGGCACGGCGCCCCCTCGTGCTCGACGCCGCGCTGGTCGTGTGGTCGCAGAACGGCCACCGCGGCACGACGATGTCTGCCGTGGCCGAGCAGGCGAGGGTCAGCAAGCCCGTGGTCTACGAGTGCTTCCCCACCAAGGACGCGATGCTGCTCGCCCTGCTCGACCGCGAGGAGAAACGACTGTTCCGCGCAGCCGTCTCGTCCTTGCCGCGCGAGCCCACGGACCCCCGCCAGGACCTCACCGGGGCGTTCACCGCGTTCTTCGTCGCCGTGCAGGAGCATCCGCTGTCGTGGCGGGTGATCTTCGACGCCCAGCACTCCGTGCCGACCGAGGTGGGTGCTCGGTACCGGGCCGCCCGCGCCCAGGTGGTGGAGCAGGTGGCGGTGCTGCTGCAGCTCGCCGGGCTGCGGACCGCCACGATGGACGACCCCGAGGCCCTCCTGGCCGCCGAGCACTGTGTCGGCCTGGCTGAGCTGGGCGCCGGCAAGCTGCTGGCCGACGACGAGCCGGTGCACTGGTCCCCACAGACGCTGTCCCGCGTGCTCACCGACCTCGTCCTCGACGGCATCGGCTGAGTCCAACCTCGACGAGAGACGCTCTCTGCCGCCGAGTGCGACGCCAGTGCTGCGGACTGAGTCAGGGGCGGGTCGCGGTGACGAACCGAGGGCGGTCTGCGAGGTCCGTGTGGTCGCGGACCTCGCTCCACCGAGCGGCGAAGACTGCGGGCGCGCTGGTGCCCTGGGCGTCGGCGTGCTCTGCTGCGACCACTCCCCCGGGCCGGAGCAGCCTCCAGGCGGCCTTCTCGAGCCGGCGCATGGCGTCGAGTCCGTCATCCCCGGACCACAAGGCGAGCGAGGGATCGTGGTCTCGGGCCTCTGGTGCCACGGACTCCCACGCCTCGAGCGGGATGTAGGGCGGGTTGCACACCACGACGTCGACCGTCCCGTCGAGATCCTCGAACGCGTCGAAGGCATCGCCGAGCCGCAGGTCGACGCCCGTGCCGATCAGGTTCTGCTCCGCCCAGCCGTGGGCCTTCTCATCCAGCTCGACGGCGTGCACCCGCGCCCCCGGCACCTCGTGGACCAGCGACAGGGCGATGGCTCCCGAACCGGTACAGAGGTCCACGACGACGGGCTGCTCACGCTGCCCTGGCGGGGGTTCCGGGCTACGGGCAGAGACAACCCCCGGCAGGGGTTCCGGGCCCTGGGCGGAAAAGAGTAGAGCCTGGTCGATCGCCCACCCGGCCAGCAGCTCGGTCTCGGGCCGGGGCACGAAGACCCCCGGCCCCACCTCGAGGTCGACGTAGCGGAACGCCGCCGTTCCCGTGATGTGCTGCAGGGGAACACGGCGGGCACGGGCCTGGACCATCTCCAGGTAGGTACGGCGCTGCATCTCCTGCGGATGCGCCCCCGAGCGCAGCAGGCCCCTGGGCACCCCCATGACATGGCTCAGCAACAACTCGGCGTCGACGCCCGGCGAGGGCACGCCCGCGGCCTCGAGCTGCTCGGTGGCGGTCTGAAGCAGCCGTTCGGCCCGACTGCGCACCCGAGTCACGACGCCCCGCCCTGCTCCAGCGATGCCAGTCGCTCGGCGAGGTCGGTCTCCACGAGCGAGCCGATGACGTCGTCCAGCGCCCCGTCCATGACGGCGTCGAGGTTGTACGCCTTGAACCCCGTGCGATGGTCGCTGATCCGGTTCTCGGGGAAGTTGTACGTGCGCACGCGCTCGGACCGGTCGACGGTGCGGACCTGGGAGCGCCGGGCGTCAGCGGCCTCGACGTCGGCGGCCTCCCGGGCCGCGTCGAGCAGGCGTGAGCGCAGGATGCGCATGGCCTGCTCCTTGTTCTGCAGCTGGCTCTTCTCGTTCTGGCAGCTGACGACGATGCCGGTGGGCAGGTGGGTGATCCGCACGGCGGAGTCGGTGGTGTTGACGCTCTGGCCGCCTGGCCCCGACGAGCGGTAGACGTCGATGCGCAGGTCGTTCTCGTGCACCTCGACGTCGACGTCCTCGGCCTCCGGTAGCACCAGGACCCCGGCCGCCGAGGTGTGGATCCGGCCCTGCGACTCGGTGACCGGCACGCGCTGCACACGGTGCACACCGCCCTCGAACTTCAGCAGCGCGAACGGCGTCTCCCCCGGCACGCTCGCACCCCCGCCCCCACCTCTGGCCGGCACAGCCTTGATCGCCGCGGTAACGGACTTGTACCCGCCGAGTGCGGTCTCGGCGGCATCGAGGATCTCCACGCTCCAGCCACGTGCCTCGGCATAGCGGGTGTACATGCGCAGCAGGTCGGCGGCGAACAACGCCGACTCATCGCCTCCTTCACCACCCTTGACCTCCAGGATGACGTCCTTGGCGTCGGCGGGGTCGCGGGGCACCAGCTGACGCTGGAGCCGTTCGGCGAGCTCGGGTCGGCGTCGCTCGAGCTCGGCGACCTCGTCGGCCAGGTCGAGCTCGCGGGCGGCCTGGAGGTCGTCGCCGGCCTGCTGCCAGTCCCGGTAGGTGCGGATGATCGCGGTCAGCTCGGCGTAGCGCTGCCCGACCCGTCGTGACACCGCCTGGTCGCTGTGCAGCGCGGGGTCGGCCATGCGGGCCTCCAGGTCGGCGTGCTCGGCGATGAGCGACTCGACTGCCTCGAACACTGGACGACCTCCCTCGAACGACGTTGGTACGACTGGCGCCCGGCAGGGTTGTTGCCCGGCTGGGGGCACCCCCTGCACGAAGCGAAGCGTAGTGCTAGGGGATCGCATCGAAGAGCACGGCTGGGGTGCCGGGCCCTGGGCGGCAAACAACACCGCTGGGGTGCCGGGCCCTGGGCGGCAAACAACACCGCTGGGGTGCCGGGCCCTGGGCGGCAAACAACACGGCGCCGACCCCTCCGTGTGGAGTGGGTCGGCGCCGTGCCAGGAGCTACTTCTTGCCGTAGCGCTTCTCGAACCGGGCCACGCGACCGCCGGTGTCGAGGATCTTCTGCTTGCCCGTGTAGAAGGGGTGGCAGGCCGAGCACACGTCGGCGCGGAGCGTGCCTTCCGTGGCGGTGCTGCGGGTGGTGAACGAGTTGCCACAGGTACAGGTGACCTGGGTCTCGACGTACTCGGGGTGGATGTCGCGCTTCATGATGTCCTCTCGTGAGGCGCTGGGTCGGAAGTCCCGTGAACCAGCACCAAGGATCGATTGTGCCATCTGGCCCCCAGCACAACGAAATCGGTCGGTGCTCTGTTCCCTGGGGTCAGGCGGGGAGCAGGGCCTCGATGTCGGCGGCGATCTTCTCGGGCTTGGTCGTGGAGCCGTAGCGCTTGACGACGTTGCCCTCGGGGTCGATGAGGAACTTGGTGAAGTTCCACTTGATCCTGCTCGGGCCCAGGCCGCCCCTCTCCTGCTTGAGCCAGGCGTACAGCGGGTGGGCGTCGTCGCCGTTGACCTCGACCTGCGCGAACATCGGGAAGCTGACGCCGTAGTTCTTCTGACAGAACGTGGCGGTCTCCTCATCGGAGCCCGGGTTCTGTCCGCCAAACTGGTCACAGGGGAAGCCGAGCACCACCAGCCCCCGGTCGGCGTACTGGGAGAACAGCTCCTCCAGGCCGGTGAGCTGCGGCGTGAAGCCACATTGCGTGGCGGTGTTGACGACGAGCAGCACCTTGCCGCGGTAGTCGGCGAGCTGGCGCTCGGCGCCGTCGATCGTCGTGGCTGCGAAGTCGTGAGCAGTGGTCATGAGGCCCAGCCTATGGCGGACGTCGGCCCCGCACGAATCACGTGCGGGGCCGACGGCTGGTTGGGCCGAGGGGTCAGTCCTCGACACCGTTGGGCGCGATGGTCTGGTTGGCCTGACGCAGGAACTCCTCGTTGGTGGGGCTCTTCGTCAGCCGGTCGATGATGAGCTCCAGACCCTGCTGGTCCTGTTGACCCGCGATCAGTCGACGCAGCTTCGAGGTTGCCGAGAGCTCTTGCGAGCCCAGCAGGAGCTCCTCGCGGCGGGTGCTGGAGGCCTCCACGTCGATCGCGGGGAAGATCCGCCGGTCCGCGAAGTCACGGCGCAGGCGAAGCTCCATGTTCGCGGTGTCCTGGAACTCCTCGAAGATCACCTCGTCGGTGCGCGAGCCGGTCTCGACCAGCGCCGTGGCGAGGATCGTGAGCGAGCCACCGTCCTCGAGGTTGCGGGCGGCGCCGAAGAACCTCTTGGACGGGTACAGCGCGGACGCGTCGACGTGGCCACTGCTGGAGCGGCTCGATGAGGACGCCGTCTGGTGGTAGGCGCGACCCAGTCGGGTGATGGAGTCCAGCAACACCACGACGTCGTGGCCCAGCTCCACCAGACGCTTGGCGCGCTCGATGGCCAGCTCGGCGACGGTGGTGTGGTCCGAGGCAGGACGGTCGAAGGTGGAGGCGATGACCTCTCCCTTGACCGTTCGCTGCATCTCGGTGACCTCCTCGGGACGCTCGTCGACGAGGACGACCATGAGATGGCACTCGGGGTTGTTGGCCGTGATCGCGTTGGCGACGGCCTGCAGGACCATCGTCTTGCCGGCCTTGGGCGGGGAGACGATGAGGCCGCGCTGACCCTTGCCGATCGGGGCGAACAGGTCGACGATGCGCGTGGTCAGCTCGGAGGACTCGGTCTGCAGGTTGAGCCGTTCGGTGGGGAACAGCGGGGTCACCTTGGAGAAGTCGACGCGGTGGCGCGACTCCTCGGCGGTGGCGCCGTTGACGGTGTCGATGCGCACCATCGGGTTGAACTTCTCCTTGCGCTCGCCCTCGCGGGGCTGGCGCACCTGTCCGGTGACGGCGTCGCCCTTGCGGAGCCCGAGCTTGCGAACCATGGACAGCGACAGGTAGACGTCGTTCTCGCTCGGCAGGTAGCCGGTGGTGCGGACGAAGGCGTAGTTGTCGAGGATGTCGAGGATCCCGGCAGCCGGCACCAGGACGTCGTCCTCGGTGTAGGAGGGCTCACCGTCGGGTCCGCGGTTGCCGCGGTTGCGACCGCGGCGGTTGCGACGACGTCCGCCGCCACTGTTCTCCTCGTCGCGGTCGGTGTCCTGGCGGTCCTCGTTCTTGGCGTTGCCGCCCCGGTTGCCGCCGTTGTTGTCCTGGCGGTCATCATTCTTGGCGTTGCCGCCGCGGTTCCCGCCGTTGCTGCCGCCGTTGTTGTCCTGGCGGTCCTCGTTCTTGGCACTGCCGCCGCGACCGCCACCACGGTTGTCGTCGTTCTTGGCGTTGCCGCCGCGGTTGCGGCCGCCCTGGGCCTCATCGCCCTGACGTGCCGGCTTGGAGGAGTCCGCCCCGGACTCAGCCGGCTTCGTCTCTGCCTGCTTGGACTCAGCTGGCTTTGACTCGGCTGCCTCAGACTGGGCTGCCTTGGACTGGGCTGCCTCAGACTGGGCTGCCTTGGACTGGGCTGCCTTGGACTGGGCCGGCCTGGTCTCCTTCTTGGCGCGCGGCTTGTCGGCCGGGGCGCTCTTGGCGTCCTCCTGTGCGACGTCGAGCTCCTGCTGGGCGGGAGCGGACTGCTTGGGAACCGACGGGGGAGCGTCGCCACGGGCCGTCTTGATGGCATCGATGAGCTGGCCCTTGCGCATGGTGGACGCGCCCTCGATGTTCAGCTCGGCGGCGATCTCCTTGAGCTCGGCAAGGACCTTGCCACCGAGTGCACCACCCTTCTTGCGGGGCGGCGCGGTGGACTCGGTCGTGGGGGTCTCGGTCACGTGTGTGTGTTCCTTCGTGGGGAATGCCCGGGGGCTGGTCACTGCAGATGCCTCACCGGTGGACATGCTCAACCAGGGAGCGGACCGGTGTGCGGACGTCGGACGAGCTGGGCCAAGAACTGGCCCGAGAGGTGCTCGACGCCGACCATTCAACTGTAGCACCCGGCCCGGGTGAGCAGGCGCGGGTCAGACGACCTGCGCGCCGTGCTCGTCGACCGACGTCTCGTGCACCGTCCAGCCGGCCGGGGCACGATCGGAGACACCATGCGCGAAGGCCAGCACGGTCGGACCCGCGCCGGAGATGACGGCCGGCACGTCGTCGACCCGCAGACGACGCAGCAGTGCGTGGGACTCCGGCATCGCCGAGGCGCGGTACGGCTGGTGCAGCAGGTCCTCGGTGGCCGAGATGAGCCGCTCCGGCGCGCCCAGCAGGGCAGCCACCAGCAGAGCGGCCCGACCGGCATTCTCGGCCGCATCGGCATGCGGCACCGTCTCGGGCAACAGGCCCCGCGCCAGCTGGGTGGACACCGGGGAGGCGGGCACGAACAGCGTGAGCGGCACGTCGACGTCCAGGCGCTGGACGTCGACTGCCGCTCCCTCGACCCAGGCGATGGTCAGTCCCCCGAACAGTGCCGCAGCGACGTTGTCCGGGTGGCCCTCGAGGTCGTTGGCCAGCTGGTAGGCGGCACCGTCGCTCATGAGCTCGGCGCCGGCCGGGACGAGCGCCCGCGCCAGCAGGATGCCTCCCACGATCGCGGCCGAGGAGGAACCCATGCCACGGGCATGCGGGATGCGGTTGAGGCAGGAGAGCCGCAACCCGGGACGAGGTACGCCCATCAGCTCGAAGGCGGCATCCATGGCCTGCACGACCAGATGGCTCGCGTCACGAGGGAGGTCGTCGTCGCCCTCGCCCGTGACGTCGATCTGCAGGTCGTGGCCGTCCAGGACCTGCACCGTGAGCTCGTCGTGCACCGCCAGGGCGAGCCCGAGGGCGTCGTAGCCCGGGCCGAGGTTGGCACTGGAGGCCGGTACCCGGACGGAGACCGGCTCCGGGACGTACTTCATGCGAGTCCGGCGACCTCGGCCGCAGCCGAGACGTCGGCGTCGATCACCGAGTCGACGACGGACTCGACGCCCGACAACGCCGTCTCGGTGTCCTTCAGACCATGACCGGTGACGGTGACGGTGACGGTGAGTCCCGGCTCGACCTGACCGGCCTCGGCCGCCGCCACCAGGCCGGCCACACCGGCCGCCGAGGCGGGCTCGACGAAGATGCCTTCACGTGCGCCCAGCTCGCGCTGGGCCGTGAGGATCTGCTCGTCGGTGACCGACTCGATGCGGCCGCCGGACTCATCTCGCGCGGCCTCGGCCAGACGCCAGGACGCCGGGTTGCCGATGCGGATGGCCGTGGCGACGGTGTCGGGGTCCGGCACCGGCGCACCGCGGACGATCGGCGCCGCCCCGGCCGCCTGGAACCCCCACAGCCGCGGAGTGTCCTGCGCGACCCCGGCCTCGGCGTACTCACGAAAGCCGATCCAGTAGGCGGAGATGTTGCCGGCGTTACCCACGGGCAGGACGTGCACGTCGGGGGCCCGCCCGAGCACGTCGACGATCTCGAACGAGGCGGTCTTCTGCCCCTGCAACCGCACGGGGTTGACGGAGTTGACCAAGGCCACCGGGTAGGTGTCGGCCAGACCGCGGGAGATCTGCAGGCACTCATCGAACCCACCGCGCACCTGGATGACCTCGGCGCCATGCATGACGGCCTGGGCCATCTTGCCCGCGGCGATCCGACCGTGCGGCACCAGGACGATCGGCGTGAGGCCTGCCCTGGCCGCGTAGGCGGTCATGGAGGCCGACGTGTTGCCGGTGGATGCACACACCACTGCCTTGGCGCCCTCGGCCACGGCGACGGAGATGGCGGCCGTCATGCCACGGTCCTTGAACGAGCCGGTGGGGTTGCTGCCCTCGACCTTGACGTGCACCTCGCCGCGCACGAGCCGCGACAGCCAGGGCGAGTGCACCAGCGGCGTGCCCCCCTCGCCCAGCGTGATGACCGGGGTGTCGTCGTCGACCGGCAGCCAGTCGCGGTACTCCTCGATGACCCCCCGCCACGGATGCGCTCCGCGCGGGCGCCGCGCGGCGTCCTGAGATGACGAGGCGCTCATCAGCCGACCCCCTCCACCCGCATCACGGAGGAGACGTCGCGCACCATGTCGAGGTCACGCAGGGCACGGACGGTGGCATCGAGCGCGGCGTCCTGGGCCTCGTGCGTGACGATGACGAGCTGGGCGTCGGAGCCGTGGCCCTCCTGCCGGACCGTCTTGATGGAGACGTCGAACTCTGCGAAGGCCTGTGCGACGGTGGAGAGCACGCCCGCGCGGTCGTCGACGTCGATCTGCACGTGGTAGCGGGTGCGAGCTCGGCCGATGTCGAGGACGTCGAGCTGGGCGTGGGTGGACTCCCCGGGGCCCCACACCTTCTTGACCCGGTTGCGGGCCACCGAGACGAGGTCGCCGAGCACCGCGCTCGCCGTGGGTGCGCCGCCGGCTCCGGGGCCGTAGAACATCAGCTGTCCGGCCGACTCGCTCTCCACGAAGACGGCGTTGTAGGCGCCGCGCACGCTCGCCAGTGGGTGTGACTCGGGGATCATCGCCGGATGCACGCGCGCGGAGACCGCGGGTCCGTCGGGCGTCTCGATCTTCTCGCAGATGGCCAGCTGCTTGACGACGCAGCCCATCTCCTCGGCCGAGCGGATGTCGGCGGCGGTGACGTCGGTGATGCCCTCGCGGTGGACGTCCCCGATGACGACGCGGGTGTGGAAGGACAGCGAGGCGAGGATCGCGGCCTTGGAGGCGGCGTCGAAGCCCTCGATGTCGGCGGTCGGGTCGGCCTCGGCGTACCCGAGCCGCTGTGCCTCCTCGAGCACCTCGGCGAACCCGGAGCCGTGGGTGGTCATGGCGTCCAGGATGAAGTTGGTGGTGCCGTTGACGATGCCGAGCACGCGGTGGATCGCGTCACCGGCGAGCGACTCCAGGAGGGGACGCACGATCGGGATGGCGCCGGCCACCGCGGCCTCGAAGGCGATGTCGCGCTCGGCCTTGGCCGCGGCCTCGAAGAGCTGGCCACCGTCCTCGGCGAGCAGTGCCTTGTTGGCGGTGACCACCGAGGCGCCGTTCTCGAGCGCGGCGAGGATGAGCTCGCGGGCGGGCTCGATGCCGCCGATCACCTCGACGACGACGTCGATGTCGCCTCGTGTCACGAGAGCGTGGGCGTCCGTGGTGAAGAGATCTTCGGGGAGGTCGAGGTCGCGCTCGCGCCCGGGCCGACGCACCGCGATGCCGGCGAGCTCCAGCGGCGCGCCCACACGGCGCGCCAGCTCCGGGGCGTCGCGCGTGAGCAGACGGGCCACCTCGCTGCCGACGACGCCGCAGCCGAGCAGGGCGACGCGCAGTGGTCGTTCGGACGCATCGATGGAGGGGCTCACCCGAGGTAGCGTATCGGCGTGCGGTCAGCCGGGCGGACCCACGGGTGGAACCTGAGACTCATCGACGCTCGGGACCTAGGGTGTGCACCGTGAGAAGCAGCGGTCGGACGAGTCGTGGGCAGCGTGCCAAGCGGTGGCGCATCGGTGTCGTGACCGCGGCCGTCCTCGTCGTCGGTGCGGTCGGGTTCGCCGTCTACGACGTCCGTGCCGCGTGGCAACGCCCCGTCGTCGCGGGCAGCGCCGACCCGGCTGGTGTGTCGACACAGGACTCCCGGCGTCAGGTGCTGGCGACGATCACGGTGTCCTCCGACGCCGCGTTCGGCTTCACCTACCTCGACCACGAGGGCGTCGAGGAACGCAAGACCTCCGACGAGGGTGGGGAGATCTCGGTCGACGTGGTGCTGAGGGGTGCGGGCCCCTACCTGCAGGTGTGGGTCCAGTCGGCGCCGACGGCGACGTTCGCCCGGTGCCGGATCGAGCTCGACGGCGAGGAGGCAGCGCAGGAGCAGGGCGACGGTCCTGGTGCCGCCACCTACTGCGTCGCCTGACTCACCTGGTTGCCCGAGCCACCGACAGGCACCCAGACCTCATCTATAGTTGAGGTATGTCGAACGCTGACCTGCGACATCGCGAGCTGACCCCGGGCGAGGTGTCGCGCCGTTCCGGGGTGGCCGTCTCGGCGTTGCACTTCTACGAGCGCGAGGGGCTGATCGAGAGTCGTCGCACGAGCGGCAACCAGCGTCGGTACCACCGAGACGTGCTGCGCCGGCTCGCGTTCATCCAGTTCTCGCAACGACTGGGCATCCCGTTGAGCGCGATCGCCGATGCACTCGCGACGCTCCCGGCGGGCCGGACCCCGACCTCGCAGGACTGGGCCCGCCTCACGGCGACCTGGCGCGAGGACCTCGACGACCGGATCTCTCGGCTGCAGAACCTGCGGGACAACCTCGACGGCTGCATCGGCTGCGGCTGCCTGTCACTCACCAGCTGCGTGATCTACAACGACGAGGACCGTATGGCCGACCTCGGTCCCGGGCCGCACCGCGGCCTTCGATGACACAGCCCGCACCGCGGCCTCCGATGACACAGCCCGCACCGCGGCCTCCGATGACACAGCCCGCACCGCGGCCTCCGATGACACAGCCCGCACCGCGGCCTCCGATGACACAGCCCGCACCGCACCGGAGTCACGTCAGCAGGACGACCTTGCCATGGGTCTCGCGTGCCTCGAGGGCGCGGTGGGCGGCCGCGGCGTCCGCGAGCGGGAACGTCGATCCGACGAGCGGGAGCCGCGAGCCGTCGGCGGCCCGCTCGAGCGCCTCGGTCTCCGTGCGCCGCAGGCCCCCACGTCGGGTCTGCCAGTCGGGCCCGAGGACCGGCCTGACCTCCGGGGACCCGGCGGGGCGCTCGGTGACCTCGGCCCCCGTGTAGTCCACGAGGACACCGTGCGGGTCGATCAGCCCGAGCAACGTCTCGCGGACATCACCACCGACTCCGTCGTAGGCCAGCGTCGGTGTGCCGACGGCCTCGCCCACCTGCGCCGCCCACCCTGGCTCGGTGACGTCGACGACCCTGGCTCCCAGCCCGGCGACGACCTCGGCCTTGGCGGGCCCGTTCGCGAGTCCGACCACTGAGGCCCCGGCACCGAGTGCCGCACGAGTGAGCAGGACCCCGAGCCCCCCGGAGGCGGCGGTGACGACGACCCGGTCCTCAGGGCCGACGGGTCCGGCGTCGAGCACCAGCACAGCAGTCCGGCCGGTGCCGATCGCGGCGACGGCCGTCGCCGGGTCCAGGCCCTCGGGCACGACGTGCACCCTCGCGACGTCGGTGACGGCCTGCTCGGCGTACCCACCGCTGGCGAGGCCGAGGTGGACGACCACCTGACGCCCGAGCCATGCCTGGTCGACGTCGTCACCGAGCATGTCGATCCGTCCGGCGACCTCACGGCCCGGGGTCATCGGCAGGTCCACCTCACCCCAGGCGCCGGAACGGATGACGGTGTCGACGAGGTGGACCCCGGCGACCTCGACCGAGATCCGGACCTGCCCGGGACCCGGGGTCAGGTCGTCGGTCTGTCGCAGGGTGAGGACCTCGGGTCCACCGGTCTGCTCCTGGATGATGGCGCGCATACTGACTCCTCCGCTGGTGTGCTGAGGCTCCAGCCAACAACCTCAACCAACGTTGAGGTCAACCGGTCCGCCACTCAGCCCAGGTCGAGGGCCAGCAGGTCGTCCTCGGTCTCGCGCCGCACGATGACCCGCGCCTCACCGTCGCGCACGGCCACCACCGCGGCGCGCGGCACGTGGTTGTAGTTGCTGGCCAGGGACCGGCAGTAGGCGCCGGTGCCGGGGACGGCCAGCAGGTCGTCGGCGGTGACGTCGGCAGGCAGGTACTCGTCCTTGACGACGATGTCCCCGGACTCGCAGTGCTTGCCCACCACGCGGCTCAGCACCGGCGGGACGTCCGACCCCCGCGAGGCGAGGGTGCAGGAGTAGTCGGCGCTGTAGAGGGCGGGACGGATGTTGTCGCTCATGCCGCCGTCGACCGAGACGTACCGGCGCGAGGCGTTGCCGTCGAGGCGGACTTCCTTGACGGTGCCGACCTCGTACAGGGTGAAGGTGGACGGGCCGGCGATCGCGCGACCGGGCTCCAGCGACAGCTTGGGCACCTCGACCCCCAGGGCGGCGCACTCGTCGTCGACGATCTTGAGCAGCTCCCGGGCCAGGTCGGCGGGGGTGGAGGGGTGGTCCTGCGTCGTGTACGCGATGCCGAACCCGCCACCGAGGTCCAGCTCCGGTGGCGCGAGGCCCAGCTCGTCGGCGATCTGCGCGTGCAGCCGCAGGACGCGTCGGGCCGCGACCTCGAACCCGTCGGTGACGAAGATCTGGGAGCCGATGTGCGAGTGCAGGCCGAGCAGCCTCAGCCGTGGTGCGGCAGCCACCCGACGCACCGCGTCGAGCGCTGCACCGTCGGCGATGGAGAAGCCGAACTTCTGGTCCTCGTGGGAGGTGGAGATGTACTCGTGCGTATGGGCCTCGACGCCTGCGGTGACGCGGACCATGACCTGCGCATCCACGCCGAGCTCGGCGGTGAGCGCGTCCAGACGCTCGATCTCCTCGACACTGTCGACGATGATCCGTCCGACGCCGACCTCCAGCGCCCGTCGCAGCTCCGCGACGGACTTGTTGTTGCCGTGCAGACCGATGCGTCCGGGTGGGAACTCCGCGCGCAGCGCCACGGCCAGCTCTCCCCCGGTGCAGACGTCGAGGCTCAGGCCCTCCTCGGCCACCCAGCGTGCGGTGGCGACGCACAGGAAGGCCTTGCCGGCGTAGTAGATGTCGGCGTCGGGGAAGGCCTCGGCGAACGCGCGGGCACGGCCGCGGAAGTCCCCCTCGTCCACGACGTACAACGGTGTGCCGAACTCCTGCGCCAGCTCTGGGGCGGTGACGCCCGCGACGGACAGCACGCCGTCACTCTTGGCGACTCCGGAGGACCACAAGGGCTCGACGAGCGCGTCGGGGTCATCGGGCAGCCGCAGCCAGGCCGGGCCTCTGTCACCGGCCTGCCCGTGCAGGGCACCGGCCTCGTGGGACCTCATACGCTCACATCCTCTCGGTACTCATGGGTCACATCCGCCCAGTACTCATGGGTCACATCCGCTCCGGCGCGGCGACGCCGAGCAGGTCGAGGCCGTTGGCGATCACCTGGCGGGTGGCGGCCACCAGCACGAGCCGCGCCCGATGCGCATCGCTCGGGTCCTCATCTCCCCGCGGCAGCACCCGGCAGGTGTCGTAGAACTTGTGGAAGGCCGACGCGGTGTCCTCCAGGTAGCGGGCGACGCGGTGGGGCTCGCGCAGCTCGGCCGAGCGGGCCACGACGCGCGGGTACTCCGCCAGGGCGCGCAGCAGGTCACCCTCACGCTCGGTGGCCAGCTGCCCGGCGTCGTAGGAGTCGGGGGCGACGGTGATACCGAGGTCGGCGGCGCCGCGCAGGATGGAGGACAGCCGGGCGTGCGCGTACTGGACGTAGTAGACGGGGTTGTCGTTGCTCTTGGCCGTCATCTCGGCGACATCGAGCGTGAGTGGTGAGTCCACGGGGTAGCGGATGAGCGTGTACCGCAGGGCATCGACGCCGATGAGGTCGATGAGCTCGCGCAGCGAGACGATGGTGCCGGCACGCTTGGAGAGCTTGAGCTCCTCGCCGTCCTTGAGGATCTTGACGAGCTGACCGATGAGCACCTCGATCTGCTCGCCTGGGGTGTCGCCGACGCATGCGGCCATGGCGCGCAGCCGTCCGACGTAGCCGTGGTGGTCCGCGCCGAGCAGGTACAGGCAGGGATCGAACCCGCGTCCCCGCTTGTCGACGTAGTACGCCGTGTCGGAGGCGAAGTAGGTGAGGGATCCGTCGGACTTGCGCAGGACGCGGTCCTTGTCGTCGCCGAAGTCGGTGGTGCGCATCCACAGTGCGCCGTCGGACTCATAGAGCCGGCCCTGCTCACGCAGCTTGTCGAAGCCACGCTCGACGGCGTCGGACTCGTGCAGCGAACGCTCGGAGAACCACACGTCGAAGTGGGTGCGCAGCTCGCCCAGCTCGGCGCGCTGCTCGGCCAGCTGCAGCGCATAGCCCTGCTCGCGGAAGGCGACCTTCTGCTCGTCGTCGGGGAGGTCGAGGATGCCGGGATCGGCCTCGACGACCCGCTGGGCGAGGTCGGCGACATAGGCGCCCTGGTAGCCGTCCTCCGGGGGCGCCTGACCGCCTGCCCGCGCGGCCAGCGAGGCCCCGAAGGTGTCCATCTGGTTGCCGCGGTCGTTGATGTAGAACTCGCGGGCGACGTCGGTCCCGGTGGCCTCGATGACGCGCGCGAGGGCGTCGCCGACGGCAGCCCAGCGAGTGTGCCCGAGGTGCAGGGGGCCGGTGGGGTTGGCGCTGATGAACTCCAGGTTGAGCCGCCGGCCCGCGCCGGTCTCGGTGCGACCGTACGCCTGACCGGCGGCGAGAACCTGTCCGGCCAGCGCGCCCTGGGCACCCGCGGCGACCCGCAGGTTGAGGAATCCGGGACCGGCGACCTCGGCGCTCGCGACACCGTCGCCCTCCTGGAGCAACTCGGCGAGCTGGGTGGCGAGGTCCCGCGGGTTGACGCCGGCCCGCTTGGCCAGCTGCAGCGCGATGTTGGTGGCGTAGTCGCCGTGCTCACGCACCTTGGGTCGCTCCACCCGCACCGTGTCAGGCACGCCATCGGCCAGGCTGAGGCACCCGTCGTCGACGAGGCGTTGCAAGGCGTCGACAATGGCGGTGGAGAGCTGCTCGGGAGTCACCGCGTCAGCCTACCGAGACCGGCGCCGCTTCCCCGCACGCGGCCGCGGGCCCTGACGACGGTCTCACCGTCAGTGCGCCCGGGCGTCGATCGCCGTGCCGATGGTCGTGATGAGGTCATCGGGGTCGAACGGCTTGGTGAGGTAGGCGTCGGCTCCCGCCTCGAGGCCCCGCTTGATGTCGGCCGGCAGGTTCTGCGTGGTGACCATGACGATCGCGAGCTCCTGCAACGCGGGGTCGGAGCGGATCGCCGCCACCGTCTCGGCGCCGCCCTGGCGCGGCATCATCTCATCGACCGTGACGGCGTCCGGGAGCGTCCCGGAGGTCGCATCGGCTCGCAGTCGTTCCAGGCAGTCCAGGCCGTCGACGGCCTCTCCGACCTCGAACCCGGCGAGCTCGAGGTTGGTCCGGATGAGGAAGCGGATCGACGCCGTGTCGTCGACCACCAGGACAGTGGGCACGGACCTCACCGTAGCGGCCGTGAGGTAGGCTCACACCGGAGTTTCACGAACTCGCACCGACGAGTCCGCGAAGCTGCCGGGCCCCCGTAGCTCAGGGGATAGAGCACCGCCCTCCGGAGGCGGGAGCGCAGGTTCGAATCCTGCCGGGGGTGCCCTGTGGTGTCTCAGGACATCGCGGACACCCGAACCTGCAGAGGCAGGTTCGGGTGTTCTCATGTTCGGGGGCTGATAGTCCCGGTCTGGATCGACCGTGAGGCCGCGGCGGACTGGTTCGTGCCGGGGAACCCGACCCGGTGAGGGCAGTGGTTGCCCGAAGGCCCAGGCGTAGGGGCTCCACGGTCGGAGTGAACGACGGTCGCCGGGATTGGGCTCACCGGCAGACGTCTGCCCTGCCGTCCGGAGGGGCCAGCGCGCGTCAGCGGGGCAGGGACCTGCCCCGCAGCCGCATGGCCTCGCGCACCCGGTCCTGCGCCAAGGCACGTGCGGCCTGGTGGGTCGTGACCGACCGCGACCGCGCCTCCTGCAGGACCTCGGTGGTGTTGGCGCGGAGCCTCTCAGACACCGTGGCGAAGATGGCGTCCGTCTCCGGCCGGAAGGGTGAGTAGCGGGCCTCCATCGCAAAGGCAGCGCTCACGACGCCCCCGGCGTTGGCCACGAAGTCCGGGACCACGCTCACCCCACGCTCGCGCAGGACCTCCTGCGCCTGCGGGCTCGTCGGCAGGTTGGCACCCTCGACGACCAGCTGCGCGCGGAGCGCGCCGGCTCCACGGGCGTCGATGACGTCGTGCAGCGCCGCCGGGACGACGATCTCAGCGTCGACGTACAGCTCCTGCCCCGGCTCGATGCGAAGCTGCGGAAAGTCGGCGACCACGTCGTCGCCGACCTCGTACCGGCGGCTCAGGAGCGCCGGCACGTCCAGACCGGCCGGGTCGGCGATGGCGCCGGCGGCCGTCGAGACCGCCACCACCTGGTAGCCCAGCTCATCGAGGCGGGCCGCCGCTGCGTGCCCGACGGCCCCGAACCCCTGGATCGCCACCCGCGAGCCCTGCAGGCCCTGGCCGGTGGCGGCCTCATCGACCGCCTCGGCCACACCGAAGCCCGTGACCCCCAGCTGGTCGTAGGGCACCCCGCCGAGCGCGTACGGAGTGCCGACGGCGGCACCGCGATCGCCGAGCTCGTCATTGATGATCGCCGCGTCGTCCTCGGTCAGGCCCATGTCCAGGCCCAGGACATACTCCGCCGGCACCTCGCCGGAGAGCTTGCGCACGAACGAGCGAAGAATCTCCTCCTTGTACGGGGACGCCGGATCGGCCTGGATGCCGGCCTTGGCACCACCGTGGAACAGGTCCACCCCGGCCCACTTCCAGGTCATCACCCGCGCCAGACGGGCGATCTCCTCGACGTCCACCGTGGGCTGCATCCGCGTTCCCCCTTTGCCGACGCCCCGCGACGTGTTGTCGATGACCAGCACGCCCTTCATCCCCGTCCTGCTGTCGCTGACGGCGACGACCTTCTCCGGGCCCCACTGGTCCATGAGGTCGAACAGGCTGGACAACGACAACAGCTCCTTGAGGTCGGGGGAAGGGAGACGGTGGTGGCAGGGTGGGGCGCGGCGACTGCCGCAGGTGGGCCTCAGGAGGTGATCGTGAGGCCCAGGCGCGCCGAGAGCGCGGCGATGGAGTCGTCCTGCTGACGCTGGTAGAGGTCGTGGGGGTCGGCGACCGTCCGGCCCACGATCCGCGACATCGCCGCAAGGTCGTACTCGATGCCGCGCTGAGCATCGTCGCGAGATCCCTCGTCGGTGAGGTTGGACTGGAAGATCCCGGCCGCCGAGCGTGGCAGAAAGTCCTCGTAGACGATCGGCTCCGGTACGGCCGCACCGGCCTCGACGAGCTCGGTGAGGCTCACCCGCGGACCGGGGAAGGACGAGCCCACCTCGGCCCAGACCTGCTCGTCGAGGGTGAAGGTGAAGTACGCCAGGGCCTGCAGCGCCAGCTCCTTCTCGGTCCGTGGCAGGTTCTCCTCCCACACCGTGCGGGCGACCTCGGCCCGGACGCCACCGCCCTCCCCCGCGGCCAGCCGGCGATCGGTCACCGAGACCATGAAGTCGTAGAGCTCCCGGCCAGCCGGCGTGAGGGCGATGCCGCGCTGCTCGACCTCCCCGAACCGCACCCGCAGGTCCGACGGCCCCACCGTGCCGTCCTCGAACCGGAAGGTCCGCGCCTCGGCGAGGGCTCGAAAGGACGTCTGCCGCAGCAGCACGTCCGGGCCGTCCCACCGGGGCGGACCCTGGATCTCATCGATCATCACGATCCCGCGGGCCTGCATGCGCGCGTAGAGGTCGTCGATGTCCAGCACCCTGGGGGTGAGGTGGTTGATGTGGGTCGAGGCCACGCCACCGATGTCCGCCGCCACTGCCGAGACGTCCTCGAGCCGTCGGTACCACGCGTGATCGACCGGGTCGTCGGAGAGCTCGAAGGCCTGCGTGGCCAGCTGCACGAGCCGATCGGCGTCGGGCTCCTGCAGGCCGCCGTGCTCGATGGCCTGGTCCGACAACGCCAGCAGCTCCGGCGAGAAGAGGGTACGAGCGCCGATGAAGTCCTGCAGCTGCTGCCGGAGCTCGGCATCGAAGAAGCGCGGATCGTCGGCCGTCAGCATCGAGGTGAAGACCCGGAACGGGTTCGCCGCCAGCTCGTCGGGGTCGGTGGGGCGGAAGGCGGTCGAGACCACCGGCACCGAGGACGTGGAGGCGTCCCGGAGGTCGTAGAAGCCCACCGGATGCATGCCGAAGGCGGCGAAGACCCGCGCCACCTGCGCCATCTCCTGGGCCGAGCCGACCCGGATCGCGCCGTGGCGCTCCGCGGTGACCCGCTCGATGCTGCCGAGCCGCTCCCCCGCCGCCCCGCGGCGGCCCACGACGTCCTCGTTCACGGCAGCGGAGACGTCGACCAGCGTGGTGTAGGCCGGCACCTCCTCGCCGTACATCTGTGACAGGCCCCGGGCGAACCGAGCCCTCAGCCGTGTCGCTGACTGGAACGTCATGATGATCCTTCCTCTTCTCTCCTGCTGGGCCGTCGGTCGACGTCAGCGACGCTCGGCGCGCAGACGCTCGGTCTCCTCCTGCTGCACCCGGAAGTGCTCCGGCGGGCGGATCGTCGCCTCGGGCGGACCGACGTACTGCACGGCGACGCCGTACTCCTGGCGCGCGGCCTCCAGCGACACGTAGCCGTTGACCACGTCATCGACCACGTCCTCCACCGGCCGCTGCCGTGGGTCGGCGTAGCCTCCGCCGCCCGGGAAGCGGAACTCCACCTGGGTCTGCGCGTCGAGCCGGACCAGCGACTTGCGGGGCAGCGGCTCCTCCGTCGCAGCGTCCACGAAGCTGCCGGCGTCACCTGCGGCACCACCGAGTGCCCCTGGTGCCGGATGGTGGACCCGGTCGATGTTGGCGTTCACCGACCAGCCGTGCCCTCCGCGCCGGCGCACCTGGAGCTGCTGTCCCAGGCCACCGCGGAACCGTCCGGGACCGCCTGAGTCGGTGAGCAGCTCACGCTGGGTCTGCACCAACGGGGTGAGTGTCTCGAGCACCTCGGTCGGGGCCGCTCGCACGCCGGTCGGGAAGCCGGTGGTGGACAGGCCGTCCTTGCCGGGCCGACCTCCGCTGCCACCCGCCCCGAACACGGTGAGGGTGAACGGTGCCTCCTCCCCGATGGCTGCCCCCCGCCACACGGTCATCCACAGCGCGTCCGCGCTCGTGGCCGGCAGTCCTCCCGGTACCGCGGGGCGCAGCGCCTCGAAGACCAGGCTCGGCAGGAAGTGCCCCACGAGGTGACGCGAGGCCACCGGGGCCGGGTCGAGGCAGTTGAGCACCGACCCCTCCGGTGCGGTGATGTGCACCGGGCGGAAGGAGCCGGCATTGTGTGGCACCTCTGGAGCCAGGGCTGCCTTGATCGCGAACGACGTGTAGGCGCGGGTGTAGTTCAGGACCACGTTCACGCCGAACGGTGACTGCGGCGACGAACCGGCGTAGTCCACCTCGATCGACTCGCCGTGGATCGTCACGGCGACCTCGAGGGCCAGGGGCTCACCACCGAAGCCGTCGCACTCCATCGACGCGTGGTAGGTGCCGTCGGCCAGCTGGCCGATCGCCTGCCGCAGCGCCCCCTCGGATCGGTCCATGATCTCCGCGGCGACCGCATCGATGCTGTCGAGCCCGAACTCGTCCATCAGCCGCAGCAGGCTGCGCGCACCCACCTGGTTGGCCGCGACCTGGGCGTAGATGTCGCCCATCGTCTCGTTCGGGGTCCGGACGTTGGCTCGGATGAGCTCCTCCAGGACCTCATCGGGTCCGTCGGCCGAACGCAGCTTCATGATCGGCAGGCGCAGGCCCTCCTCGAACACCTCGGTCGCGGCGGCCGAGAGGATCCGTCCGCCGATGTCCGGCGAGTGGCAGCAGCTCGCGAACCAGGCGACGGTCCTGCCGTCGCGGAACACAGGGGTGGCGACGGTGATGTCGTTGATCTGGCCCGCCGTCATCCAGGGGTCGTTGGTGATGAGGACGTCACCCTCGGCCAGGGAGTCGGCACTGAACCGCGAGGCGATGTGCCGCATGCCTGTCGCGAGCGCGTTGATGTGACCGGGCGTCCCCCCCGAGGACTGGCCGATCATGGAGCCGCGTGAGTCAAACACGGCGCAGGCCAGGTCGTAGGACTCGCGGACCACCGGGCTGAATGCCGTGTTGACGAGGGCCGTCTGCTGCTCGTTGAGCATGGAGTGGAGCCGGTTGGAGACGAGTCCCACCACGATCGGGTCGACGCCCTCAGGGGGCACGGACGGAGTCGAACGGCTCATGATGCGCTCTCCTGCTCGAGATCGACGATGATGCTCCGGTCCTCGGCCACGACGCAGCGAGCCTCGGGAGGAACCACGAGGGTCGACTCCCGTTCCTCGACGATCACCGGACCGTTCAGCCGGGTACCGGGGGCGAGCGCCGCCCGGTCGTGCACTGGTGTGGTGACGTAGCCACCCGCTCCGGGGAAGTAGGCCTGCCGCTGCCCCTTGAGCGACTCGGCGCCACCTCCGGTGGGACGGAGACGGAGCCTCGCCTCGGGTTCCGGGCCGCTGGAGCGGACTCGCCAGGTGAGGATCTCGATGCCGACCCCCGAGGGCGCCACGTCACCGAACTTCCGCTCGTACTCGCGGGCGAAGGCGGCCAGGACATCGCTCTTCCAGGACCGGCCGGGAGCCGGCGTCGACACCTCGACCTCGTTGCCCTGTCCGACGAAGCGCATCTCGACGCTACGCTCGTGGCGGATCTCGCCAGGGTGGACGCCCGCGTCGACGAGCAGCTCAGCACCCTCGGCCTCCAGGGCGTCGAAGAGCGCCCGGATGCCGCTGTCGTCGATGTCGTCGAGCGTCGTGTGGGCGGAGCGCACCACGTCGATCGACGTCGCCGCCGACAGGAAGCCCAAGGTGCTCAGCACCCCTGCGGCGGGCGGGGCGAGCAGCGCCGGTGCGCCGAGGGCCCGTGCCACACCGGGCCCGTGCAGAGGGCCGTTCCCACCCGAGACGAACAGCGGGAGACGAGCCGGGTCGACCCCTCGCTCGATCGCATGCACGCGTGCCGCGTTGGCCATGTTCTCGTTCACGGTGGCATGGATCCCCCACGCCGCCTCCGCGCGACTGATGCCCAGGGGCTGGGCGACCTGTACGTCGATCGCGTGAGCGGCGGCCTCGGCATCGAGGGACATGGAGCCGCCGAGGAAGGCATCGGGGTCCAGGTAGCCCAGGACGACGTCGGCGTCGGTGACGGTGCAGTGGGTGCCTCCCCGCCCGTAGCTCGCCGGCCCGGGCTCGGACCCGGCGGAGTCGGGGCCGATGGTGATCAAGCCCAGTGAGTCGACGCGCGCGATGGACCCGCCGCCGGCCCCGATCTCGATCATGTCGATGACCGGAGCACGCACGGGCAGGCCGGACCCCGCGCGCAACCGGTAGACACGGCTGACCTCGAACGTGTGCGTCACGAGCGGGCGATCGTCCTCGATGAGGCAGAGCTTCGCCGTGGTGCCACCCATGTCGAAGGCCATGAGGTCGCTCTTGCCGGCCGTCCTGGCGAACGAGACGGCGCCGAGCGCCCCTCCGGCAGGGCCGGACTCCAGCATGCGGATCGGGTGGCTCCGCGCGACGTCGACCGACGTCACCCCGCCGTTGGAGAGCATGATGAGCAGGTCGTGGCGAAGCCCGACGTCGCGCAACCGGTGCCGCAGGTCCTCGAGGTAGTCCTCCACCACGCGTTGGACGTAGACGTTCGCCACGGTGGTGCTGAAGCGCTCATACTCCCTGATCTCAGGGTTGATCTCGCTGGACAGTGCCACCCGCAGGCCGGGAGCGACCTCGGCGATCGCGTCGCGAGCCCGCTCCTCGTGCTCGCCGTTGACGTGACTGTGCAGGAAGCAGAGAGCCACCGCCTCGACTCCGTCGTCCACCAGCTCGGTGGCCACCTTCTGCACCTGCTCCAGGTCCACCGGCGTCTCGACCGTGCCGTCGGCGAGGATCCGTTCGCCGATCCCGACCCGCAGGTACCGGGGGACGAGGGGGCGGGGCAGCTCCAGGTCGAGGTCGTAGAGCTCGTAGCGGTGCTCACGACCCATCTCGATCACGTCTCGGAAGCCCTCCGTCGTCAGGAGGGCCGTCTTCGCGCCGCGGCGTTCGATGAGGGCATTCGTCACCAGGGTCGTGCCGTGCACGACGCTTCTCACGTCCGAGGCGCGCAGGTCGTGGGAGCGGAGCGTGTCCGCGAGCACCGAGGCCACGGCAGCGGCCGGCTCACCGTGCGTCGTCAAGGTCTTGCCCACGGCCACGATGCCGTGCTGGTCCAGGACGGACAGGTCGGTGAAGGTGCCACCGATGTCGATCCCGACCCGCAGCTCTTCGGACTGTGCCATCGATCGCCTCTCTCGTGCAGGTCAACAACCCGGCGGCGATGCCGAGCCGTGACACCGACCTTACAGATCGTCCGACGATTTGTCATGACCGATCGCCGGATGATCGCCTCCATCCGAGCTCCACCGCCCGCCAGGTGACGGCCGACACAGCGACCTCTCTAGAGTGGGCTCATCATGAGCCCCTCCGCACAAGCATCCTCACGCCCGGCCGGAGCGGCTGGCGCCGCGACGAAGGTCGCGGGGTCGATCCGCAGCCAGATCGTCGAAGGCTCGCTCACGCCCGGCGTCCGACTGCCCGAGGAGCGGGTGCGTGCCGAGCTCGGCGTGTCGCGCAGCTCGCTCCGCGAGGGGTTCCAGCTCTTGATCCGAGAGCGCCTGCTGGTGCACCAGCTCAGTCGCGGCTTCTTCGTCCGCGAGCTCTCGCGGGGCGACATCTCAGACCTCTACGCAGTGCGCCGGGTCATGGAGTGCGGCGCGCTCCGGGAGGTCGTCACACTCCAGCCCCAGCAGCTGCGCGACCTCACCCAGCCCATCGTCGAGGGACGTGCCGCCGCCGACGAGGGCAACTGGCACGCCGTCGCCGCCGCCAGCATCAGGTTCCACGAGCAGCTGGTGGCACTCGCCGGCAGCGCGCGCCTGAACACGCTGATGAGCCAGGTGCTCGCCGAGTTCCGCCTCTCCTACGCCTACATGAGCGATCCCATGTCTTTCCACGCGCCCTTCCTGGAGCGCCACCAGGAGCTCGCAGAACGGATCCGCTCCGGCGAGGTCGACCAGGCCGTCCAGCTCCTGGAGTCCTACCTGCGGGACGCCGAGGCCGCGCTCCTCCAGCGCTACAGCGAGATCGAAGGTCAGACGAAGCAGCGTCGACGCGCGTAACAAGTTGGTTAAAGGCCTTGCGATCATCAGACGATCCGTCTACGGTCAAGCGATCAGTCCAGATGATCGCCCACTCCGGCACGACCACCCTCGGCTGACCTGCAAGCACTGACACGCGCCCGACCGGGCACACCGCGTCACCCCTCGACCAGACGACCCAGCGTCAGGAGCGCCCCGTGAGCTCAGAACTGTCCTTCGACGTGGCCGGCACGACACTCACCTGTCCTGTCGTGGCCGGCTACAACGCCGGATACACCGGGCGGGACCAGCAGTCGGTGCAGGCGCACATCGCCGAGCTCGCCGAGCAGGGCATCGGCGCTCCCGACACCATTCCCACCCTGTTCAGCATCCCCTCGTACATGAACCTGCAGACGACCCGGGTGGAGGTGGGGCACCCACGCACCTCCGGTGAGGTGGAGTGGGCGCTGATCCTCGGAGGGACCCAGCACCCCGACCTGCTCACCGTGGCCAGCGACCACACCGATCGCGCGCTCGAGGCGTACGACGTCACCTGCGCCAAGCAGATCTCCCCGAACGTCCTCGCGGACAGGGCATGGCGACTCGAGGACGTCTCAGCCGACATCGACGACATCGTCCTGCGGTCCCAGGTCCTGCACGACGGTGGGTGGACCGTGCTGCAGGAAGGCACGATCGGCGACCTGATCAGCCCGCTGGAGTGGAAGGACCGACTCCGCGAGTCCGGGCGACTCCAGCCCGGTGTCGTCATCCTCGGCGGCACCCTGCCCATGATCGAGCCCGACCACCAGTTCGCCGACCGGTGGGAGGTCTCGATGCACCGTCCGGACGGCGACGTCATCAGCCAGTCCTACGACGTCCACCACATGGTCGCGAGCATCACGTGAGCAGCTCCCAGGTCGCACCGTGTCGACCTGGGTCCCACCCCCACCCGCACGAGAGGAACCCGGATGTTTTGGCTTGGAATGTCCATCTTCGCCGTTCTCGCAGTACTTCCGTTCATCTGCGCCGCAACCCTGAACGCCCGGGACGCCGCCACCTCCAACGACGAGGGCCGACCGTCCTCGGCGACCCCGGAGGAGCGCTGACATGCACCTCGGATACCTGACGGTCATCGTCGGCTACTTCGTCGTCGTGCTCCTGATCGGCGTGTGGGGGGCCAAGAAGGGCAGCTACGACTCCTACACGGTCGCGGACCGGGACGTGGGTCTCCCGCTCTCGGTCGGCACGTTCTTCGCCACCTACATCTCCTCGGCCACCGTCGTCGGGTTCGTCGGCTACACCTCCCTCAGCGGAGCGTCGATATTCCCGACGTACTTCTGGGGATTCGCCCTGGGCTGGCTGGCACTGTGCCTGATCGCCGGAAGGATGAGGCGGCTCGGTCTGCGATCCGTCCCGTCCTACTTCGAGGCGCGCTTCGGCGGCACCTCCCTGCGAGTCTTCTCCGCGCTGGTCACTGTGGTGGCCTTCTCCTTCAGCGTCATGACCCAGCTCGTCGCCGGCAGTCTCGTGCTCTCCGTGGTCATCGGCATCAACCAGGTCGTCGGCGTGATCCTGCTGGCCACCGTGCTGATCGTCTACACCGTGCTCGGCGGCCTGGTCTCGGTGGTGCGCACCGACTTGATCCAGGGCTGCCTCATCGTCCTGGCCGTGGCCACCGCCTTCGTCGTGGCACTGGTGCAGAACGGTGCCTCGGCCTTCGACGTCCCGGAGAACCTTCAGACGATGCTCCAGGGCAGCACCCCGACCACGGCCGACATGGTCGCGCTCGTGCTCGTCGCGTTCGGCGGCGTCGCCGCCCAGCCCTACTACCTGCACCGCTTCTTCTCAGCACGCAGCGAGGCCACGGCCCGACAGATGGTCGGCATCGGCGCCCTGGTCGCAGGCCTGGTCTACTTCATGATCGCCATCCTCGGCATCGTCATGCCCCGCTCCGTGGGCACCGAGAACCTCGGGGACTCGGCGATCATCCAGTTCGGCCTGCAGAACGGCGGCCTCCTGGGGGCGCTCATCGTGATCGGCATCATCTGCGCCGTCCAGTCGACGGTCGACTCGGCCCTGCACCTCATCGGCGTCAACTTCACCAACGACGTGGCCGGGGTGGCCAGGCCGACGATGTCGGACGAGGCCAAGCACACCCTCGCCCGCTCGACGACGGCCGTGATCGGCGTCCTGTGCACCACCGGAGCCGTGCTCTTCATCGTGGCCGATGCCGGGTTCATCACGATCCTGCTCAACATCTGGCTGGGTACCCTCTCCTCGGCGTTGCTGGTACCGCTCTACAGCTCGATCTTCTTCCGCTGGGTCAGCCGCCTGGGCGCCCTCCTCAGCAGCGTCGGCGGCTTCCTCGGCTACTTCGTCGCACTCTCGGCGGTCGAGCTCGGCAACGCGACCTTGCCGTTCCACCAGATCTACTTCGGTCTGGGTCTGTCGGTGCTCGGCCTGCTCGTCGGCAGCCTCGCGCAACGCTCGGATCCCGACGACGACGTGGTGGCACGGTTCTTCGCCAAGCAGGAGGCGCCCTCCGGTGCCTGAGGAAGACCTCGCCGACCTGACCCCCGCCCGGGCGAGGGCCATGTTCCGGTCCGCTGAGCTGTGCCGCCCCACCTCGGGACTGTGCACCGGGTACATCCAGGCCAACCTGGCTTTCCTGCCCACCGGGGTCGCCGACGACTTCGAGGCGATGTGCCGGCTCAACGACCAGCCCCTCCCGCTGATCGAACGCCTGCCCGCTGGGCAGTACTCGCCACGGGTCAGTGCCACGGATGCGGACCTGAGGACCGACCTCGGCGGCTTCATGGTCTACGACGGGCGCTCCTGGACATCGGTCCCCGACCTGCTCGAGCACTGGCGAGACGACCTCGTCGCCTTCGTGATCGGCTGCAGCTTCTCGGCCGAGCGTGCGCTGCTCGAGGCCGGCGTCCACCTCCGGCACGTGGCCGCCGGAGGTGGGGTGCCGATCTACCGCACCACTCGGGACCTGGAGCCCGCCGGAGGCCTGCGGGGACGTCTGGTGGTCTCGATGCGTGCCATCGAGGACTCCCAGGTGGACACTGCGGCCGCGGTGACCGCGCGGTACCCGATGGCGCACGGTGGCCCGGTGTGGACCGGGCCCGGGCAGCACATCGGCTGCCGCGACGGCCGATCGCCGGACTGGGGGGTCGAGCTCCCGGTCACCGCCGAGGAGACGCCCGTCTACTGGGCCTGTGGCGTGACACCTCAGACGATCATCGAGGACTCCGGCATCGCGGGGGCGATGGTGCACCGTCCCGGTCACATGTTCATCACCGACATCCGCGACGAGACCGTCCGCGACGTCGATCCGGCCGACTGGCGAGCGCGGCATGCCTGCTGAGTCGGGCCCGACAGCGCCCCGTGACCACGGACCGGACCCCCGGTCGCAGGAGCGAGCGGTGCGCATCCGCATGGTCCAGCAGGTTGCCTTCGGCGAGTCGCCACGACATCGGATGGCCGCGATGCGGCGTGCCCTGCTCGCCGCCCCGTTCCCCGACCCTGCGGCGCCCGATGCCCCGCGGGGCGTCCAGAACGTCCTCGTCCTGCCAGAGATGTGGCCAGTCGGCTTCTTCAACTTCGACGCCTACCGGACCTTCGCCCATGACCTCTTCGAGGACTACGAGCAGCTGGTCGTCGAGCTCGCCGGGACCATGGACTGCTGGGTCTTCGGGGGCAGCGCGCCCTTCGCGAGCGGGGAGACCTACCACAACCGCTCCGTCGTGGCCTCCCCCGCGGGCGAGCTGCGCCACTTCGACAAGCTGCACCTCTTTGCCTACCAGTCGCGTGAGGCCGAGATCCTGACTCCGGGGTCCGCTCTGGTGGCGTTCGAGAGCCCCCTGGGCAGCACCGGCATCCTGACGTGCTTCGACCTTCGCTTCCCGGAGAGCTTTCGCGCCCTGCGTCGCCAAGGATGCGAGGCGTTCGTCGTCGTGGCCGCCTGGCCACTGCCGC
The DNA here is from genome assembly GCF_041951745.1 of Aeromicrobium sp. CTD01-1L150. GTDB lineage: Bacteria > Actinomycetota > Actinomycetes > Propionibacteriales > Nocardioidaceae > Aeromicrobium. The sequence continues at coordinate 2,586,376 of NZ_CP169555.1, forward strand.
GGGTGGCGCACTGGAAGGCCCTGCTGGTCGCCCGCGCCATCGAGAACCAGGCCTGGGTCGTCGGTGTCAACGGATGCGGCGAGGACTTCGGCACACAGCTGGGTGGGGGATCGATGATCGTGGCACCGGATGGCACTGTCGTGGCCGATCTGGCGGACGAGCCGAGCTCGCAGGACGTCGTCGTCTCGGCGTCGCTGACCCACCGGGTGCGTGAGCAGTACCCCTTCCACGACTCGATCATCGCGGACCTGCTGGAGAAGCCGACGACCTTTGCGGTCCTGCCCAGCGTCTAGCCTCGCCCGGGTGATGTGCCGGCACCACCGGCGATCTCCTCGCCGCACTCGTCGGCGCCAGTCCCTACGCTGGCGCCATGGCGCACCCGAAGATGTTCGACGACGATGACCCGGTCCTCGCACGCGTCCGGAGGATCGCCCTCTCGTTCCCGGACGCCGCGGACAAGGTCTCGCACGGCCAGCCGGCGTTCTTCACGACCAAGGTCTTCGCGTACTACGGCGGCTCACAGAAGCTCCCCGCCGGCGGACACGTCCGCCACGACGCATCGCTGCTCGTGCTGGCACCCGCCGACGAACGTCAGGCGCTGCTGCAGGACCCACGATTCTTCACGCCGATGTACCTCGGCCCGTCGGGCTGGGTCGGCCTCCGCCTCGACGACCAGACCGACTGGACGGAGGTCCGTGAGCTGATCGACGCGTCGTACCGCCTGACCGCCGGGGTTCGGCGCGTGCGCCGCCTCGACGCGGGCGATGCCTGAGCGGGACCATCGCCCGTGGATGGACCGGGCCACCGCCGAAGGTGCAAGAGTAGGTGCCCGATGAGCACTCCCGACCACCTCACGCCCCCGCCCGAACCCGGCATCCCCGACCTGCCCGCCCACTGGAGCGCACGGATGCCCGAGTACGGCGACGTCGAGGCACTCGTACGCCTGCGCCACCTCGATGAGCTCCAGGGCACCGGCGGGGCCCACGTGAACGTCGCCGGGATCGAGAACGAGATCGTCGGCCAGGACTTCCGGAACAGGCATCAACCGGCAAGAACAGACTGACAGTCGCCGGCCGACCGGACCTGGCTAGGCTGACTGACGCGTGTGGGGCCGTCTCACTGAGCGATCCGGCGCCGGTGCGACGACGACGGGGCTGGACGCCCGCCAGCAGGCCGACATTCTCTCGCCCCACGGCATCGCGGGATCTCGGCAGCTCTGCCGTGACCCGGGAGACATGGACTCATGTCGGACAGGGCGGCTGAGGCGCTCGGGGCGAGAGCCCATGTCCCAGCACGGGCACTTCCAATTTTGTATCAGTACTGATACATTTACGGATATCCCAGTGCTGACACATGAGGACGTCGTCATGGACATCTCCACCTCTGCCGATCTCGGCGCTCTCGTGAAGGAACACCGCATCGAGCAGGGCCTCACCCAGGCGGCGCTCGCTGAGCGTGCCGGCGTTGGGCGCAAGCTCCTAGTCCGCCTCGAACAGGGACGCCCGAGCTTGGAGGTCGGCCGCGTCCTCTCAGTGCTCGAGGCTCTGGGCGTCTCACTCACCGCGGACCGAGCGAGCCCACGGGAGTCCAAGAACGGCGCCAGGTCCCTGATCGACTCAGTATTCGAGTCGTTGCACGAGGAGGAAGACGACCATCACTGAGCACCTTCGCGTCTACCTCGACAGCAGCTTCGCTGGCGACCTGCATCAAGACGGCAACGGCCGAGTCTCGTTCGACTACGACGACGGCTACCGAGGCTCAGACGACTCAACCCCTCTGTCGTTCGTTATCGACCTTCGCGTGACTCACCAGAAGCCGAGCCATGTCAGGAACTGGTTCGACGGACTGCTGCCAGACAACATCGCGGTCCGAGAAGAGTGGAGTCGCAAGTACCAGGTATCTGCACGCAACCCACTCGCTCTCCTGCGCCACGTCGGGAGAGACGCCGCAGGAGCGATCCAGGTGATCCCCGACGGCGAGGAAGCGGACGACTCCGCTGCCCGCACCGGAAGCATCGAGTGGCTCACCGACGACGATCTTGAGTCAGTCCTGAACGGCTTGCGAACTCACCGGGGTGACTGGGGACGCGAGTTTCGCAATGGCCGCTGGAGCCTTGCCGGGGCGCAGAACAAGGTCGCACTGCACCACGACGGCGACCGGTGGGGCGTGCCGCTGGATTCCACGCCGACGACCCACATCCTCAAGACCTCCATCGGTGGGTTCGACCTGCACGACATCAACGAGTACGCCTGTCAGCGAGCGGCGCGATATCTGCGCATCCCTGCGGCCACGACGTCTCTGCTGACAGTCGGGGACGAACGGGCCCTAGTCTCCACCCGCTACGACCGTGTCAAGACCGAGAAGGGTTGGCGAAGGGTCCATCAGGAGGACGTGTGCCAGGCACTGGGTGTCGCCCCGGCCTCGAAGTACCAGAATGATGGCGGCCCTGGCGTCTCCGCCTTCAAGCAGGTGTTCTCCAGATTCAAGACCGCTTCGGCCCGTGAGTCAGCAGTCAGCCAGTTCTTCGACTACCTCGCTTTCAACGTCATCATCGGAGCGACTGACGCACACGCCAAGAACTTCTCCGTGCTGCACTCGGGGCCCGAGTCCGCGCTGGCTCCGTTGTACGACCTGGCCTCCGCTCTGCCGTATCTGACTGAGCGGATCGAATCACATGGTCTGCGCACCGAGCTCCCACGCAGCGCGCTGAAGATCGGTTCGACGTACGACCTGCCGCACATCGGTGAGTCCGACATCGCGAGGTGTGCCCGTAGCCTGAACCTCAGCGCCGACTACGGGGTGCAGCGGTACCGCGACCTGGCCGAAGCAGTCCCGCCCGCGTTCGAGAACATCGCCGAAGGCCTCGGGGAGCCCAGTCACGCCCGGTTCGTACGTGATCTCGCCGCTCGGATCGAGGCACACGTGAATGGACGTTGGCGCAACGGACTACTGCTCTGAGCGACCACCCGGTCGAGAGGTGCTCCGCGCACAGACCCACCGCCGAAGGTGCAAGAGTAGGTGCCCGATGAGCACTCCCGACCACCTCACGCCCCCACCCGAACCCGGCATCCCCGACCTGCCCGCCCACTGGAGCGCACGGATGCCCGAGTACGGCGACGTCGAGGCACTCGTACGCCTGCGCCACCTCGATGAGCTCCAGGGCACCGGCGGGGCCCACGTGAACGTCGCCGGGATCGAGAACGAGATCGTCGGCCAGGCCTCCTGGACCCGACGCCAGCTCGTCGCGGTCGGCACGGACGACGTGCCACGGGCCTGGATCACCGTGCACGACCGCGCTGCCGGGCGCGCACTGGTCTGGGGCTACTTCGACCGCGACGTCGCCGAGGTGGACGAGATCGCCCGCATCCTCTACGCGTGGGCCGAGCAGGCGGCCGTGGTGATGGCACGTCTCCGCGCGGTCACCGAGACCCGGCTCGACGAGAGCCCGTTCGGCGGCGACGAACGTCAGGCCTCCTGGCTGCGTGAGGCCGGGTACAGCAAGCGCCGCACCTGGCTCCACATGGAACGCCCCGTCCGAGACGAGGATGCCGACCTGAAGCCGCGCGAGGGGGTGTACGTCCGCACCGTCGAGCAGCACGAGAACGGCCAGCCCGTCGCAGCAGAGCTGCAGACCGTGCACCAGATGCTGGAGACGTCCTTCGAGGACCACTTCAACAACTACCGCGAGTCGTTCCCGGAGTTCGTGCAGCGGATGCGCGAGGACCCGGGACACCGGTGGGACCAGTGGTGGCTCGCGTACGTCACCGATGAGTCCGGCGAGTGGGTCCCCGCCGGAGCAGTCGTCTGCTCCGTGCTGCCGGGCCAGGGCGACGGCCCCGAAGGGACGTACGTGGAGTACATCGGCGTCAACCGCCACGCCCGGGGACGCGGCGTCGCCAAGTCCCTGCTCGCCGCGGTGATCGCTGACGCCGCAGAGCGCGACCGCGACCGCGTGGGTCTGGAGGTCGACGCCGACTCCCCCACCGGCGCAGACCAGCTCTACCGCTCGCTGGGGTGGGAGACCGACTACGTGACCGACTCGTGGTTCAAGGACCTCGTCCTCGACGAGCCGTGATCCCAGGGGCGCTGTCCACCGACGACGGAGCCGGACAGACTCGTGACACTCTTGGCGGGTGATCACTGCGTACGACGTCGCGAGTGCCCTCACGCCGAGCTTCCTGGACGTGGTCCACCGGGGTGAGGGACGCCCTGTCGTGGGGCTGGACATCGCCGACTCCCGCGAGGGCACGACACCGGAGCCCGGTGACCTGGTGCTGGCGGTGGGTTTCGACGACGTGGACGACCTGCTGCAGCTCATCGACGACACCCCGGGCGTGGCTGGGGTGGTGGTGCCTCACGCGTGGTCGACGTCGCGGACGCTGCGCGCCCGCTGCCAGAACGCCGACCTTGCGCTGCTGGCTCTGGCCGAGGGGACCACGTGGTCGATCGTGGTGGGTCTGTTGCGGACGGTCATCGACGCCGGGGCCTCCGGCGGGCAGGCCGCGGCCGGACCGGACCAGGTCTACGGAGGACTGTTCGCCATGGCGGACACCGTCGGCGCGATCCTCGACGCCCCGGTCACGATCGAGGACGCCACCTCACGGGTGGTGGCGTACTCAAGTGGTCAGGACGACGTGGACGCAGCGCGGATGGCGACGATCTTCGGCCGGCAGGTGCCGCGTCGGGTGCGGGAGCACTACCGCTCCTCCGGTGTCTTTCGACGCATGGCCCATTGCGACGAGCCGTTCCACGTCCCCGCGCACGACAGCGACGGCCGCGGTCGGTACGTCGTCCCCGTGCATGCCGGCGGCGAGTGGCTCGGCTCGGTGTGGGCGGTCATCGACACCGAGGTGCCGCCCCACCGTGCGCACGACCTGGGTGCCGCCACCGAGCTCATCGCCCTCCACCTGCTGCGCCTGAGAGCACACGGAGAGCTGGCGCACCAGGCCCGGCTCGATCGCGTGCGCAGCGCTCTGCTGGGCACCGCCAGCACGGCACCCCTGCCACCGGACGAGGGTCCGTGGCGGGTCGTCGTGCTCGACGGACCGGAGCCGGACCTGCAGGCCGACGCGCGACGCGAGCTGTGGCTCGCCATCGCCCGGCGAGCCGGCTGGCGCCAGCCCCTGATCGCCGACCTCGACGACCGCGTCCACGCCATCGTGCGCGCCACGGGCACCGCTCCGGGCAGCTGGCAGTGGCTGCACGAGCTGGTCCGGAGCGACGGCGGAGCCCACGCGACGCTGACCGCGGTGGCGGGCGGCCCCGCCCAGGGTCTGCCAGGGCTCGCGGAGTCACGCCGCCAGGCGGAGGAGCTCGATCGCATCGGCGCCGCATCGGGTGGCCACGACGCACTCACCGTGGAGGACGCGTGGCCCGCGGTGACCGTGGCCCGAGCCGTCGAGGGTCTCGCACCGCACTCCCCCGTCTCTCCGCTGCACGGCTTCGTCGCGCACGGCCACGATCCGGACGGAACCGTGGTGGCCACCCTGGAGGCGGTCCTCGACCGTTGGGGAGAGCCCGGACGCGCCGCACGACAGCTCGGGGTGCACCCCAACACGGTTCGATACCGCCTGGCCCGGCTGGCCAAGGTGCTCCCGCTGGACCTCGAGGACCCGGCGCAGCGGCTGGCGCTGCGCCTGGAGATCGCCCGGGTCCGGTCTGCGGCGGGCCCCGCTCCAAGCGAGTGACCCGGCGTCGCGCACCCGATCAGCACGCACCCGGTCAGCGCAGGGGGTCGACGCCGCGCAGCGCAGGCTGGTCGCGGTGGGTGACGATCCGATCGGCCAGCAGCCGTCCGGTGGCGGGCCCGAGGGTGATGCCCCACATGCCGTGGCCTCCGGCCACGAAGACGCGCGGGTCGGTGGTTCCGCCCACCAGCGGCAACCCGTCAGCGGTGCACGGCCGCGCTCCCACCCACTCGTCCTGACGATCGTCGAGGTCGACACCGTCCAGCATGGGACCCACCGCATCGACGATCGCCGTGATGCGGCGCGGGTCCAGTGGCGCATCGACGTCGCGGAACTCCATCATTCCCGCGATCCTCAGGCGCTCACCCAGGGGCGTGCAGGCCACACGCTGCTGGGGGAAGTAGAGCGGCCCCTGCGGCAGGTGGTCGACGCCGACGGTGAAGGAGTATCCCCGTCCGGCCTGGACGATCTGCCGCACCCCGAACCGTCGCGCGTGACGGTCCAGCCACGAACCGGTGGCCAGCACCGCCGCGTCGTACCGTTCACCGCCCACCGCCACTGCCTGGGAGGTCGGGGTGATGTCGTGCCCCTCCTGATGCTCCAGGACCCGACCGCCGCGCTCCCTGACCGACGCTGCGAGCGCGGCGACGTAGTCGCCCGGGTTGATGAACCGTTGGTCACGGATCCGGATGGCCATGGCGATCTCACGCGAGAGCGCGGGCTCGTCCCGTCGCGCGGTCGCGCCGTCGACGACGTCGAACGCGACCTCCTGCCCGGACGCCCGGATGTGCTCGAACTCCTGCAGCAACGCCTGGCTGTCCTCCTCCGCGCGGAACGCCGCGGTGAACGGCTGGGCCTCACGCGTGGTCGCGGCGACGCCGCCGGCCTGCTGCTGGTCGAAGGCACTCAGGGCTTCGTTGTTGAGCGGCACCATCACCTTCATCGCGCGTTCCCACTGCTTCTGCGTGCAGTTGCGGGCGAACCGCACCAAGAAACGCAGCAGACGTGGGTTGGCCGTCAGCGGCACGTACACCGGGGACGACGGACTCACCACCGCACGCACCCCGTACTTGAGCACCGAGGGCTCGGCGAGCGGCACGGCGAGAGTCGGGGTCAGCCAGCCCGCGTTGCCCCAGCTGGAGCCCGCCGCCACCGTCCCTCGGTCGATGACCGTGACCTCCACACCATGCTCCTGCAGGGACCACGCCGTGGACAGTCCGACCATCCCGGCACCGAGGACGGCCACGCGACGGACAGGAGTGACGTGATCTGCGGCCATAGCTCATGGTGCCCCGACGTTCGGCTGCTTGTCGTTGAACAACCACGACAAGACCAATAGCTGCGCCTTGTGCTGCGACGACAACCGCTGTTCGAGAATACCCGAGGGCGCAGTGGCGCGTGGCAAGCCTTCGGCTCGCGCGAAAAGGCTGGAGTAGCAGCTGCAGCTGCCGCGGAGACCAAAACAGTCCCTTGGCGGCACCCGCACCGCCAAGGAGCTGCCCCGAGGTGGGGCGAAGCTCGCCACCCTGCTGCCATCTCTCGGCGCGGGATGCCGACGACGCCCGGCCTCCCGAAAGACCACTGGCAAGAACCCCACCGCGAGCTCCGCCCCATCCGACACATCACCCGAGAGCTCCAACACCGACGCGACCGCCAGTACACCGTCATGCGTACCTGAGCGACGACCCCACATGGCAGACGAAGCCACGACCAGACGCCCCACCAGCCCGGGCGTCATAGGCTGGGCGGTACGTCGGCCTGCCACTCAGGCGCCGCGGAGAAGGGAGAACCATGAGCGAGAGTGACGACACCTCCAAGTCCCGCTACGAGGAGTTCACCGTCTCGGGCAACGAGCTGCTCGGGAAGGTCCGCAGCCTGATCCGTGAGGGCAACGTGCGCAGGATCTTCATCAAGAACGGCGACGGCAACGTCCTGCTGGAGATCCCTCTCACCGCAGGCGTGGCGGTCACCGCCGTCGCGGCGGCACTCTCGCCCGTCCTGGTGGCGGTCGGAGCGATCGCGGCGCTGGTGACCCAGGTGACCATCGGCGTGGAACGTCGCGACGAGGATGATCAAGCGGCCGCAGACGGTGACACCTGACGTTCAGTCGTGACGCCGCCCCTCATGCGGCGCCCCGGCCCAGCGGCACAGCCGGCCAGTCCGGCCGCGAGGACGGGACGCCGTGCGCCCACCGGGGAGACCTGCGAGCGCCCGTCCGCTTGCGCCGCTTCGGCGCCGACGTAGCGTCAAGGGCGACACCCCACCACCTTCAGGAGGACCTATGCCTACACGCTCCGCACGCACCGCCTGGGACGGCGGGTTCGAGGACGGTTCTGGTCAGGTCGAGCTCTCCAGCTCCGGCCTCGGCACGTTCGAGATGTCCTTTCCCAAGCGTTCCTCCGACGACGGCGGAGGAGCCACCAACCCCGAGGAGCTGCTCGGTGCAGCCCACTCCTCCTGCTACACGATGCAGCTGACCGCGCTGCTCGGTCAGAAGGGTGGCACCGTGCACTCCATCGAGACCAAGGCCGACGTCTCCCTCGGCGAGGACCCCGCAGGCGGCTTCAGGATCCACACCATCGCCCTCACCGTCCGCGGCGAGGTCGAGGGCGTCGACGAGGCGGCGTTCCTCGAGGCGGCCAACGACGCCAAGGCCCAGTGCCCGCTGAGCAAGGCTCTCGCCGGCGTCGACAGCATCACGCTGGACGCCACCCTCGAGTCGGCCTGAGACCCGGGCTGGTGGCGTCACGGCGCGGCCGGCGTCACCAGCCCTCGGGGACGCCTGGCACACGGGCGGCCGGATGACCGTCTCGGGCGTCCGTCGAGCTCAGCCCGCGTGGCGGCCGCGACGTCGTCGAACATCTCGGGGACATAGCCGCCGCCGGCTTCGTCACCCGGCGCAAACCTCACTGCCATCCACGTTCGGCTCCTCCCCCAGCACCGCTTCCGGATCGACGAGGCGGATCGGGTGGCCATCGAGCCGGAGCCGGCGCAGGCCCTCCTGGAGCACCTGCTCAAGGTAGTCGGGAACAGGGGTCATCACGCCTGATGCTGGCACGAGTGCGGCGCTCATGGTGAGAGAGGCTGCGCCGCATGCCACGATGGGCCTCGTGCGTCAGTCCCTCGCCCCGTACCGACTCGCCGCACAGCGCCTGGCCGGCCGTGCGCTGGCCACACCGGAGGCAGTGGTCGCCCACCTCGGTGCCGTCCAGGCCCAGGAGCACCTCATGGCCCCATGGGCCGTGGGCCGCCGATGTGGAGCCACGCTCAAGGACGTGACCGCCTCCTTCAACCGACGTGACTTCGTCCGTACCCACGTCCTGCGGACCACCTGGCACTACGTGCTCATGGACGACCTGCCCGACCTGCTGGCCGTCACGGGACACCGGGTGCGCCGGCTCGTGGAGCAGCACTGTCGCGGGATCGGGCTCGACGCCGCCGCGCTCCGGGACGGGGCGGACGCCGTGGCGCAGATCGTCCGCTCCCACGGCCCCGTCACCCGACCGGTGCTGGGCGAGCACCTGGCGGCCGGCGGACTCTCCCACACCGGTCGGGCGCTCACCCACGTCGTCATGTACGCCGAGCTCGACGGCACCATCGCGAGCGGACCGATCCAGGGCAAGCAGCACACCTACCAAGCCGTCGAGCTGGCACCGACCACCCGCGACGAGGACGAGCTGCTGGCGTGGCTCGCCGGCACGTACGGCCGCGGCCACGGACCGTTCACACCCCAGGACCTCGCGTGGTGGAGCAGCCTCACCCTCACGCAGGCGCGTCGCGCCGTCGAGCTCGCCGACCTCGAGGAGATCCAGGTCGACGGCCAGGTCCTGCACGCACCACCGGGTCTGGAGCCGCTCGAGGTTCCTCACGTCCTGCTGCTGGCCAACTTCGACGAGCTCATCTCCCACGCCCGGGACGCCGAGATACGCGCGGAGGTGGGCCCGGACTACGACGACATCATGATGTCCACCGGACTGCTGTTCGTCGACGGTCGGCTCTCCGGCCGCTGGCGGCGCCGCACAGCGGCCGAGCACGTCGACATCGAGGTGCATCCCAGCGGGCGTCTGGAGGCTGCGGCGCGATCCGCACTGGAGGCCGAGGCGGACGCGTTCGGGACTTTCCTCGGCCTGCAGCCCCGCCTCGACATCACCGTCTGACGCGCCCGCACGACCGTTCAGCGACAGGCCGAAGCCGGACCCCTGGCTGCATCATCGGCGCGATAGGCTGGTAGCGCACCGCGTCCCGGGTGCGTAGGCAAAACTACGGAAGAGGCGATTCAGGCCGTGGCCGAGTCCTCACAGTCATCTCCCGACTTCGGCACCAACCAGTGGTTGGTCGAGGAGATGTTCGACCGGTACAAGTCCGACCCAGCGTCCGTCGACGCGTCGTGGAAGACGTTCTTCGAGCAGGGCGATGGCGCTGTCCTGGGCGGCAGCTCGTCCAACGGAGCCGCCCCGGCAACCACGGCGTCCCCGCCCACGAAGGGGTCGTCAACCACGACCGAGCAGTCGGCCACCAGTCAGCAGCCCAAGAACCAGACCCCCCAGGCCGCTTCCGCCAAGACTGACCAGCCCTCGACGGACAAGCCGGCCGCCAAGCAGGCCGAGCCCGCCAAGAGCGACAAGCCCGAGCCCGCCAAGCCCGCGACCTCCGGCGAGACCGGACCCGGCGAGGTGGAGCGCATCTCCCTCAAGGGAGCACCCGCGCGCACTGCGGCCAACATGGACGACAGCCTCGAGGTGCCCACCGCCACGAGCGTGCGTTCGGTGCCGGTCAAGCTGCTCTTCGACAACCGCGTCGTCATCAACAACCATCTCGCCCGCGCGCGAGGCGGCAAGGTCTCCTTCACCCACATCATCGGCTACGCCGTCGTCAAGGCGCTCGGCGCCATGCCGGAGATGAACACCGGCTACGACGTCGACGAGTCGGGCAAGCCGGTCCAGCTCAAGCCCGAGCACGTCAACTTCGGCCTCGCGATCGACCTGCAGAAGCCCAACGGCACCCGCCAGCTGCTGGTGCCCTCCATCAAGGCCGCCGAGACCCTCGGCTTCGCCGAGTTCTGGCAGGCCTACGAGGCCATGGTCAAGAAGGCTCGCGACGGCAAGCTCGCCGTCTCCGACTTCCTCGGGACCACCGCCAGCCTCACCAATCCCGGCGGTATCGGCACCAACCACTCCGTGCCGCGGCTCATGAAGGGCCAGGGCGTCATCATCGGCGTCGGCTCCATGGACTACCCGCCGGAGTTCCAGGGCGCATCGGAGCACACCATCTCCCAGATGGCGATCTCCAAGATGATGACGCTCACCTCCACCTACGACCATCGCGTCATCCAGGGTGCGCAGTCCGGTGAGTTCCTGGGGCGCATCCACCAGCTGCTCCTCGGCGCGGACGGCTTCTACGACGAGATCTTCCACGCCCTGCGCATTCCGTACGAGCCCATCCGCTGGGCCCAGGACATCGCCGTCAACCGTGACGACGAGGTGCACCGCCAGGCTCGCGTGCTGGAGCTCATCCACGCCTACCGTGTGCGCGGTCACCTCATGGCCGACACCAACCCGCTGGAGTACCGCCAACGCAGCCACCCCGACCTCGACGTGGCCCAGCACGGGCTGACCCTGTGGGACCTCGACCGCGAGTTCGCCACCGGCTCCTTCGCCAGCGGCTCCGGCAAGCGGTTCATGAAGCTGCGCGAGATCCTCGGCGTCCTGCGCGACTCCTACTGCCGCACCATCGGCCTGGAGTACATGCACATCCAGGATCCCGACGAGCGCCAGTGGCTGCAGGACCGCATCGAGATCGGACACACCAAGCCCCCTCGCGAGGAGCAGCTACGCATCCTGCTCAAGCTGAACCAGGCCGAGGCGTTCGAGACGTTCCTGCAGACCAAGTTCGTCGGGCAGAAGCGGTTCAGCCTCGAGGGTGGCGAGACCACGGTCCCGCTGCTCGATGAGATCTGCGAGGAGGCCGCCAGCGACGGCCTCGACGAGGTCTGCATCGGCATGGCCCACCGCGGTCGACTCAACGTGCTGGTCAACATCGCCGGCAAGAGCCCCGGTGCGGTCTTCCGTGAGTTCGAGGGCAACATCGACCCGCGCACCGTCCAGGGTTCCGGCGACGTCAAGTACCACCTGGGGGCCGAGGGTGAGTTCACCTCCGAGCAGGGTGACTCCATCAAGGTCTCCGTGGCGGCCAACCCGTCCCACCTGGAGGTCGTCGACCCTGTCCTGGAGGGCATCACCCGCGCCAAGCAGGATCGTCTCAACCAAGGTGAGGCATTCCCCGTCCTGCCGGTCCTGGTGCACGGCGACGCGGCGTTCGCGGGGCAGGGGGTCGTGGCCGAGACCCTCAACCTCAGCCAGCTGCGCGGCTACCGCACCGGCGGCACGATCCACGTCATCGTCAACAACCAGGTGGGCTTCACCACCAGCCCGTCGTCGTCGCGGTCCTCCACGTACTGCACCGACGTCGCCCGGATGATCCAGGCACCGATCTTCCACGTCAACGGCGACGACCCCGAGGCATGCATCCGGGTGGCCGAGCTGGCCTACTCCTACCGCAAGACGTTCAAGAAGGACGTCGTCATCGACCTCGTCTGCTACCGCCGCCGCGGCCACAACGAGGGCGACGATCCCAGCTTCACGCAGCCTCTGATGGTCGACACCATCAATGCCAAGAAGTCGGTGCGCAAGCTGTACACCGAGGCGCTCGTCGGTCGTGGCGACATCACCATCGAGGAGGCCGAGGAGGCGCTGGCGGACTACCAGGCCCAGCTCGAGCGCAACTTCGCCGACGTCAAGCAGGCCGCCGCCGACGACGCCTACACGCGCACCCCGGACTACCCGGAGAAGCCCGACGAGCCGGAGGCAGGGCTCAACACTGCTGTCTCCCCCGAGACGCTCAAGGCCGTGGCCGACGCCTACACCGCGGTGCCCGAAGGCTTCACGGTCCACCCCAAGGTGCTGCCGCAGCTGCAGCGTCGTGCCTCGTCCATCTCCACCGGGCCGATCGACTGGGGCACCGGCGAGATCATCGCCATGGGCTCCCTGCTGCTGGAGGGCCGCCCGGTCCGTATGGCCGGCCAGGACTCGCGACGCGGCACCTTCTCCTCGCGGTTCGCCACCATCATCGATCGTGAGAACGGCAGCGAGTGGACCCCGCTGGCGCACGTCGGCGAGGACCAGGCGACGTTCTACATCTATGACTCCCTGCTGAGCGAGTACGCGGCACTCGGGTTCGAGTACGGCTACTCGGTCGCTCGCCCGGAGGCGCTGACCCTGTGGGAGGCGCAGTTCGGTGACTTCATCAACGGCGCGCAGTCCATCGTCGATGAGTACCTGTCCGCCGGTGAGACCAAGTGGGGTCAGAAGTCCGGTGTCGTGCTGCTGCTGCCGCACGGCTACGAGGGCCAGGGCCCGGACCACTCCTCAGGTCGGATCGAGCGCTTCCTGCAGCTCGCGGCCCACGACGAGATGACCATCGTCCAGCCGTCCACGCCGGCGTCGTACTTCCACCTGCTGCGCAAGCAGACGTTGGAGGCCGAGCATCGTCCGCTCATCGTCTTCACACCCAAGTCGATGCTGCGCAGCAAGGCGGCGGCCTCACAGCCGGAGGACTTCACCTCCGGGTCCTGGCAGCCGGTCATCGGTGACCACACGGTGGAGCCGGGGAACATCGACCGGGTCTTCCTGTGCTCGGGCAAGATCGCCTGGGAGCTGTTCGCCGAGCGGGCCAAGCGTGAGGGCGACGCCCCACGGACGGCGATCGTGCGCGTCGAGCAGCTGTACCCACGTCCGGTGGAGCAGCTCCAGGACGAGCTGGCCCGCTACTCCGGTCTGCAGGAGGTGCGCTGGGTCCAGGACGAGCCGGCCAACCAGGGACCGTGGCCGCACGTCGCCCTGCACTACCCGCGCGAGCTCGGCGACCGCACCATCACACCGATCTCCCGCCCGGAGTCGTCCACGACGGCCGTCGGTTCCAAGTCGCGCCACGACGAGGAGCACAAGGTCCTCATGGACCAGGCGTTCGCCTGAGGCCCTGGGACAGGTTCGGGTGTACTTCACCGATCGCGGCATCGAGGAGCTGCAGGCACGACGTGGCGAGGAGGAGGTCTCCTTCGCCTGGCTCGGCGAGCGCATGATCGAGTTCGTCGACCTCAACCCCGAGTTCGAGGTCCCCGTCGAGCGCCTCGCTACCTGGCTCGCCCGCCTGGAGGATGACGACGACTGAGCGAGCTCTGCTGGGGGCACCTCCCTGCACGGAGCGCAGCGAAGTGCTTGGGGGCGCGAACGTCGTCGTCAGGTCGAGTCAGCGCGCGAAGCGCCCGCCCTACCGAGACCACCGGGATGAACGGGCTCGCCTGACCAGCACGGTTCCTAGAGGGTCAGGACGATCTTGCCGAAGACGTCCCCTGCGGCGACGGCGCCGAGGCCATCGGCAGCCTGGTCCATCGGCAGCTCGCGGTCGATGAGCGGACGGGTGCCGGTGACGTCGAGGAACTCCACGAGGCGACGCAGCTCCTCACGCGTACCCATCGTGGAGCCGTGCACGCGCATCTGCTGGAAGAAGATGCGCGTCAGCTCGGCGGCCGGGGGGGCATCGCCCGAGGTCGCCCCGGCGATGACGATCGTGCCCCCGGGCCGCATGGACTTGATTGAGTGTGACCACGTGGCGGCACCGACCGTCTCGATGACGGCATCGACCTTCTGCGGCAGCCGCTCCCCCGCGTCCACGGCTTCGTGGGCGCCCAGCTCGACGGCGCGCTGACGCTTGGCCTCATCACGGCTCGTGGCGAACACCCGGAACCCGGCAGCCCGCGCCAGCGTGATCGCGGCCGTGGCCACGCCGCCACCGGCACCCTGCACCAGCACGGCGTCGCCCTGCTTGAGGTCGGACTGGGTGAACAGCATCCGGTAGGCGGTCAGCCAGGCCGTCGGCAGGCAGGCCGCCTCGACGTAGGACAGGCCCTGCGGCTTGGGCACGACGTTGCGACGCGGCACCGCCACCTTCTCGGCGAACGTGCCCGGGTGCTTCTCCGACAGCAGCGACCGTCGCGGGTCGAGCGTCTCGTCTCCCGCCCAGTCCGCCGAGCTGATGACTGCGTGCACGACGACCTCGTGGCCGTCCTCGTCCAGTCCGGCAGCATCACAACCGAGGATCATCGGCAGCGACTCCGCCCGCAGCCCGACACCGCGCAGGCTCCAGACGTCGTGGTGGTTGATCGAGGCGGCCTTGACGGTCACCGTGGTCCAGCCCTCGGGCACCTGCGGCGCGGGCTGCTCGCCCACGACGAGGCCCTTCAGCGGGTCCTCGGGATTGATCTCACCGGCATAGACAGCGAACATCGAGACTCTCTCTCCTGCGTCAGGGGTCAGTAGGGGCGGCGCGCCAAGCCCTCACGTCGTGCGGTGTCGGTGACCGCCCGGGCGACGGCGGTGGCCACCCGCGGGTCGAACGGTGAGGGGATGACGTAGTTCTCGCTCAGGTCGTCTCCCACGAGATCGGCGATGGCCGTGGCGGCCGCGATCTTCATGCTCTCGGAGATCGCGGTGGCCCGCACGTCCAGCGCTCCGCGGAAGATGCCCGGGAAGACCAGCACGTTGTTGATCTGGTTGGGAAAGTCCGAACGTCCCGTGGCGACGACCCGGGCGTGCCGCTGCGCGACGTCCGGGTGCACCTCGGGGTCGGGGTTGGCCATGGCGAACACGATGGCATCCGGCGCCATCTGGGCCACGGCCTGCTCGGGCACCGAACCGCCGGAGACCCCGATGAAGACGTCCGCCTCGACGAGAGCGTCCTCGATCGTGCCCGCCTGGGCCCACGGGGCGCAGGAGTCCGCCAGCATCTCCTTGACCCCGTTCATGCCGTCACGTCCGGGCACCAGCACACCCGTGCGGTCGACGACACTGATCTTGCGCACGCCGGCGGAGCGCAGGATGGCGCAGATGGCCACGCCGGCAGCCCCGGCGCCGGAGATGACGACCTTGAGGTCCTGCAGGTCACGGTCGGTGAGCCGCGCGGCGTTGATGAGCGCGGCGAGGGTCACGACGGCGGTGCCGTGCTGGTCGTCGTGGAAGACCGGGACGTCGAGACGCTCGATCAGCCGGCGCTCGATCTCGAAGCAGCGCGGGCTGGAGATGTCCTCCAGGTTGATCCCCCCGAACGTCGGGGCGAGCCGGACGATGGTCTCGACGATCTCGTCGACGTCAGTGGTGTCCAGGGCCACGGGAATGGCGTCCACACCGCCGAACTGCTTGAACAGCACGGCCTTGCCCTCCATGACCGGCATGGCGGCCGACGGACCGATGTCCCCGAGCCCGAGGACGGCGGTGCCGTCGGTCACGACAGCGACGGTGTTGGAGACCCACGTGTAGTGGTGGGCCATCTCCGGGTCCGCCGCGATGGCCTCACAGACCCGCGCGACACCGGGGGTGTACGACAACGAGAGGTCGTGGGCATCGCGCAGCGGTACCGTCGCGGCGACCTCCATCTTGCCGCCCTGGTGCAGGGCGAAGACGGGGTCGTCGGGGTCGTGCGCGTCGCTGTCGATGGCAACCATGGGCGTTGAAGAGTCTCTCGGGGCGGTTCCGGTCGGCGCGCGGTCGGATCGGTCAGACCTCGTGGCCCAGCGCGACGATTTCGGGAGGATGTTTCGGGTCGTGCCCACCGGGGAGTCTTTCACACCCCCTGATCGGTGATCAGAGCGCGGGTCACCGGCGGTGAGAGCAGGCAGCCGAGGGCGACGACGGCGCTGGCCGCGAGCGCCGTCGGGATCCACCAGACGTCACCGCGGAAGTTGAACGACAGCAGCAGCTGGATGAGCTGGGAGAAGACCAGCAGGCCCCGCGCCCATGCATGCCCGTTGAGCACGCGGTTGACGCCCACCAGCAGGAGGACGCCGAAGAGCCCGAGGAACAGGGCAGTGCTGATGCCCAGTCCAAGCCGCTCGGAGACGACGGCGCTGGCCTCGAGCACGGCCAGCGCGATCAGCGCCAGCGCCTCGGCGCTGATGATGACGCCGGCCACCAGCAGCACACGCCGGGCGGTCCCAGCCGGCGGCACCGGGTGTGCCGGGTCGTGCTCGTCGGGGGTCGGGGGTTGCTCGTCGTCCACGCCGCTCAGCCTACGGGCCCCTCACCCGCTCACACTCACCCGATCGTCGTGCCCGTGTGACACAACAGACAGCACGATGCAGGGCAAATCCCCTTGTGCACACGGGGGTTTGTTGAAAGCATGAACATCGCGCCTCGGGACGTGCCTATCACAACGGGTCGGCCGAGTCGACAGCACCACATCAAGGGAAGGAGATGTCGTCATGGACTGGCGCCACCACAGCGCGTGTCTCGACGAAGACCCTGAGCTCTTCTTCCCCATCGGCAACACCGGTCCGGCCGTCATGCAGGTCGAAGAGGCCAAGGTCGTGTGTCGCCGTTGTGACGTTCGTGAACAGTGCCTTCAGTGGGCGCTGGAGTCCGGTCAGGACCACGGCGTCTGGGGAGGCATGAGCGAGGACGAACGTCGCGCGCTCAAGCGCCGCAACGCCCGGGCACGCATCCGCACCGCCTGAGCTTGCACGCAGCGATCGAACCCCGTGCCCCACGAGTGGGTACGGGGTTCTTTGGCGCTCTCCCCCGGAGACTCGCGCTCAGACCGCGATCGTGATGGAGACGGTGGTCCCGCCACGGTGACCGCGCTCGAAGGTGAGCGTCCCGCCCAGCTCAGCCTCGACGAGCGTGCTGACGATGGACAGTCCCAGGCTCGCCGAGGCGTCGAAGTCGGCCGGCAGCCCGACCCCGTCGTCACTGACCCGCATGCGGATCCGCCCCCGGATCCGGTTGACCGCGACGGTCACCCGGCCGGTTGCGTCCGTGCCGGACATCTCCGGGTACGCGTGCTCGGCGACGTTCTGCACCAGCTCGGTGAGCGCCATGGCCAACGGTGTGGCCTGCTCCCCTGAGATGCGGCCGAAGGTGCCGATCCGCTCACCCTGGATCCCCGAGCCCCCGACGTCCAGGACGCTGCGCAGCAGACGGTCGGCCACCGTGTCGAACTCCACCTGCTCGTCGAAGGACTGGCTGAGCGTCTCGTGGACCAGTGCGATGGAACCGACCCGCCGGACCGCCTCCTCCAAGGCTTCCCGGGCCTCCGGGAGGTCCAGGCGTCGGCTCTGCAGGCGCAGCAGGGCGGCGACGGTCTGCAGGTTGTTCTTCACCCGATGGTGGATCTCGCGGATCGTGGCCTCCTTGGAGACCAGCTCACGTTCGCGCAGCCGCAGCTCGGTGACGTCACGCAGCAGCACGACCGCACCGTCGGCACGTGTGCCGCGTGCCAGGGGGATCACCCGCAGGAGCACGGCGGCCGAGGAGTTCTCGACCTCCTTCTCCCCCGGCTCTCGTCCGGCGAGCACCACGCGGCTGGCATGGTGGGTGGGACGGCCGTCGAGCCGTGCGGTGAGCTCGGCGAGGTCCGAGCCGACGAGATCGCCGCTGACGCCGAGCCGACGGTAGGCCGACATCGCATTGGGGCTGGCATAACGAGCAAGGCCGTCGGCGTCGATGCGGATGAAGCCGTCGCCGACGCGCAGGGAGTCGGCCAGCTCGCTGCGGGCGCCGAGGGCGGGGAAGCGGCCACTGCCGATCATGGCGACGAGTCGGTCGGCACACTCGCGGTAGGTGGACTCCAGGTCCCCGCGACTGCGCTGGCGCGAGCGGGGGCTGCGCATCGCGAGCGCCGCGACCACCCGCTCACCGCGTCGCACCGGGGCGATGGACACCACGACGTCGGAGCCGGACTCCCGCGAGCCCCCCGGCGTGGCGCCGACGGAGCTCCCGGTCTGCAGCACCCGCTCCAACGCGGGTTCCCCACCGGCCGGGACGAAAGTGCCGACGACGTCCTCCAGCAAGGTCGTCGGTCCGGTCGTGGGCCGGATCTGGGCACTGGCCCACGTGCCCTTGGACTCCGCGTCGTCCAGCCACAGCACGAGGTCGCTGAACGACAGGTCGGCGATGATCTGCCACTCCGAGACCAAGGCGTGCAGCCAGTCCAGGTCAGCCGAGTCCAGCGACGTCTGGAACCGTGCGATGTCATCGAGGCCGGGCACTGCCCCAGACTAGTACCGCAGGGCCCGTGGACGAGGGTCGCTCTGGCACGATGGAGGGTGATGTCCGAGGCGTACTGGCAGTCCGTGATGCACACCGGCAAGGAGGTGCCGCCGGACCGTACGCTCGATGAGTCCACCGTCGAGCTGGTCGAGCTGCTGGGGAGCCCCAACCCACGCTCGCGCGAGGACGTCGCCTACCCGTTGCTCACCACGTGGTTGTCCAAGGGCGTCTACGACGACCTGCTGGCCGGTCTGGGTGACGGAATCGTCCCCGGGCTGCGCTACGGCCTCGGCCACGACGGCGACGTCTCCGTCATCCGACGCTCCTACAGCGCCCTGATGCTGGCCGAGATCCTCGGGCGTGACAACAACGAGCACCTCATGAGTGCCCGGACGGTGCTGGAGTGGGGCGACCTGGCCACCAGCTGGTACATCCGCGAGCAGGACCACCGTGGCTGGATCCCCGAGCAGGGGTGGGCCCATGCCATAGCCCACGGCGCCGACCTGCTCGCAGCGCTGGCCCGCTCCCGGCACTTCGGCCGCCTCGAGCTCACGGTGCTGCTGGACGTCATCGCCGACCGGGTCCTGGCCCCCACCGCCTACGTGTGGCGCCACGGCGAGGACGACCGGCTCGCCTACGCCGTCATGACGCTGCTGCACCGCAACTCCCTCGACCCGGGAATCATCGAGCCGTGGCTGGCCCGACTCGGCGACGGGATCCGACCACCGCGCACCCGCGGACACCTGGAGACGGAGTGGCCGTCCCCGGCCGCCGCCAACACGTCGGCCTTCCTGCGGGCCCTTCACCTGCAGCTCGCCCTGGGAGTGCAGGGGCGCGCCGACCTGCGCAGCGACGCCGAGCTGTTCGCCGAGCAGCCGGTGCACCGCGCGGACCTGCTGCTCGCGGTCCTGGACCAGATCCGGGCCGAGAGCCCGTGGCTCTACCGACCCACGAGCCGGGCACTTCCGGTGGAGTCAGGCCCTCGAACCTGACCATGCCGAGGTGACTCCCAGCACAGATACAGTGCGGTCCATGAGTGACGAGAACGGGACCGGAGCCACCGATGAGACCACGCCGGAAGGCGGCCGCAACGCGCCCTCTGCTGATTCAGTGCGCTCCGCGCCCTCTACTGATTCAGTGCGCTCCGCGCCCCCTACTGACTCAGTGCGCTCCGCGCACGGGGGCGTCCACGCCGTCGACGTCGCCAGGGCGCACGGCGTGGAGACGATGTTCACCCTCTCCGGCGCGCACGTCTTCCCGATGTACGACGGAGCCGTCACCGCCGACCCGGCGATGCCGATCATCGACGTGCGGCACGAGCCGACCGCCGTCTTCGCCGCCGAGGCCGTCGGCAAGCTGACTCGCACCCCCGGCCTGGCGGTGCTGACCGCCGGCCCCGGGGTCACTAACGGCGTCAGTCCAGTGGCCCAGGCACACTTCTCCGGTTCCCCCCTGGTGGTCGTCGGCGGCCGCGCCCCAGCAGGCCGCTGGGGCACCGGAAGCCTGCAGGAGCTGGACCACCCGCCGATCCTCCAGACGGTCTCCAAGTCCGCCACCACGGCCCACGGCGTGGACGACATCGCCCCCACGATCGACGAGGCGTTCACCCTGGCCGGCTCCTCGCACCGCGGTCCGACGTTCGTCGACGTGCCGATGGATGAGTTCTTCAACCAGGCCACCGTCAGCACGCCGTCGCAGGGCAACACCGCTGCGCTCCTGGAACCCGACGCCGACGCCCTCAAGACCATCGCCCGGCTGCTGGCCGAGGCCGAGCGGCCCGTCGTCGTGCTGGGCACCGACGTGTGGGCCGACCACGCCGAGGAGGCGGCCCTACGTTTCGTCACCGAGGCCGGCCTGCCGGCCATCGCCAACGGGATGGGCCGCGGGATCGTGCCCGGCGGGCACCCACAGCTGGTCACCAAGGCCCGCTCCAAGGCCCTGGGCCAGGCCGACCTGGTGATCGTCGTCGGTACACCGCTGGACTTCCGTCTCGGGTACGGCGTCTTCGGCGGCAAGGACGGCGCCACCCCCGCCAGGGTCGTCCACGTCGCCGACTCCCCCGGCCAGGTCTCCACCCATGCCGAGCTGGCCGCGTCCGCCGCGGGCGACCTCACCACCTGCTTCGATGCCGTCCTCGCGGCGCTGCAGTCCGCGCCCGGCGCTCGGCCGGACTGGGGCGCCTGGCTCGGTGGCCTGCAGGAGGCTGTCGCTGCCGCGGCCGAGCGCGACGCAGAGCTGCTCGGGGCCGAGGCCGACCCCATCCATCCCGCCCGCATCTACGGCGAGCTGCTGCCACGCCTGGCCGACGACGCCGTCGTCATCGGTGATGGTGGCGACTTCGTCTCCTTCGCGGGCAAGTACGTCGAGCCGCAGCGGCCCGGCGGCTGGCTCGACCCCGGCCCGTACGGCTGTCTCGGCGCCGGGATGGGAGCGGCGATGGCGGCGCGCCTGACCCGACCCTCCAGCCAGGTCGTCCTGCTCTACGGAGACGGGGCGGCCGGGATGTCACTGGTCGACGTCGACACGCTCGTACGGCACGACCTGCCGGTCGTGATGGTCGTGGGCAACAACTCGGCATGGGGCCTGGAGAAGGGCCCCATGCAGCTGCTCTACGGCTACGACGTCGCGGCCGACCTCGCGCCGCGGACCCGCTACGACGAGGTCGTGACGGCACTGGGCGGCGGCGGCGAGATGGTGACGGACCCGCGCGAGATCGGTCCCGCGCTCGAGCGGGCCTTCGCCTCCGGCGTACCGTACCTGGTCAACGTCGTCACCGACGTCGACGCCATGTACCCGCGCAACACCCACGGGATCTGACCAGGCCGCAGGGATCCGGGCGGCCCGACCTCAGGAGGTCGGGCCCACGAGGTAGGGCTCACGAGGTAGGACTGAGCTCGGTGGCTGCCGCTCGCAGGTCGTCCACCTGGAGCTGGGCGCCCTCGAAGGTGTAGTTCGTGCCGGACGTTAGTGGGAAGACGTGGCCCGCCTGTGCGGCCGGCAGTCGCTTGAACGACGCCGTGTCGAGGATGGCCTGGGTCTCGGCGGCGGGCTCACCGTCGATGCCGACGTCGTAGAAGATCACGTCCTGGTCGGCCAGGCTGGCGATGTTCTCCTGCGAGAGCTCGTCGACGTAGCGCTCCGGGTCGTCGGTGTACTCCTCGTTGTAGCCGAACCCGGCGGCCACGATGCGCTGGTAGCTGAGTGCCTTGGACGTGTCGACCCAGATGGCGTTCTCCGAGACGCCGAACGCCGTCGCCTCCAGGTCGCCCAGGTCCTCCCCGAACTCGTCCTTGATCCCGGCCAGCGCATCGTCGAGCTCGGCGTCGGCCTGCTCGAAGTCGGTCGTGCGGCCGACGAGGTCGGCCACCTGCGGGTAGTTCTCCCACACGTCGGTGGGCTCGGCGATGTCGAGCACGACGGTCGGCGCCACCTCGGAGATCTCCTCATAGTCCAGCTCCAGACCGCCGTGGTCCATGCCGATGATGAGGTCGGGGTCGGCCTCGATGAGCCTCTCGATGTCCACGCCCTCGAACGTGCCGACGGTGGGGACGTCGTCGACGGTTGCGTAGACGTCGGGAACCAGCTCCTCGGGGATGAGCTCGCCCTCGAGCGCGGCGACCGGTTCCACACCGACGTCGACGAGCACCGCGCCGGTGCGCCACAACGCGACGACCCGCTCGGGCTCGGTGGGGATCTCCACCTGCTCGCCGGTGAAGGGCGACTCGACCGTCCGGGTCTCGCTGTCCGCGGAGTCCTCGGCGGAGGAGCCGCCACCGCAGGCCGCGGTGAGGCAGAGCACGAGGAGCGCGGCGAGAAGGGTCGGGCGAAGGGTCATGGGTTCTCCACAGGTCGGTGTCGGTCAATGCAATTGGTGAGGCTAACCTAATCACTGATGAGATCGACGAGGGGTCCGGCCCGCATGCTGACCGTGGGCGCGGCGCTCGCCGCCGTCACCGTGGTGGCCACCTGGCTCTCGCTCGCCGTGGGAAGCCGCCCCATCGGCCTGTCCGAGGTCCTCGGCGCCGTCCTGGGCACCGTCGACTCCGACAACGCCACCGTCGTCACCTCGCAGCGGGTCCCTCGCACGCTCCTCGGCGTGGGCGTCGGGGCCGCGCTCGGCGTCGCCGGCGCCCTCATGCAGGGACACACCCGCAACCCACTGGCCGATCCGGGGCTGTTCGGCGTCAACGCCGGGGCGTCGTTCGCAGTCGCCGCGCTGGCCTTCGGCATCGGCGTCAGCTCGCCGGCCGCCGTCGTCGCCGCCGCACTGCTCGGAGCGGGTCTGGCCTCCACCACGGTGTTCCTGCTGGGCATGGGGCAGCGTGGCGGCGGCCTGGTCATGGTGGCGATCCTCGGCACCACGATGGCCGCCCTCCTGAGCGCCCTGACCCTCGCGCTGGTGCTGCTGGACCGTCAGACCCTCGACGTCATGCGCTTCTGGCAGGTCGGCTCGCTCGTGGGCCGAGACTTCTCCCTCACCGGCCTGGTGATCCCACTGGGTCTCATCGGACTGGCGCTCGCACTGCTCAACGCCCGTTCCCTCGACGCGCTCAGCCTCGGCGAGGACGTCGCCCAGTCGCTCGGCCACGACGTGCGCCGCGCACGAGCCGTCGGCATCCTCGCAATCACGCTGCTGGCCGGCACCTCCACGGCCATGTGCGGTCCCATCGTGTTCGTCGGACTCGTCGCCCCGCACGCCGCCCGTGTCCTGACCGGGCACGACTACCGATGGCTCGTCCCGTTCTCCGCACTGGTGGGGGCGGCCATCCTGCTGCTCGCCGACACCGTAGGACGCGTCGCCGCCCCGCCCGGCGAGCTGCAGGCCGGCCTCGTGGTGGCCGCGTTCGGCGCGCCCGTGCTGCTCGCGATCTGCCGCCGACGACGGCTGGTGGCGCTGTGAGTGAGCGCTCCGTGGACACCGTCGCCCGGCCGGGCGTGCAGGTCGGTCCCGTCGGCGTGCCCGTGCGGCGTCGCGCAGTCGTGGCGACCATCGCCACCGGTGTCCTGCTCGCGACGACGGCCGTGCACCTGCTCTCCTCCGGCACCGTGGACGTCCCCGTCCACCGGGTGCTCGCCACGCTCGTCGGGCAGGGCGACCGGATCGAGAACCTCGTCGTCCTGGACGGTCGTCTCGCACGGGTCGTCTCGGCCGTCGTCGTCGGCTTCCTGCTCGGCCTGGCCGGTGCGCTGACCCAGTCCATCACCCGCAACCCGATCGCCAGCCCCGACATCCTCGGTGTCACCACCGGTGCTGGCGCGGTCGCAGTCCTCGTGGTGACGCAGCCGTGGCTGGCCGCGGGACTCGGGGCGCCGATGTCGACCGTCCTCCCGGCGGCGGCCGTGCTCGGAGCCCTCCTGACGACGTCGATCATCCTCGCCCTGGCCTGGCGCGGAGGGTTCGACGGACTCCGGCTCATCCTCGTGGGCCTGGGAGTCAATGCGCTCGCCTCGGCCGTCACCGCCTGGCTCCTGGTGCGGGCGGACATCCACTCCGCGACCGTCGCCACCCGGTGGCTCGCCGGCTCGGTCGACGGCATCGCCTTGTCCCAGAGCCTGACCATCGTGCCTGTCGTCGGGCTGGCCGTCGTCGTCGGACTGCGCCTCGGCCCCGCCCTGGGTGCCCTGCGTCTTGGCCGGGACGTCGCCGCCGCACTGGGTCTCTCCCCCGGCCGGGCCGAGCTGGCCGCCCTGGGCCTGGCGGTCGTCGCCACCGGCGCGGCCACCGCGATCGCCGGGCCGGTCGCCTTCGTGGCCTTCGTGGCACCCCAGGCGGCGCTGCGCATGTTCGGCACCGCCGGCCCGACGCCACTGGCCGCCGGACTCGTGGGAGCGCTGCTCGTGCTGGTCGCCGACCTCGTGGCACAACGGATGCCGGTCGAGCTGCCGGTCGGCGTCGTCACCGCTGTCGTCGGTGCCCCCTTCCTGCTCTACCTGCTGACCCGTCACGTGAGAAGGACCAGTGTCTGAGATTCTCGAGTCATCCGTGGCCGACCTGCGCGCCGAGGGCCTGCGCGCCGGGTACGGCGAGCGCACCGTGCTGCACGACGTCGACCTCTCGATCACCCCGGGGCGCGTCACGACGATCGTCGGACCGAACGGGTGCGGGAAGTCCACGCTGCTGCGAACCCTGTCCCGGCTGCTGGCCCCGACCGCGGGATCGGTCGTCCTCGCCGGTCGACCCCTGGCCGACGTGCGGCGCCGTGAGCTCGCCCGGACCCTCGCCGTCCTGCCGCAGAACCCTGTGGCCCCCGAAGGGCTCACGGTGGCCGACCTCGTGGCTCGCGGACGCCAGCCGCACCAGCCCTGGTACCGCCAGTGGTCGCGCGAGGACGAACAGATCACCCTCCAGGCCATGGCCGACACCGGTGTCGCCGATCTCGCCGACCGGCCCCTGGACGAACTGTCCGGCGGGCAGCGGCAGCGTGCCTGGATCGCCATGGTCCTGGCGCAGCAGACGCAGCTGATCCTGCTCGATGAGCCCACCACGCACCTCGACCTCGCGCACGCCGTGGAGGTCCTCGACCTCGTGGTCCGCCTGTGTCGCGACACCGGCCGGACGATCGTCACGGTGCTGCACGACCTCAACCTGGCGGCCAGGTTCAGCGACCACCTCGTCGTCATGGACGATGGGCGGGTGAGGATCGAGGGGGCACCGGGCAGCGTGCTGGACCCGGAGCTGCTGCGGGACGTCTTCGGGCTGCGGGCGAGGGTCCACCCGGACCCCGTCGACCACGCCCCGACGATCACCCCGGTGGCCCATGCCTGAGCACCATCGCGCCACCGGCGGAGCCATCATCCGTCGGGCCATCGTGAGGCACCGGCGTCGCCTGCTCATCGGGTATCCGCTGATCATCCTGTGGCAGCTGGCCGAGACGCTCGTCCCGGTGGTCATCGGACTGGTGATCGACCAGGCCGTCGACGGCGGCAGCGTGGGCGACCTCGCCTGGACGCTCGCCGTGATGGTGGCGCTCTTCGCCGTCCTGTCCAACGGGTACCGCTACGGCAGCCGGTTCGTCGTGCGGAGCATGGAGACCGAGGGACACCTGCTGCGACTGGAGATCTCGCGTCACGTCCTGCACCCACGGGGCGTGCGGTCCGACCGGCTCACCGGCGAGACGCTGTCGCTCGCCACGTCCGACGCCCGGCTCGTCCCCCTCGTCATGCGCCAGCTCGGCTTCGCGCTGGCCTCTCTCACCAGCATCGTGGTGGTGGCGGTGTACGTGCTGCAGGTCGACGTCACCCTGGGGCTGCTGATCCTGCTCGGCGTGCCCGGCACGGTGGCCGTCATCCAGCTGCTGGCTCCCCTCGTGGCGGCCCGGGCCCGCCGCCAGCAGGAACGCACCGCGACCGCCGCAGGTCTCGCCGGCGACCTGTTGCAGGGCCTGCGCCCCCTCAAGGGGATCGGCGGCGAGGACGTCGCCCTGCGGCGCTACCGCGCGGCGAGCCAGGACGCCAGCCGGGCGACCATCTCCGTCGCCCGGTCGTGGGGCTACCTCTCCGGACTGACCGCAGCGCTCAGCGGCCTGCTGCTCGCCGCGGTCGCCCTGGTGGCCGGACGGGAGGCCCTCGCCGGCAACATCAGCCTCGGCGAGCTCGTCGCCCTGGTGGGTCTGACCCAGTTCCTGGCCGAGCCCATCCGAGCCTTGGGTGACTTCTCCGCCCAGTTCGCCGCGAGCCGCGCCTCGGCCGGTCGCATCGCCGCCTTCCTGAGGTCACCCCGGATCCTGCGCCCCGGCCGCCAGGAACCCGCCACCGAGCGTCCCCACCTTCACCTGTCAGGCGCGGTCAGGCATCCGCTGAGTGGACTCGACCTGGAGGTCACCCCGGGCGAGATCGTGGCCGTCACGATCGACGACCCTGCGGCCTCCGACACCCTGATCGGGGTGCTCTCCGGAGAGCAGGAGCTCGAGTCCGGACACGCCCGCCTGGGGGACGTGGACCTCGCCGAGCTGACCATCGAGTCACGACGTCGGCACCTGCTGGTCGTCTCCCACCACACGGAGGTGTTCGAGGGGACGCTGCGCACCACCGTGGACCCGCTCGAGCGTCACGACGACTCTGCCCTCGCCCCCGTGCTCGCGGCCTCCGCCGCCGATGAGGTGGTCGGCCTGCACCCCGACGGACTCCAACGGTCCGTCCGTGCCGGCGGAGCGAGCCTGTCCGGCGGACAGCGTCAGCGCCTCGCCCTCGCCCGGGCACTCGCCACCGACGCGCCGGTGCTCGTCCTGCAGGATCCGACCAGTGCTGTCGACGCCGTCACCGAGCAGACCATCGCCGAGGGCCTGCGCACCGTCCGGAGCTCCGAGCACGCCACCGTGGTCATCACGTCCAGTCCGGCGTGGTTGCAGCGCGCAGACCGCGTCGTCGTGGTGCGCGAGGGTCGCGTGGTCGCCAGCGGCACGCACACCGAGCTCATGGCCGGCGACGACTACCGGGAGGCGGTGGCACGATGAGCCCGGCCCCCGAGGGCACCGTTGCCGGCCCGGACGCAGCGGTGCACCAGCTGCTGCCCGTCGCCGACGCACGCGCCACCACCGCGCTGGCCTGGCGGCTCGTGCGTGCCCGCGTCCTGAGCCTGGTCCTCACCGTGATCTCCTTCCTCGCAGCCGGGTTCGCGGGGATCGTGCCGGTCCTGATGATCGGCCGGATCGTCGACACGGTCCGCGACGGCGGCACCACCGCGGAGGTCACCACGTCCGTCGTCGTCATGGTCGCCGCCGGACTCGCCGCAGGCCTGTTCACCACGGCCTCGGCCGCCGCCCTGGCGCAGTCCGTCGCGCCGGCCCTCGCCGAGCTGCGCGAGGACGTCCTCGACCGTGCCCTGCACCTGGACAGCGAGCGGATCGAGGCCGCGGGAGCCGGCGACGTCCTGGGCCGCGTCAGCGACGACGTACGCCGGCTCACCGAGGCGCTGGACGAGGCCATCCCGATGCTTCTGGGCGCCGTCGCCGCCATCGCCTTCACGGTGGGCGGTCTGTTCTCCCTGGACTGGCGGCTCGGCCTCGCCGGTGTGGGCGCCGCACCGTTCTACGTGCTCGCGCTGCGCTGGTACCTGCCGCGCTCGGCGCCGTTCTACCGTGCCGAGCGCACCGCCGAGGGCGAGCGGGCCGATGCTCTCGTCACCGGCGTGCGTGGGGCCGGCACGTTGCGGGCCTTCGGTGCGCAGGACGTTGCCCTCGAGCGCATCGAGACTCGCTCGAGAGAGGCGTTGGACGTGACCTATGGCGTGTTCCGGCTCTTCACCCGGTTCGGCTCCCGGATGAACTGGTCGGAGTGCGTCGGGCTCCTCCTCGTCCTCGCCACCGGCTACGTCCTGGTCCGTCACGACATCGCCAGCGTCGGCGACGCGACCGCCGCGGCCCTGTTCTTCCACCGGCTGTTCAACCCCATCGGTGCCGTGCTGTTCGTCTTCGACAGCGTGCAGGCCAGCGGAGCCGCCCTCGCGCGGCTCGCCGGCGTGGCCCTGCTGCCCACCCCCGGGGACGAGGACTCGAACCCCGGGACTGCGGCGACCCTGGAGCTGCGGGGCGTGCATCACGAGTACGAGGCCGGGCTCGAGGTGCTGGCTCCGCTGGACCTGAGCGTGCCCCGGGGGGAGCGGCTGGCCGTGGTGGGCGCGACGGGCGCCGGCAAGACGACTCTCGGAGGGATCGCCGCCGGCGTGCTCACCCCCACCGGCGGGACCGTCCACCTCGGCGACCTGGACGTGCTGGCCGTGCCCGAACCTGTCGTGCGACGGCACGTCGCACTCGTCTCTCAGGAAGTTCACGTCTTCGCCGGGACGGTACGCGACAACCTCGTGCTCGCCGACACCGACGCCACCGATGACGTCCTCTGGCAGGCCCTGCGGGCCACCGACGCCGAGGCATGGGTCCGTGCCCTGCCCGATGCGCTAGAGACCCGCATCGGCGACCTCGGCCATCCCCTCACGCCCGCACAGGCACAGCAGCTGGCGCTGGCCAGGGTGCTCGTGCTGGACCCGGCCATGGTGGTCCTCGACGAGGCCACGGCCGAGGCCGGCTCATCCGGTGCACGCGAGCTGGAGCGCGCTGCCCTCGCTGTCACGCGGGGCCGCACATCGATCGTCATCGCGCACCGTCTCACCCAGGCCCGCGCGGCCGACCGGGTCCTGGTGATGGACGAGGGCCGCGTCGTGCAGGCCGGCACCCACGACCAGCTCGTCACCACCGACGGCCCCTATGCACGGCTGTGGGAGGCCTGGAACAACGGTCAGTGATCCACCTCGGCCGTGGGGCGCAGGCCCGTGAGAGTCTGGTTCGATGAGTGAGTACCAGCGAGTGGACCGACGTCATGAGTGAGATCCTGACCGCCAGCGTCCGCCACATCGTGGGCGAGGCGGACACCGCTGCCGCACTCGGCAGCGGCGACCTCGACGTCCTCGGCACTCCTCGCCTGCTTGCCTGGTGCGAGCAGGCCACCTGCGCGGCGCTCGACCTGCCCGCGGAGCGCACCAGCGTCGGCACCCGTGTGGAGGTGGAGCACGTGGCCGCCTCCCCCGTGGGTGCCACGATCACCACCCGCGCCGAGCTGGTGAACAGCGACGGCCGCCTGCTGAGCTTTCGCGTGGTGGCCGTCGACGATCACGACACGGTGGTCGGCACGGGCGAGATCCGGCGCGTGGTCGTGGACCGGGAGAGATTTCTGGGACGGCTGAGCGTGCGCTGACAAGGGTGGCGCCAGCGCGGTGCCTGCGGCCCGGCGGTCAGACGACCTCCCTGTCAGCGCACGCGCCTTGCGCTGTGGGAGACTGGGACGCCGCGCCGACCGTCAGACTCGAGGAGGAACCATGAGCAAGAGAGGCCGCAAGCGCCGCGCACGCCGCAACAAGAACGCGAACCACGGCAAGCGCCCCAACGCGTGAGATGAGCAAGAGCCCCCGCCTGCGGCGGGGGCTCTTGCACGTCTGCCGACTGCTCCGTGGGTCGTCGATCAGCCTTGGCGACGCTCGCTGACCTGAACCTGCACGGTGCGGATGGTGTACAGCACCTTCTCGCGCAACGGCTCCGGTGCCACCTCGGCGCACGAGCGCGAGACGAGGGTCTTGACGACGCGTTCGAGGTCGTAGGCACTCAGGCAGTGCGAGCAGTCGTCGATGTGAGCCTGGATCTCCTCACAGCTGGCGGAGTCGATCTCGCGGTCCAGGAAGAGGTACAGGCTCTCCAGGGCCTGCTCGCAGTCGGGGCCGTCGCAGTCGCTCATGACGTCTCACCGGCCCCGCTGACGGCCATGCCGCGATCACGCGCGTAGTCCGACAGCATGTCGCGCAGCTGGCGCCGCCCACGGTGCAGCCTCGACATGACCGTGCCGATGGGCGTGTCCATGATCTCGGCGATCTCCTTGTACGGGAATCCCTCGACGTCGGCGAGGTAGACCGCGTACCGGAAGTCCTCCGGCAAGGCCTGCAGCGCGTCCTTGACGTCACTGTCGGGCAGGTGCTCCAGCGCCTCCACCTCCGCGGACTTCAGCCCGCTGGAGGAGTGCGCTGCCGCGGCGGCGATCTGCCAGTCCTCGACCTCGTCGGTGACCTGCTGTGGCTGGCGCTGCTTCTTGCGGTAGGAGTTGATGTAGGTGTTGGTGAGGATGCGGTACAGCCAGGCCTTGAGGTTGGTACCCGGCTTGAACTGGTGGAACGCGGTGAAGGCCTTGGCGTAGGTCTCCTGGACGAGGTCCTCGGCGTCCTGCGGGCTGCGGGTCATGCGCAGACCGGCGGAGTAGAGCTGGTCCAGGAACGGCAGGGCATCGGCCTCGAAGCGGGCCTGCCGCTGTTCGGGGGTCTCGGTGGCAAGATCAACGACGTCGTCCTCGACCGGTGGGCCGTCCACGACGCCGACGTCTGGGGTGTCTCCGGGTGCGGAGTCAGGTGTGTCGGTCATCGTGGCCCAGCCTACCGCCGAAGACTGAGAATCGCGGGGCGTCGATCCTGTGATGGACCGTTCTGCGGTGACGAGCATGCACTACCTCCTGTTTCAGTCACAACGAGGTGCCGCAGGTGGTTATTCCGCCGTCGTGCTTGGTCACTCGCTCAGCGGGATCGGCTCGATCAGCTCGGGTCCGTTGTTGGCGACGTTGCCCACCGCCCGACCCACCGGGTAGGCCTCCAGCGGTCCCGGCGTGGCGGGGGTGACCATCTCCCACAGCTCTGCGCCATCGCGGGGGGCCGGCTCCAGCCAGGCGTCGAACGCCTCGGGGTGCACGAGCAGCGGAGCACGGTCGTGCAACCGGCCCTCGGCGTCCTCGGCGCTCGTGGTGAGGATCGTGAACGTCACGAGCCACTCGTCGTCGGCGCTGGCGCGCCAGAACTCGTACAGCCCGGCGAGCATGAGGACCGAGCGGTCGACGGCGGTGATGAAGAACGGCTGCTTGGGTTGCTTGGGCGCATGGTCAGGCCCTGCGTACCACTCGTAGAACCCGTCCGCCGGGACCAGGCCGCGTCGCCGGGCGAAGGCCTTGCGGAAGGCTGGCTTGTCGGCCACGGTCTCGGAGCGGGCGTTGATCATCTTGCTGCCGATGGAGCGGTCCTTGGCCCAGCTGGGCACCAGGCCCCACGTGGCCCCGAGGAGCTCGCGCTGCACCGCCGACGGTGCGTCCGGGCTCGAGCGGCCGATCACCAGAGGAGCGACGTCCGTCGGAGCGACGTTGTAGTCGGCCTCGAGCCGGGCGGTGGAGTCGGCGAGGCGGAGGTTGAAGTCGGCCTCGAGGTCGGCCGGAGTCCTCGTGCTGGCGTAGCGACCGCACATGCACCCACCTTCGCACACCGGCGGGGGTGCCGGGCCGTGGGCGGCAAACAACACCGGGGGGTGCCGGGCCGTGGGCGGCGCCCGACCCACGATCACCACCACCGGCCAACCAGCCTGACCCAGAACCCGACCAGGCCCCCGGCGGGGGTGCCGGGCCGTGGGCGGCAAACAACACCGGCGGGGGTGCCGGGCCGTGGGCGGCAAACAACACCGGCGGGGGTGCCGGGCCGTGGGCGGCAGAAGGATTCCGCGTTGTGTGACCCGCGTGGGCTTGCTTTGATGAGGGTATGACTCTTCTGCGCACCGTGGCCCGTCCGATGCTCGCGTCGATGTTCGTCTACGGAGGTGTCAACTCCCTGCGCAACGCCAAGGCCATGGCCCCCAAGGCCGAGCCGGTGGCCAGCGCGCTGGGCTCTGCCGTGCCGCAGGCCAAGACGTCGCCGGCCAACCTGGTGCGCATCAACGGCGCCATCCACGTCGTCGCCGGCGCCGCGCTCGCCACGGGGCACCTGCCGCGCCTGAGCTCCTTCGTCCTGGCCGGGACGCTGGTGCCCACCACGGCCGTCGGGCACCAGTTCTGGAACGAGTCGGACCCGCAGTCGCGTCAGAACCAGGCCATCCACTTCACCAAGAACCTCTCGCTCATCGGCGGGCTCCTGATGGCGACGCTCGATCCTGATCCGCACAAGAAGTTCATCGGCCGGCGCGCCAAGGACCGCGTGGTGGACGCCAAGGAGGCCGTCGGCGACCGTATCGACGACCTGCGCGGATAGCTGGATGATGACGTGGGATCGTGATCACTACCGGTTTCCATCATCGTGCCCTCAGCCCTGGACTCAGGATGATGACTCTCGGTAGCCACCGCTACCCAAAGTCATCATCCTGAGTCCAGCCGGGCCGGATAGACTGCGCGCGATGGAGACCCCGCTGCCGTGGCTCGCGCCGTACCGCGACGCGCCCCTTGATGCCCGCGTGCTGGTGCCCAGCTCCAAGTCGCTGACCAACCGCGCCCTCGTGCTCGCCGCGATCGCCGAGGGGCCCTCGACGGTGGGGCGGCCACTCGGCTCCCGCGACACGACGCTCATGGCCGACGCGCTGGTCACCCTCGGCGCCGACGTGGAGCGCACCCCGGCGGCCTGGACCGTCACACCCGGCCGACGCACCGGCACCGCGCCGACGACCATCGACTGCGGGCTGGCCGGTACGGTCATGCGCTTCCTTCCGCCTGTCGCAGCTCTCGGCCCCGGACCGGTCACGTTCGACGGCGACGAGGGAGCTCGCGCACGGCCCATGGGCACCACCATCAGCTCGCTGCGCGCCCTCGGCGTCGAGATCGACGACGCCGACCGCTCGGCGCTGCCGTTCACCGTGCACGGCACCGGAGGTGTCGCCGGCGGCATCCTGGAGGTCGATGCCTCAGCATCCAGCCAGTTCGTCTCCGCGCTGCTGCTCGCCGCGCCGGCCTTCGACCACGGCCTTGACCTGCGGCACGTCGGGGCCCCCCTGCCCTCACTCCCCCACGTCGAGATGACCGTGGCAGAGCTGCGTCGCCGCGGCGTCGACGTGGACGACTCACAACCGGACCGCTGGCGCGTCGCCCCCGGCGCCGTGGCCGCCCTCGACGTCGAGATCGAGCCCGACCTCTCCAACGCCGGCGTGTTCATCGGAGCCGCCCTCGCCACGGGCGGGCGCGTCGCCGTGCGGCGCTGGCCACACGAGACCCAGCAGGCCGGCGACGCTTGGCACCGCATCGTGCGGGCCTTCGGCGGGACGTCCGAGCGCGACGGCGACGACATGGTGTTCGCGGCAGGCAACACCCTGTCCGGCGTCGACCTCGACCTGCACGACGTCGGCGAGCTCACGCCCGTGGTCGCGGCCGTCGCGGCCCTGGCCGACGGGCCCTCCCACCTGCGCGGCGTGGCTCACCTGCGCGGCCACGAGACCGACCGCCTCGCGGCCCTGGCCACCGAGATCAACCGGCTCGGTGGCCACGTCACCGAGACCGACGACGGCCTGCGCATCTCGCCACAGCCCCTGCACGGCGCGATCTTCCGGACCTACCACGACCACCGCATGGCGCACGCCGCCGTGGTCCTGGCGTTGCGGGTCCCCGAGCTGTTCGTGGAGAACGTCCGCACCACGGTCAAGACCTACCCGAACTTCGCCCCGGTCTGGGAGCGGCTGGTCGCATGAGTGAGCGCTCCCCCAAGCACGCCGCTGCGCACAGGGGGCTGCCTCCCGCGAGCGCCAGCACGTGGGGGCGGGGGCGGTACGCCGGCGAGCGAATCGAGCAGGTCTCCCCCGGCCACGTTCCTACACCTGCTTCGTCGAGGACGTGGTCGCATGAGTGAGCGCCAGCGAGCGAACCAAGAACATCTCACGCGATCACGTTCCTACGCTTGTTCTCTGAGGACGTGATCGCATGAGTGAGCGCCAGCGAGCGAACCAAGAACATCTCACGCGATCACGTTCCTACGCTTGTTCTCTGAGGACGTGATCGCATGAGGCAGCGCGACGAGCACGCGCAGTACGAGCGCCCGGGGCGGCGCACCCGGCCGCGCACCAAGGACCGTCCCCGCTACGACGACGCCCTGCCCGGCCGTGTCCTCACGATCGACCGCGGCCGCTACACCCTCTCGGTCGAGTCTCGCACCGTGACGGCCATGAAGGCCCGCGCCATCGGCCGCACCGGAGTGGTGGTGGGCGACGACGTGCGCGTCGTCGGTGACGTCAGCGGCGAGGAGGGCACCTTGGCACGGATCGTGGACGTCGCGCAGCGGCGGACGGTCCTGCGCCGCACGGCCGATGATGACGATCCCGTCGAGCGCATCATCGTCGCCAACGCCGACCAGCTCGTGGTGGTGGCCGCCCTGGCCGATCCACCGCCGCGCCCCGGGCTCATCGACCGGTGCCTCGTGGCCGCCTTCGACGCAGGCATGGACCCGCTCGTCGTGCTCACCAAGGCCGACCTCGCATCGCCCCGCGAGATGCTCGACCTCCTCGAGCCGCTCGACGTCCGCACCATCGTCACCGAGCAAGGAGCCGAGCTCGCGCCCGTGCGCGAAGCCCTGCACGAACGCACCAGCGTGTTCATCGGGCACAGCGGCGTGGGCAAGTCCACCCTCGTCAACGCGCTCGTGCCCGACGCCGAGCGCAGCACCAGCCACGTCAACGAGGTCACCGGCCGCGGCCGCCACACCTCCACCTCGGCCATGGCGCTGGAGCTCGCCGAGGGTGGCTGGATCATCGACACCCCGGGCTTTCGGTCCTTCGGGCTCGCGCACGTCGAGCCGGACGACGTCGTGCGCGCCTTCCCCGACCTGCAGGAGCTGAGCCTGCAGTGCTCGCGCGGGTGCACGCACGCGGCCACCGAGCCCGAGTGCGCCTGGGACGCAGCCGTGGCCGACGGGCGACTGGACGCCGCCCGTGTCACGTCCGTGCGCCGCATCCTGCAGGCCAAGGACAACACGGCCTGGTGAGGCTCCCGCACGACCGCTGAGGCGTCGCTACCCTGTGCCACATGGTCCATTCCTGGAACGACGACGTCCGACTCGCCCACGTCCTGGCCGACACCGCGGACAACCTGTCGATGGACCGGTTCGGGGCGATCGACCTGGAGGTCTCCACCAAGCCCGACATGACCTACGTGACCGAGTCCGACGAGGCCGTCGAGGAAGCGATTCGCCGCCACCTGCGCACCGCCCGCACCCGCGACGACATCCTCGGCGAGGAGCACGGCGCCGCGGACGGGACGTCCAGCGGACACGAACGCCGCTGGATCATCGACCCCATCGACGGCACCTCCAACTTCGTGCGCGGGGTTCCCGTGTGGGCGACGCTCATCGCGTTGCAGGAGGAAGGGGAGATCGTCGCGGGCTGTGTCTCGGCACCGGCTCTCGGGCGTCGCTGGTGGGCCTCCAAGGGCGCTGGGGCGTTCACCGGCAAGTCGATCATGCATGCGCGGGAGATCCGCTGCTCGCAGGTCAGCGACCTCTCCGATGCCTCGTTCTCCTACAGCTCGGCATCCAGCTGGGAGGAGATCGGCCAGGGGTCGGCCTTCGCCGCGCTCACCCGACGCTGCTGGCGAACCCGGGGCTACGGTGACTTCTGGTCCTACACCCTGCTCGCCGAGGGCGCTGTCGACATCGCGGCGGAGCCTGAGCTGAAGGTCTGGGACATGGCCGCCCTCGACATCATCGTGCGCGAGGCCGGCGGGCGGTTCACCAGCCTCTCCGGCGAGCCGGGACCGTGGGGTGACAACGCGCTGGCCACCAACGGCCGCCTCCACGAGGCCGCGATCGCCTACCTCGGGCACTTCCCCGACGAGGATCCGGTGCCCGGCTGGGGCGAGGAGCCGGAGCTCGATCCCACGCCGGAGCCGTCAGGCCCCGAGCACCGCAGCAACGTGCGCTCCTTCGACTTCGGTCGACGTCCGGCGTCCGAGAAGGGACCCGAGGAACGCTCGTAGTTCGATGTGACCTGGCCTACACTGCACGGACCCGACCCTGCAGGAGGAGCCATGCGCGTCAGCGACGTCCTGTCGTCCAAGGGAAGTGCCGAGGTCCACACGATCAGCCCACGGGCCACGGTCCGCGAGCTGCTGGACGTGCTCGCCGAGCACAACATCGGTGCGCTCGTGGTCAGCGACGACGGCACCACGATGCTCGGGATCGTCTCCGAGCGCGACATCGTCCGCAAGCTGCGCGACGTCGAGCGGGCCCGTGAGGCCACGGTCGAGAGCATCATGACCACTGACGTGCAGCGCTGCCGGCCCGAGGATCCGTTCGGCTCGCTGATGGCCACCATGACCGAGCACCGCGTCCGCCACGTGCCGGTGATCGACGACGACGACCGGCTCGTGGGCGTCCTCAGCATCGGCGATGCGGTCAAGCACCGCATGGAGCAGCTGGAGTTCGAGCGCGACCAGCTCAGCAGCTATGTCTCGGGAGGCTGAGGGCGCGGCGACCACGACCTCATCGCTATCGTCGGGGGATGTCCCGCTTCCACCTGCCCGACGACGAGCTGACCTGGCGGTTCAGTCGTTCCTCGGGCCCTGGCGGGCAGCACGTCAACACCAGCGACACGCGGGTCGAGCTGAGCTGGAACCTGTCCGCGACGTCGGCGCTCACCGATGAGGAGAGGCAGCGGGTGGCTACGGCCCTCCGGTCGCGTCTGCGCGACGGCGTCCTGACGGTCGCCTCGTCCGCCTATCGCTCGCAGCACCGCAACCGGGAGTCCGCCCGGGTCCGGCTGGAGGAGCTCGTCGCCGCGGCGCTCGTCCCTGCGCGTCCGCGCCGTGCCACCCGTGCCAGCCGAGCGTCCCGCAAGCGGCGTCGGGAACGGGAGCAGCGGCGTTCCGCGCTCAAGCGCGAACGCCACACTGACTGGTCCTGACCGACTGGTCCCGATCAGCTGGCGGGTTCGGCCGGCTTGGTGGGCGCTCCGATGTCGGAGGGGCCTTCACCGGAGCCCTCGCCGGTGCCGTTGGAGCCCTCTGCGGACTTCGTTCCCTCGACGTCGCCCACCTGGGCGATGCCCTCCTCGGAGTCCTCCTCGTCGCCACCGTGGTGCTGCACGCCCTCCGGACCGTCGTCGGTGGGGTGACCCGGGACGTCCGGCGCATGGGGGCCGCTGGTCTCCTGGGGCACGTCAGGTCCGGGGGGATCGTTCGGCACGCCCGGGTCGTCGGCATTGACCTCCTGGCCGGGGCCGGCGGGCTCGCGCTGCTGGCTCATCGTGGTCCTCCGTCCTGGGGCACGGTGCCCCGCACCCATCGTGCGACGCCGGTGGTGAGGCAGCGACCTGGGATCTCGGCAGACGCTGTCTAGTCGTTGGTGTGGCTCTGCGCGGCATCCTTGAACAGATCGGAGAAGGCCGGGACGTCGCGAACCAGGTCACTGATCGCTTCGGCCGTGAAGTGGATGGCCACGATGGGCGTGGCCGCCACGACGGAGGCGCTGCGCAGCTGGTGGTTCAGCAGACCGATCTCACCGAGCACGCCACCGGGGCCGACCTCGGCGATCTTCTCACCACCCTTGCGGATGTCGACGGTGCCCTCGAGCAGGATGTAGGCCTTGTCGGAGGGCGTGGTCTCGAAGATGATCGACCAGCCCTCGGGCACCCGCACGTCCTGACCGGCGCGCGCGAGCGTCGTCGCGTCCCTCTCACCGAGACCGGTGAGCTCGACGAGACGCCTGACGAGCTCCTTGTCGACCTTGTCGGACTTGAATGCCATGGGATGGTCCTCTCTGGGTCCCGAGACGCCGGTGGTTTCACCGCTCGGGCGTGATCTTCCCACGTGAGTGCTGGGGTGTCCACGACAACCGGTCCACGTCAGGCATCCGTCCGAGATGCGCTCACCCGCCGCTCGACCATCGCCAATCCCGCTCCGCCCGCGGACCGGCGACTACGATCGGCACGACCTCACAGAAACGAGCAACCATGAGCGAGCGCCAGCTGGGGGGACCTCCCTGGGGGCACCTCCCCGAGGCCGAGCGCAGTGCCGGGCCGAGATGCGTGAACCACGGATGCCTCATGCGGGCACGCTCCTGCTCCCGCCCTGCCGAGGACGTGATCACATGACCCACGGACGGATGCGCGGTGCGCGTCTGCTGGGGTCGCCGACCCAGTCCACGCGGAGCCTGCGGGTGCGCATCCAGCTGCTGCTGACCGTCCTGCTCGTCATCACCAACGTCATCGGGGCCGGGATCGTCCTGATCCTGAGACTGTGGGTGCTGCCCGGCGGGCGGCCGAACGAGGCCTACGCACTCAGCCTCGCGATCGCCACGCCCGTCTACGTCGGGGTCGCGGTGGTCGTCGGGGCGACGGTCGGGACGGTCGCCTGCCTGCGTCCTCTGCGCTGGGCCCTGCAGGACCGTCAGCCCACGGAGGAGGAACGTCGCACCGCGCTTACGCTGTCGGGACGGCTCACCCTGATCCAGGTGGTGCTCTGGAGTGCGGCCGTCGTCCTGTTCTCGGTGCTCTCGGCCGTCCTGCAGCCCGCGACCACCCTGAGCGCCGGTCTCTCGGTCGTCATCGCCGGCACCGTCGTGTGCACGATCGCCTACCTGATCAGCGAGTACGCGTTCCGGCCGATCGCCGCGCGCGCCCTCACCGACGGGCCGCTGGAGAACGTCGACGGCACCGGGCTGTTGCGGCGCATGGTGGTCTTCTGGTCACTGGGCACGGCCGTCCCGATCCTCGGGATCGTCGCGACGTGCGTCGCAGCGGTCACGTGGCAGCCGATGAGCCTGGGGCGTGTCGTGCTGGTGGTGCTGTCCCTGACCGGCGTCATCCTGGTCTTCGGCCTGCTCGTGACCGTCCTCGACGGCCGCGCGGTCGCCGGCCCGGTCGCCTCGCTGCGTGACGGCGTGGACCGCGTGCGCCACGGCGACTACGACGTCGAGGTGCCCGTGGACGACAGCACCGAGCTGGGCAGGCTGCAGGCCGGCTTCAACCAGATGGCGGCGGGACTGCGCGAGCGCGAACGCATCCGTGACCTGTTCGGCCGGCACGTCGGCCACGACGTCGCCCAGGTCGCCACGGCGCAGAGGTCGACGGACGACCGTCCAACGGGCCGGGGGCCGGCGGACGACAGCGAGCTCGGCGGCACCGCCGCCACCGTCTCCACCCTCATGGTCGACCTCGTCGGCTCCACCACCTACGCGGCGCGGCGGGACCCGACGGAGGTCGTGGAGGTCCTCAACCGCTTCTTCGCGGTCATCGTCGAGGAGGTCACCGCCCAGGACGGGCTCGTCAACAAGTTCATGGGCGATGCCGTGCTCGCCATCTTCGGCGCACCCCGCTCCCTCGACGACCACGCCGGGTCGAGCCTGCGCGCCGCGCGGGCGATCGCCAGGCGCCTCACCGAGGAGGTGCCGGAGATCCGGGCGGGCATCGGCGTCTCCACCGGTGACGTCGTGGCCGGCAACGTCGGGCACGAGTCACGGTTCGAGTACACGGTCATCGGCGACGCGGTCAACGCCGCGGCGCGGCTCACCGACCTCGCCAAGGGTGTGCCCGGCGGCGTGCTCGTGACGTGGCGGACGGTCGAGGAGGCTCTGGGGGACGAGTGGCGCGAGTGGCAGCAGGAGGGCGAGCCCACGTTGCGCGGACGCGAGGAACCCACGGTGGTCGGTCGACTGTCCGACCCACCGACGGGACCCCCCTCCGGCGCCGGAACGGGTGTTCGCACCACCCCATGATGCCGACCTGGATCCGGCGTGGTCAGACTTCTTCGTGCTGCTCACGCACGGCGCGTGCCGCCGCGACGCGCTCGCGCTCCTTCTCGGCCTTCTTCTCGATTCCCGAGGTGTCGCGGGGCGGCAGCAGGATGTCCTCCTCGGCCCTCAACCCGGCCTGCAGCTCGCGACTCCGCTCGATCTCCGCGTCGAGCTCGGCCCCCAGCAGCAGGGCGATGTTGGTGATCCACAGCCAGAGCAGGAACACGATGACGCCGGCCAACGACCCGTAGGTCGCGCTGTAGTTGCCCGCCATCGAGACGTAGAGCCCGAACAGGCCCGACGCGACGATCCACACGATGACCGCGAAGGCCGCGCCGATGCTGATCCACCGGAACTTCGGCTGCTGCACGTTCGGGGTGGCGTGGTACAAGATGGCGACGATCGCCACGACGATGAGCAACATGACCGGCCACTTGGCGATCCCCCACACCTGGACGGCCTCGTCACCGACGCCCACGACGTCACCCACCGCTCGGGCCACCGGGCCGGTCAGGACGAGCGAGAGTGCGGTGAGGGCGCACAGCACGACGACGACGAAGGTCACCAGCAGCATGGCCGGACGCAGCTT
Organism: Aeromicrobium sp. CTD01-1L150; assembly: GCF_041951745.1. Classification (GTDB taxonomy): domain Bacteria; phylum Actinomycetota; class Actinomycetes; order Propionibacteriales; family Nocardioidaceae; genus Aeromicrobium. The sequence goes on from NZ_CP169555.1 coordinate 2,626,729, forward strand.
CCAGACCGGCCGCCCCTCCTCGACACCGTAGATCCGGTTCATGGCGCGACCGAAGGCGCCGACGTAGCCCGAGGCCGACCACAGGGCGCCCAGCAGGCCCACGAACAGTCCCAGGCCGGCTGCTGTGCTCTGTGCCATGGACTCCACGACCGGACGGATCGTGTCCAGGGAGTCCTCGGGGACGAACTCGCCGAAGACGTCCAGGACGGCGTTCACGGTGCTGGCGCCCTGCCCGAAGACACCCAGCAGCGAGACGAGGGCGATGAGGGCGGGAAAGAGCGCGAGGACCGAGTAGTAGGTGAGCGCGGCGGCGAGGTCGGTCCCCTGGTCCTTGGAGAACTTGGCGACGGCACCGGAGAAGGCGAGCTTGTAGGACGACCCGTTCAGCTGGGTCGGGCCCTTCGGCTCCTCGTCCTCGCGCGGCACGTCGTCGAGCACGGGCTCGGTCGGGCGCTGGGCCTGGCGCCGGCGCTGCCACAGCGCCAGGTAGCCGGCCGAGACGGCAGCCACGACCCAGGCGATGACGGTTGGGACCGGGTCACGACGCGGCGTCATGGCACTCCCCTCGATGAGACGACACGCTGCACTGTGTCAAACCCTGCCGGTGGGCGCACCTTCAGGACGCGGCGAGTCGGTGAGCACCCGCTCGACGAGCGGGACGCCGGGTCGGTAGGCCAGGTGCACCAGCGACGGCGCACGCAGCACCACCAGGTCCGCCTGCGCCCCGACCCGCAGGTGCCCGACGTCGTCTCGGCGCAGGGACCGCGCGCCGCCGGCCGTCGCCGCCCAGAGTGCCTCGCGGGGGCTCATCCCCATCTCCCGGACCGCCATCGCGATGCAGAACGCCATCGACGACGTGTAGGAGCTGCCGGGATTGCAGTCACTGGCCAGTGCCACCGTCACCCCGGCATCCAGCAGACGCCGGGCGTCCGGGTAGGGCTGGCGGGTGGAGAACTCCACGCCCGGCAGCAGGCCCGCCACCACGTCGGTGCGGGCGAGTGCGTCCACGTCCTCGTCGGTCAGGAACGTGCAGTGGTCCGCGGCGGCCGCCCCCAGCTCGCAGGCGAGCTGCACACCCGGTCCGTGGCCCAGCTGGTTGGCGTGGATGCGTGGGACGAGCCCGGCGGCGACGCCTGCGGTCAGGACGCGTCTGGCCTCGTCGGCACCGAAGGCCCCGTCCTCGCAGAACACGTCGACCCATCGGGAGTGCGGGGCGCAGGCCTCCAGCATGGCACCGGTGGCGAGGTCGACGTAGGCGTGCACGTCGGTGCCGTCGGGGACCACGTGCGCCCCGAGGTAGGTGGTCTCCTGCGTGAACCGGCGCGCGACCGCGAGCGAGCGGGCCTCGTCCTCGACCGTGAGCCCGTAGCCGCTCTTGATCTCCACGGTGGTGGTCCCCTGCGCCCTCATCTCCCGCAGGTGCCGGTCCACGCCCTCGGCCAGCTGCTCGTCCGTGGCCGTCCGTGTGGCCGCGACCGTGGTGCGGATTCCCCCGGCGGTGTACGGCTGCCCCGTCATCCGTGCCTCGAACTCCGTCGACCGGTCCCCGGCGAAGACCAGGTGGGTGTGTGAGTCGACGAAGCCGGGCACGACGGCCGCTCCGGCCACGTCGAGTGAGTCGTCGGCGGCCGGCGCATCAGTACGCGGACCGCTCCACGCCACCCGGCCGTCCTCCACGACGAGGGCGGCGTCGTGCCGGACGGGGCGTTCCTCGTCCCACGTCACCAGCTCGCCGATGTTCGTGAGCAGTTGCGACGTCATGCGGCAACGTCCTCAGAAGAGCACAGAATAGGACGTGACCGCATGACCTCTTGCTGGTTCACTCGCTCGCGCTCGCTCATGTGCGCCTCCAGCAGTCATTGACCACGGTCTCGAGCTCGGCCGCCACCTCGTCGGGGTCGAGCCCGGTCGGCGGCAGGACGTCGGCTGCACCGGCCGCCCACAGGAGCTCCTCGGCACCGGCCGTGCGGACCGTGCCCCGCACACGCACCGGCTCCCCCGGGCCCAGCCCGAGCGAGGCGTGCCCGGTCGCGGTGGCCGCCTCCCACAGCTGGTCGGCCGTCCATGCGCCTCGCACCCCTGTGGTCAGGCGCTCGTGCATCTCCACCGCCCGGGCCTCGGCGAACAGGTCGATGACGGTGTGGCTGTCCGAGCCCAGGGTCAGCCGGGCGCCGGCGTCGCGCAGCGCCACGCTCGGTCCTACGCCGTCGCCGAGCTCGGCCTCCGTCGTCGGGCAGAAGCACACGTGGGCCCCGGAGCCGCCAAGGATCGCGACGTCCTCGTACGTCAGGTGCGTGGCGTGCACCGCTGTCGTCCGAGGGCTCCAGACGCCGGCCTCGGCCAGCAGGGCCACGGGCGTGAGACCGGTCGCGGCCAGGCACTCGGTGTTCTCGCGCGGCTGCTCGGAGACGTGCACGTGCAGCGGCGCGTCGGGCAGCGCGGCCACCACGTCGGGCACCTGCTCGGCCGGCACGGCGCGCACCGAGTGCACGGCCGACCCCACCACGACGTCGTCACGACCCGCGTGCCGCGCTGCCAGGTCCGTCGCCCGTGCCACCCACGCGTCCACGTCACCGTCGCTGAAGCGCACCTGGACGCCCTCGGGCTCACGGCCGAACCCGGCGGTCAGGTAGCACGTGTCCAGCAGGCAGATCCGCAGCCCGACGTCGCTGGCGGCAGCAATGACGGCCTCCCCCAGCTCGTTGGGGTCTGCGTACCCCGCGCCGTCCGCCTGGTGGTGCAGGTAGTGGAACTCCCCGACGCTGGTGATCCCCGCGAGCCGCATCTCCGCATAGGTGGCGCGAGCCAGGCGATGCAGCAGGTCGGGGTCGATCACCGATGTCAGCGCGTACATCTGCTCCCGCCACTGCCAGAACGAGCCGGCGCCCCTCACCCGGCCGCGCAGGGCCCGGTGGACCACGTGGCTGTGGCAGTTCGCGAGGCCGGGGACCTCGGACCCGACGGGACTCACGTCGGCCCACCGGCCAGGTCGCGGACGACGTCGGTGAGCGCGGCGACGCCGGCGGTGCAGTCGGCGGCGTCGGCGTGCTCGGCCGGAGAGTGCGAGACGCCAGTGGGGTTGCGCACGAACAGCATCGCGGTCGGCACGTGGGGGGCGAGGACACCGGCGTCGTGGCCCGCGGCGGTGGGCAGCACCGGGGCATCGAGCAGACCCGCCAACCGCTCACGCAGCGGACCGTCGAAGGTCACCGCCGGGCTCTGAGACTCGGTGGTGAGCACCACCTCGGTGCCGTCCTCGGCACCGGTCCGGCGCGCGTCCGTCACGAGCGAGTCGACGAGCCGTTGGAGCGTCGGCTCGTCGGCGGCACGGGCGTCCAGCCACGCCCGCACCCGCGAAGGGATCGCGTTGGTCGCCCCGGGCTCGACCGACAGCCGACCGAACGTGGCACGGGCACCGTGCTCGGTGGCCAGGCGGCGTGCCGCCAGGACCGCCGCAGCGTACGTCGTCATCGGATCGCGACGATCGGCCATCTCGGTGGCTCCGGCATGGTCGGCGGCGCCGCAGAAGTCGAGCCGCCAGCGGCCGTGCGGCCAGATCGCCGTGGCGACCCCCACCGCGTCCCCGGAGTGGACGAGCGAACGTCCCTGCTCCACGTGCAGCTCCACGAACGTCGAGACGGTGCGTGTGAGGTCGGTGGGACCGACGGCTCCCGGGTCGCGACCGCGCGCGGTCATCACCTCGGCAAGGGTCTGCCCGTCGACGTCACGCAGCCCGAGCGCGCGGTCGGCATCCAACGCCCCGGTGGCGAGCTGCGACCCGGCGCACGCGATGCCGAACCGGGCGCCCTCCTCATCGGCGAAGCACGCCACCACGACCGGCCGCGCGGGTGCGAAGCCCTCGGCGCGCAGCCGGTCGATCGCCGCGAAGGAGGACACCACGCCGAGCGGGCCGTCGAACGCTCCCCCGTCGGGCACCGAGTCGAGGTGGGAGCCGATCAGCACGGCGTCGTCGCCGCTGCCTCCCGGCCCAGGGGTCCAGCGGGCGAACAGGTTGCCGTTGCCGTCCTCGTCGGTCTGCAGCCCACGCGCCTGCGCCGCGCCCACGAACCACTCGCGCAGCTGCATGTCGGCGTCGTCCCAGGCATGCCTGCGGTACCCGCCGGAGCGCGGGTCCCGGCCGATGTCGGCCAGCTCTCCCAGCAGCGTCTGCGCGGCCCCGGTCGCCATGGGCACCGTCACTCCCCCTCGGCCATCGGCACCCGCAGGCCACGCTCGGCGGCCACCTCCGCGGCCCGTTCGTAGCCTGCGTCGACGTGCCGCATGACACCCGATCCCGGGTCGTTCACCAGCACCCGCTCGATCTTCTCGGCGGCCAGCGGCGTGCCGTCGGCGACGACGACCTGCCCGGCATGGATCGATCGGCCGATCCCGACGCCGCCACCGTGGTGCAACGAGACCCACGTGGCTCCCGAGGCGGTGTTGAGCAGCGCGTTCAGCAGCGGCCAGTCGGCGATGGCGTCGGACCCGTCGGCCATGGACTCGGTCTCGCGGTACGGCGACGCGACGGATCCGGAGTCGAGGTGGTCACGCCCGATCACGACCGGTGCGCTCAGCTCGCCGGAGGCGACCATCTCGTTGAACCGCAGTCCGGCGACGTGCCGCTCGCGGTAGCCCAGCCAGCAGATCCGGGCCGGCAGCCCCTCGAAGTGCACCTTCTGCCCGGCCTGGGTGATCCAGCGCCGAAGGTGCTCGTCGTCACCGAACAGCTCGAGGATCGCGCGGTCGGTGACCGCGATGTCCGCCGGGTCCCCGGACAGTGCCGCCCAACGGAAGGGGCCCTTGCCCTCGCAGAACAGGGGCCGGACGTAGGCCGGGACGAAGCCCGGGAAGGAGAACGCCCTCTCGAACCCACCGAGCCGGGCCTCCTCGCGGATGGAGTTGCCGTAGTCGAAGACCTCGGCGCCGGCGTCGGCGAAGCCGACCATGGCCCGGACGTGGTCGGCCATCGAGGCCCGGGCCCGCTCGGTGAATCCCTCCGGGTCGCGGGTCGCCTCGGCCTGCCAGTCCGCGACGCTGATGCCCACCGGCAGGTAGCTGAGTGGGTCGTGTGCGCTGGTCTGATCAGTCACGACGTCGATCGGCACACCCGCCTCGAGCAGGTCGCCGAAGACCGTCGCCGCGTTGCCGACGACACCGACCGAGAGGGCACGACGCTCGGCGCGGGCAGCCACGACTCGCTCGACGGCCTGGCCCAGGTCGCCGGTGTACTCATCCAGGTAGCCGTGCTCGACCCGACGGCGCAGCCGCGACTCATCGACGTCGACGACCAGCACCGTCCCCTCGTTCATCGTCACCGCCAACGGCTGCGCCCCACCCATGCCGCCCGCGCCGGCGGTGAGCGTGAGCGTGCCGGCGAGCGTTCCGCCGAACCTCTTGCGGGCGACGGCGCCGAACGTCTCGTAGGTGCCCTGCAGGATGCCCTGGGTGCCGATGTAGATCCACGAGCCGGCAGTCATCTGGCCGTACATGGTCAACCCTTCGGCCTCCAGCCGGCGGAACTCGGGCCACGTCGCCCAGTCCCCCACGAGGTTGGAGTTGGCGATCAGCACGCGTGGCGCCCAGACATGGGTGCGGAAGACGCCGACCGGCTTGCCGGACTGCACCAGCAGGGTCTCGTCGTCCTCGAGCGTGGTCAGGGTGCTGACGATGGCGTCGTAGGCCTGCCAGCTGCGTACAGCACGTCCCGTCCCCCCGTAGACGACGAGGTCCTCGGGACGCTCGGCGACCTCGGGGTCGAGGTTGTTCATGAGCATCCGCAGCGGCGCCTCGGTCTGCCACGAGCGCGTCGTCAACGTGCTCCCGCGTGGGGCGCGGACGGTCGGTCGAGTCATCGGCGGCCTCCTGGGGCTGGTCGGGACGAGAGGTCTGTGCCGTCGGGAGCTGTGCCGTCGGGAGCTGGGGTGTCGAGGGCTGCGTGGGCGGCGTCGAGGAGGGCACCGGAGACCACGAGCGCGCCGGCCGCCTCGACCTCCGGTGCGAGGAAGCGGTCCGGCCCCGCTCCGGCGACGTCCTCGCGCAGCGCCGCGACCGCCGCCGCGGTCGGTGCGGCCGGCTCGAGCGGGTCCCGCAGCTCGAGGCCGCGGGCCGCGGTCATGGCCTCGATGCCGAGGACCCGGCCGAGCAGCTCGACGGCGCGGCGCAGCTTGCGCGCCGCTGCCCAGCCCATCGAGACGTGGTCCTCCTGCATCGCACTGGACGGGATGGAGTCCACGCTCGCCGGCGCCGCGAGCCGCTTGAGCTCGGCGACCATCGCGGCCTGCGTGTACTGCGCGATCATCAGCCCGGAGTCCACGCCGGGATCGTCGGCGAGGAACGGCGGGAGGCCATGGCTGCGGCTCGCGTCGAGGAACCGGTCGGTGCGCCGCTCGCTCATGCTCGCGACGTCCGCGACGCAGATGGCCAGGAAGTCCAGCACGTACGCGAGAGGCGCTCCGTGGAAGTTCCCGTGCGACTCCAGTCGCCCGTCCGGCAGCACCGACGGGTTGTCGATCGCGGAGGCCAGCTCACGCGCCGCGACCGTCGAGGCGTGCTCGAGCGTGTCGCGGGCCGCGCCGTGGACCTGTGGGGAGCAGCGCAGGGAGTAGGCGTCCTGCACCCGGTCGTCGCCGTACCGGTGGCTCGCGACGATCGGGGACCCGGCGAGCAGCGCGGCCATGTGAGCGGCGGAGGTCGCCTGACCGGGGTGCGGTCGCAGCTGCTGCAGGTCCGCTGCGAGCACGCGATCGGTGCCCATGAGGCCCTCGATGCTCATCGCCGCGGTGAGGTCGGCGGTCTCCAGGAGTCGGCGCAGGTCGTGGATCGACAGCACGAGCATCCCCAGCATCCCGTCGGTGCCGTTGATGAGGGCGAGCCCCTCCTTCTCCTGAAGCTCCACCGGCGTGATGCCGTGATCACCCAGCGCCTCGGCCGCCGGCCGCAGGGTGCCGTGGTCGTCGACCTCCCCCTCACCCATGACGGCGAGCGCGCAGTGCGCGAGCGGGGCGAGGTCGCCCGAGCAGCCCAGGCTCCCGTGCTCGTGCACGACCGGGGTGAGGCCCGCGTCCAGGAGCGCGACGTACGCGTCGGCCGTCTCCGGGCGCACCCCTGTGCGTCCGGTGGCCAGGCTCGACAGTCGCAGCAGCATGAGCGCCCGGACGACCTCGACCTCGACCCGCTCACCCGTACCGGCGGCGTGCGAGCGGACCAGGCTGCGCTGGAGCTGCGTCCGCAGGCCCGGCTCGATGTGCCGCGTCGCGAGCGCCCCGAACCCGGTGGAGACGCCGTACACGGGCTCCTCTGAGGCGGCCAGGCCCTCCACGACGGACCGGGCCCGCCCGATCGCCTCCCGGGCCTCGTCGGTCAAGGTGACGCCTGCGCCGTGCCGCGCCACGCGCACGACGTCGTCGGCGCTCATCGGCCCGATGCCCACCTCGATGGTCTCCATACCCTCATCAGACGTCCTGCGACGCATCCTGTGCCATGGCATCGGGGCACAAATCATCTCGGATACGAGACAATGAGGTCATGTCCCGCCCGGTCCCGGCCGCCACCGCGACGCTGCGCGTCCTACGCTTCCTCTCCGCCCAGCCTGTTCCCGTCTCGGCCTCACGGATTGCCTCCGCGGTCGGGATGCCCCGGTCCTCCACGTACCACCTGCTCTCGGCGATGGCCGCGGAGGACTTCGTCGTCCACTACGTCGACGACCGCACGTGGGGTACCGGGATCGCCACGTGGGAGGTCGGCCACGGATTCGCCCGGCAGGAACCACTGGCCCGACTGGGTCGGGTCCCGCTGGCTCGCCTCGTGGACCGGGTCGGGCAGTCGGCGCACCTGGTCGTGCTGCACGGCGGCGACGCCCTGTACGTCATCGAGGAGCGCGCGCCGGGCCGCCCACCGTTGGTCACCGACGTGGGCGTGCGGATACCCGCCCACCTGACCGCATCGGGGCGGGCGATCCTCGCCGGCCTCCCGGCGGCCCAGGTGCGGGCCCTCTACCCCGGCCGTGGGGCGTTCAGCTCCCGTACCGGGCTGGGACCCGCCACGCCGACGGAGCTGCACCGCCTGCTCGTGCAGACGCGGCGGCGTGGACATGCTGTGGAGGACGGGGAGGTGACACCTGGGTTCGCGTCGGTGGCGGCACCGATCGAGGCCGGGGCGATCCATGCGTCCGTGGCCGTGACCTGGGAGAGCCACCGTGATCCGGGCGAGCTGGTGGCGCCCGTGCAGGAGACGGCAGCCGAGATCACCAGACGGCTGCGACGCTGATGCCTAGGCGGTGTCCGCCTAGCGCTCGTGGATGGCGAAGACGCGTGCCGGGAAGCCTGACCCGCCGCGCGGCTTGGGCCACGTGGCGACCACGATCCCTCCGGCCTCGGGCACGAGGTGCAGGTTGGTCATGAGCTCGATCTGCCACCGGTCCTGCTCCAGCAGGTACAGCTCCAAGCCGTAGTCACCGGCGGACGTCGCGCTGCCGGGGTCGGTGTCGGTGGTCTCGTGCCCGATGGCGCGGATCCCGGCTCGCTCGACGAGGTCCTCCAGGACCGACCGCGACCAGCCGGGGTAGTGCGCCACGCCGTCGGCGTCGTGGTTGGCGATCGCGTCGTTGTCGGGCCACCGGTGACTCCAGTCGGTGCGCAGTGCGACGAATGCGTCCTGGGGCACCGGACCGTTACGTCGTTCCCAGGCGGCGACGTCGTCCAGGGTCGCGACGGCGTCGGGGTTCGTGCGCACGCGCTCTGAGATGTCCAGCACGACGAGCGGCAGCACCATCTGCTCCACCGGGATCTCATCCAGGCTCCGGGCGCCGTCGACGAAGTGTGACGGCGGGTCGGCATGGGTGCCCCACTGGCCGACGATCGTGTGCCGATGCACGGCGAAGCCGTGGGGATCGACGTTGAAGTGCTGTTCACGCTCCTCGTCGGGAAAGGCCGGGAAGTGCGGCATGCCGGGGAAGAACGCGTGCGTGAGATCGGTGAAGGCATGGTCGCGCACGAGGGAGCGCTGCAGCTCCCACAGCGGGTGGGTGTGTTCGTGTCCGTCCGGTGATGCGCTCATGTGAGTCCCCCTTGTCCTCGCCCAGCCTGTCATGGACAGGCGCCGCGAGCACGGATCGCGGGCAGGAGACGTACTGCCAGCCGTTCCAGGAGCTCCGCGCCACGGTGGAGGCACTCCTGCGGATCCGGCTCGAGGTCGGTGAGCGCATGCACACCATTGATGCCCACGGCATCCAAGGCGGCCTCGGAGACGTCTCGACGCCCGCACACGGCCACGACCGGCACGCCGGCCCGGCGGGCTGCCGCGGCCACGCCGACGGGGGCCTTGCCACGCAGGCTCTGCTCGTCGAGGGAACCCTCGCCCACCACCACGAGGTCGGCACCGGCCACCTGGGACTCGAAGTCGACGAGCTCCAGCACCAGCTCCACGCCGGGGCGCAGACGGGCGCCGAGCAGTGCCATGGCGGCAAACCCGACCCCTCCGGCGGCGCCGGCGCCGGCGACGTCCCGGTAGTCCGATCCCGTGGCCTGACGGACCAGCCTCGCCCAGTGCTCCAGCGCCGCATCCAGCAGGGCGACGCTGTGCGGTCCAGCTCCCTTCTGCGGTCCGTAGACGGCGGCAGCACCGGCGGGCCCGGTCAGCGGGTTGTCGACGTCGCAGGCCACGACGATCTCGACCTCTGCCAGCCGCGGGTGCAGGCCGCTCACGTCGAGATACGCCGTCTCCCCCAGCAGACCACCGCCGTCCTTGACCCGGCGGCCCCACGCGTCCCGCATCCGCGCGCCGAGTGCGGCCACCATCGCGGCCCCGCCGTCGGTGCTCGCGCTGCCTCCGATGCCCACGACGATCCGCTCGACGTCGGTCTCGAGCACGTCCAGCAGCACCTCGCCGAGCCCTCGGCTCGAGGCTCCGAGGGGGTCGGGCGCCCCGGTCAGGCGCGACAGGCCGCAGGCATCGGCCAGCTCGACGACTGCCACGCCACCCTGCCGCGCCCACGTGGTGCGTACCGGGTCACCGGTGGGGCCCTCGACGGTGACCGACACCGGGGCGTAGCCCGCGGACAGCGCCGCCTGGACGGTGCCGTCCCCACCGTCGGCCACGGGGACCGAGCGCACCCGCAGGTCCGGATCGCCCGACAGCAGCCCCCGGGTGAGCGCTGCCACCACCTGCGGGGCGGTCAGCGATCCCTTGAACTTGTCCGGCGCAAGCAGCACCGTCGCACGTCCCTCGCTCATGCGGTCCTTCCAGATGATCGCTCGCTCATGCGCCCGGTCCCGCCGTGGAGCCGCGGACGACCAGCTCGTGGTCCGTCGTGCGCCGCCGTGGCCGGGACGCCGGTTCCAGCAGCGCCAGCGACAACGCCTGCTCCCCCATCTGGACCATGGGCAGGCGCACCGTGGTGAGGGACGGCGCAAGGTCCTCGGCCACCTCGATGTCGTCGAAGCCCACCACGGAGACGTCCTCGGGCACCCGCACCCCCCGTGAGCGCAGGGCCGACAGCACACCGATGGCCATGTCGTCGTTGAGTGCGAGGATCGCCGTGGTCCGCCGATCCTCCTCCATGATCCGGTGGGCGGCCACCTTGCCGCCCTCGCGGGTGAAGGCTGCCTCCACGACGGGGAACCGTCCGAGGTCGAGTCCGCGGGCGGCCAGTGCCTCCTGGGCACCGCCCAGCCGGTCGGCGACCGTCGTCAGCCGTCGGGAGCCGGCCGCGAAGGCGATGCGGGTGTGACCGAGCTCCAGGACGTGCTCGGTCGCCGAGCGTCCACCGCCGAGATTGTCCGGCAGCACGGCGTCGACCCCCAGGTGGTGGCGTCCGATCACGGCGACCCGACCACCCAGGGTCCGGTACGCCTTGAGGTCACGCCTGGCCTCCGCCTGGTCGGCGGGGTCGACGAAGCCCGACCCGGCAATGACGATGCCGCCGACCCGCTGGGCGATGAGGGATCGGATCTGGGTGAGCTCCTGGTCAGGGTCGCGTCCGGTGTGGCAGACCTGCACGGTCAGGCCCTTGCTCGCGCCGACGCGCATGACCCCCGTGGCGATCTCGGCGAAGTACGGGTCGCCGATCTCGTGCACGACCAGTCCGACCGACGTGGTGGGACCTCCGGCCAGGGAGCGGGCGTGCACGTTGGCGACGTAGCCCATCTGTCCGGCCACCTCCCGCACGCGCTCGGCCACGGAGTCACTCACTCCGTCGCGACCGGCGAGGGAACGCGAGGCCGTGGCGATCGAGACGCCGGCGGTCTCGGCCACGTCCTTCAACCTCACCCCTGGCCCTGCACTCACCGCACCCTCCTGACTCGTCGACCTGTCCACACCCCTGCCTGCAGGTCACCTGATTACCGAGTGGCCCTTGACACGTGACCGGGGTCACGGTCTACCGTAGCGCAAACGGTTACGAAAGCGCTTACGTAACTCAGATGTCGCGTCCGACGGGCGTCGCGGTCGAGCACCACCGCACCAGAGACCGCCCCACCACCCACGTGGCAAGAACCGAGGAGCACAGATGGCCCACCCCACCCGAACCCCGGCCTCCAGCCGACCAACCCGACGCGGTCTCGCTGCCGTGGCCGGCGCCGGCATCGCCGCTGTCACCCTCGCCGGCTGCCTCAGCGGCGGCTCCTCGGGCGACGACGCCGACTCCGACGACCCCCTCGTCATCGGCATCTCGCTGCCCCTCACCGGTGACTTCTCCGAGCCGGGCAAGGGCGTGCAGCGCGGCTACGAGGCCTGGGCCTCCCACGTCAACGAGAACGGCGGCCTGCTGGGCCGCGAGGTCGAGCTGAAGATCCTCGACGACCAGTCCAACGCCGACCGCGTCGCCGCCGACTACGAGAAGCTCATCAACCAGGACGGCGTCGACCTCATCTTCGGACCGTTCTCCACCCGTCTGGTCGTCCCCGCCGCCCAGGTCGCCGAGGACTACGGGTTCCTGTTCGTCGAGCCCGCCGGAGCCGCGGAGGAGGTCTTCACGCAAGGCTTCGAGAACCTCTTCTACGCCGCCCCCGCCGTCGCGCAGGACCACTACAACCACCTCGCCGACCACATCGAGGCCCTCCCCGAGGACGAGCGGCCCCAGAGCGCGGCCTACGCCTCGATGGACGACCCGTTCGCCCAGGGCACCGCCTACGGCCTCAAGGACCGTCTGGAGGAGATGGGCGTCGAGACCGTGGTCAACGAGGTCTATCCACCCAACACGACGGACTTCAGCTCGATCGCCAACAAGATCGCCGACGCCGACGCCGACATCGTCGTGGGCGGCACGCAGTACCAGGACGCCGTCAACCTCATCGTCGCGCTGCGCCAGCTCGACTACCAGCCGACGATGGCGACGTTCTCCACCGCGCCCACCAACCCGGAGTTCCCCGAGGCGATCGGCGACCAGACCGAGGGCATCCTCTCGCCCACCGGGTACACACCCGAGGCGGAGTGGGACACCAACGCCGAGTTCGTCGAGTACTACACCGAGCTCAACGGCGACGCACCCAATGAGGACGAAGCCAATGCGTGGACGACCGGTCAGGTCGTCGCGGCTGCCGTCGAGGCGGTGGAGTGCGCGTCGCCGGACCCCGAGTGCCAGCAGCAGCTCATCGACTGGCTGCGGGACCACGAGGTCGAGACCGTCGTCGGCCCGCTGACGTGGGACGCCGAGGGTCGCCCCCAGGGCGCCCACCTCATACAGCAGTACGTCGACGGCGAGATCAAGATCGTGCTGCCCGACGAGACCGCCGAGGCCGACTTCATCGCCGAGAAGCCCCCATGGTGAGTCCAGTGGTGAACCCAGTGGTGCATATCGGGGGGAGGACACGATGACCGGGTCGCTCATCCTGCAGAGCATCGTGCTCGGTGTCCTGCTCGGTGGTCTGTACGCGTTGCTCGCAGCCGGACTGACGCTGTACTTCGGTGTCATGCGGGTGGTGATGATCGCCCACTCGGCGTTCCTCATCCTGGCCGCCTACCTCGCCTGGTACTTCACGTCCCAGACCGGTCTCGACCCGTTGCTGTCGCTCGTCATCACGGTGCCGCTGTTCTTCGTCATGGGTGTCCTGATGCAGCGCGGGCTGATCGCCCGGCTGCGTCCGGCCACCCTGACGATGATGTCGGTCCTGCTGACCTTCGCCATCGCGTTGATCATCGAGGGGATGCTGGGCTTCCTGTTCAGCGGGACGCAGCGGCGCATCCAGCTGCCGTACTCCGGCTCGAGCCTGGAGTTCTTCGGCGCCAACATCGCCGTCGTCAAGCTCATCGCCTTCGGTCTGGCCGCGGCCTCTCTGCTGGCGCTCTTCGCCCTGATGAAGTTCACCCGGTTCGGGCAGGCACTGCGCGCCACCATCCAGCACCCCGAGGCCGCGCAGCTGGTGGGCATCAACACCGAGCGAGTGGCGGGCTACGGCTTTGGCCTCGGTCTGGCCACCGCCGCCGTCGGCGGCACGGCGCTCTCCCTGGACTCGACCATCTACCCGTCCCTGCACTGGCACTGGATCGGCCCGCTCATGGCGATCATCGTCGTCGGTGGCCTGGGCTCCATCCCCGGAGCCGCCATCGCCGCGATGGTGCTCGGGATGGGGCAGGCGCTGCTCCAGCTCCCGCTGGGGACCACCTGGGCACAGACGCTGTTCTACGTCGCGCTCTTCGCGACGCTGATGCTGCGTCCCCAAGGAATCTTCGGAGGTCGTCTTGCGCAACGTTTCTGACCGCACCCGCGCCGCTGGGCCAGTCCCGGGTCCAGCCACCGTGGCCAAGAGCCTGGGCGTCGTGGCACTCGTCGCCGTGGCGATCGCCTTCCCGCAGGTGGCGCCGGACCCGTTCATCCTGTCCGTCGGCGTCGTCATCATGAGCTATGCCGTCCTCGCGACCTCGTGGAACTTCGTGGGCGGGTTCACCGGCTACATCTCCCTCGGCCACGCGTCCTACTCCGGCCTCGGCGGCTACGCCACCGGCCTGCTGATCATCGAGACCGGGATGAACCCGTGGGTGGCGCTGTTCGCCGGTGCCGCCGTCGTGGCTCTGCTCGCCGTCCCGATCGGCATCGCGAGCCTGCGGGTGCGCGGCGCCTCCTTCGTGATCGTCTCCATCGCGCTCGTGCTCATCCTGCTGCTGGTCTTCCAGAGCTGGGGCTCGGTGACCGGCGGCTCCAACGGTCTGCGGATCCCACGCCCCTTCGGTTCCGACGTGCTGCGACCCGAGCAGCACGAGCGGTTCTTCTACCTGCACGCCCTGCTGCTCGCCTTCCTCCTGCTGGCCTGGTGGGCGATCGACCGTTCGCGCTTCGGCATGGGGCTCAAGGCCATCCGCGAGGACGAGGACAAGGCGCAGGCGCTGGGCGTCCCGACGTTCGGCTACAAGCTGGCCGTCTTCATCATCTCGGCGTTCTTCACCGCGATCGCCGGCGGGATGTACGCCCTGTGGTTCGGCTTCCTGGACCCGATCTTCCAGTTCTCCATCCTGATCGGCTCCTACATGGTGCTGATGAGCCTGCTGGGCGGCATCCGCAGCCTGTTCGGTCCCTTGCTGGGTGCCGTCATCGTCGGCTACGCCCTGGAGTTCTTCAAGGCGCAGTACGGCGACACGCAGTTCCACCTGGTCGCCCTCGGGGTGCTGCTGGCCGTCGTCGTGCTCTTCATGCCCGACGGGATCATCCCCGCCGTCATCTCACTGTTCAAACGGTTCCGGCCACAGGCCGCCTCGATCCGCGAGCAGACCCAGGCCGAGCTCGCCGACCAGCGACGACAGCAGGCGGCCGACCCGAGCGAGACCCACGAGCCCGAGGAGGCCCTGCGATGACCGCGACGCAGGCCGAGCCCACCGTCCGCAGCCTCGAGACCGTCGAGCTGCGCAAGGCATACGGCGGCGTCAAGGCGCTCGACGGTGCGTCGGTGAGCTTCCAGCACGGCAAGGTCAACGCACTCATCGGGCCCAACGGGTCGGGAAAGACGACGTTCTTCAACTGCGTCACGGGCATGATCCGAGCCGACTCCGGCACCACGAGCTATCGCGGGCGGGACATCACCACCCATGCGCCGCACCGCATCGCCCGGGCCGGGATCGGGCGCAGCTTCCAGCTGTGCCGGATCTTCCCGCGGCTTACGGTGCTGGAGAACCTCCTGGTCGCGGTCCGCCCCGGCGGGCTGAGCCGCATGCTGAGGTCGGCCCGCGACGGGGCGGACATCGAGCGGGCGCGGGAGCTGCTGACCCGCGTCGGCATCGACCACCTCGAGGACACCGAGGCACGCGACCTCTCCTACGGGCAGCAGAAGCTGCTCGAGCTGGCCGGCGTCCTCATGGCCGACCCCGAGACGATCATGCTCGATGAGCCCGCCGGCGGTGTGAACCCGGCACTCATCGACCGGATCGCCGACCTCGTCCGCTCCCTCAACGCCGAGGGCAAGACGTTCATCGTCGTCGAGCACAACATGGACCTCGTCATGAGCCTGTCGGACCACGTCGTGGTCTTCGACCGTGGCCGGCCCATCTGTGAGGGCGCCCCGTCGGTCGTGCAGAACGACCCCCGAGTCCTGGAGGCCTATCTTGGCATCTGACACCCCGAACCAGAGCGAGCCTCTGCTCGAGCCCCCTCTCCTTGAACCCCCTCTCCTTGAACTCCGGGACATCGAGGCCGGGTACGGCCGAGCCGCGCTCGTCCTGCGAGGACTCACCGTCACCGTGCCGCCCGCGAGCGTCGTCTGCCTGGTCGGCCCCAACGGCGCGGGCAAGTCCACCGTCCTGAAGGTGGCCAGTGGCATGCTCAGCCCCCGCGGCGGAACCATCCGGGTGGCCGGGCAGGACGTGACTGGCCACGGTCCCCAGCAGATGCTGCAGGCCGGGCTCGCCCACGTGTTGCAGGGACACTCCGTCTTCCGCGAGATGACGGTGGAGGAGAACGTGCGTCTGGGCGCGTACACGGTGCGCGACAAGGCCCTCGTCGATGAGCGGATCGACTTCGTCAAGACGCTCTTCCCCGTTGTCGGCGACCGCTGGACCGCTCTTGCGGGTGCCTTGTCGGGCGGCCAGCAGAAGCAGGTCGAGTTCGCCCGCTCGCTCATGGTGAGTCCCTCGGTCGTGCTGCTCGATGAGCCGTCGATGGGGCTGGACCCGAAGACCACGTCCACCGTCTTCGAGCAGGTCGTCCGCATGCGCGACGCCGGGCTCGCCGTCCTCATGGTCGAGCAGAACGCCCGCCGGGCCCTGGAGACCGCCGACCTCGGCTGTGTCCTCGACCTCGGCCGCGTCCACATCGACGGCCCTGCCGCCGACCTGCTGGCCGATCCGCAGCTGGCCGAGCTCTACCTCGGCGGCCGCCCCCAGACGCCGGCCCAGTCATCGGCCCAGACCCAGAACACCCCCGAGGAGCACACGCATGCCTGAGACCACGTACCGCATCCTCATGAACGGCGTCACCGGCCGGATGGGTTACCGCCAGCACCTGGTGCGCTCGATCCTCGCGATCCGTGACGACGGCGGAGTGGTGCTGCCCGGCGGTGACCGGATCCAGGTGGAGCCGGTGCTCATCGGGCGCAATGAGGAGAAGCTCGCCCGGCTGGCCAAGGAGCACGGCATCGCGGAGTGGACCACGGACCTGACGCAGGCCCTGGCCGACCCGACCGCCCCGATCTACTTCGACGCCCAGGTCACCAGCGAGCGCAAGGACGCGATCCTCGCCGCGATCGCCGCCGGCAAGCACGTCTTCACCGAGAAGCCGACGGCCGAGTCCGTCCCCGACGGTCAGGAGCTCGTCGACGCCGCCGAGGCAGCCGGCATCATCCACGGTGTCGTGCACGACAAGCTCTACCTGCCGGGCCTGGCCAAGCTGAAGCGACTCATCGACAGCGGATTCTTCGGCCGCATCCTCTCGGTGCGTGGCGAGTTCGGGTACTGGGTCTTCGAGGGCGACTACCTGCCCGCACAGCGCCCCAGCTGGAACTACCGCGCCGAGGACGGCGGCGGAATGGTCCTGGACATGTTCTGCCACTGGAACTACGTCCTGGAGAACCTGTTCGGCCGCGTCGAGGCTGTCACCGCCAAGGCCGTCACCCACATCCCGGAGCGCTGGGACGAGCAGGGGCGCCCCTACTCCGCCACTGCCGACGACGCCGCGTACGCGATCTTCGAGCTGGAGGGCGACGTGATCGCCCAGGTCAACTCCTCCTGGGCGGTGCGGGTGGAGCGCAAGGAGCTCGTGGAGTTCCAGGTGGACGGCACCCACGGCTCGGCCGTCGCCGGCTTGTTCGACTGCCGCGTGCAGCCTCGGGTCCGCACCCCGATGCCGGTGTGGAACCCGGACCTGCCGACCACGGAGGACTTCCGTTCGCAGTGGGACGCCGTTCCGGACAACACGGACTTCGCCAACGGTTTCCGTGCACAGTGGGAGCAGTTCCTGGCCGACGTGCACGCCGGACGACCTCATCGGTTCGACTTCTCCGCCGGGGTGCGTGGACTGCAGCTTGTCGACGCCGGGTACGCCTCCTCCCGTGAGGGCCGGCGCATCGAGCTGGGAGCGCGCGAGGTCACGGCATGACGAGCATCCACCTGCCCGCGGCCGACGGCACGTGGCGTGAGCGGACCCTCGCCGAGCCGCGGGCATGGGGCACCCACCCCGGTCCGTTCTCCTCACGTGTGGCCTTCGCAGCGGCCCATGTCGTGGCCGACCCGCTGGGCGAGAACGTGCCCGGCTCACCGGCCGCGGTCGACTGGGAGGCCACCCTCGCGTTCCGCCAGCACCTGTTCAGCCACGGGATGGGCCTGGCCGAGGCCATGGACACGGCGCAGCGCAACATGGGTCTCGACTGGCCGGCCGTGCAGGAGCTGGTGCGACGCAGCGCGGACCTCGCCCGCTCGGCCGGCGCCCGCATCGCCTCCGGTGCCGGGACGGACCACCGTGAGCAGCTGGACGGCGTGGCCGACGTCGTCGCGGCCTACGAGGAGCAGGTGGGCTTCGTGGAGTCCACCGGCTCGCAGGTGATCATCATGGCGTCGCGACACCTGGCTGCCGTGGCCCGGGACGCCGACGACTACCGCAAGGTCTACGACGCCCTCCTCGGCCAGGTGCGCGAGCCGGTGATCCTGCACTGGCTGGGTGAGGCCTTCGACCCGAACCTGCGCGGCTACTGGGGGTCCGTCGACGTCGACGTCGCCACGCAGACCTTCCTCGACCTCGTCCGTGAGCACGCCGAGCGCATCGACGGGGTCAAGGTCTCGTTGCTCTCGGCGGAGCACGAGACCCGTCTGCGGGCCGCGCTCCCCGAGGGGGTGCGGTTGTACACGGGGGATGACTTCCACTACCCGGAGCTCATCCGGGGTGACGGCGCCCTGCACTCCGATGCGCTGCTCGGTGCGTTCGCGGCCGTTGCCCCCGCGGCCTCGGCCGCCCTGGCCGCTCTCGATGCCGGCGACCTGGAGCGCTACGACGCCGAGATGGCACCGACGCTGCCACTCTCGCGGCACGTCTTCGCCGCTCCGACGTGGTTCTACAAGACAGGCATCTCGTTCCTGTCCTGGCTCAGCGGCCACCAGCCAGGCTTCACGATGGTCGGCGGACTGCAGTCCGGCCGCAGCCTCCTGCACCTGACGCGCCTGCTGGAGCTGGCCGACGACGCCCGTCTGCTGCCGGACCCCGACCTCGCGGCACGCCGCATGCGGGTGCTGCTGGAGAGCCAGGGGCTGCACCGATGAGCACACGGCCCACGGTCGCCACCACCCTCGACGTGCCATCGGGTGAGCCCGCCCACGTCCCCACTCCCACGGCCGGGGACCCTCGGCTGGCCCGGCTCTCCCTCAACCAGCGGACGACCGCCGAGTGGTCGCTGCGTGAGGCGATCGACGGCTGTGTGGCCGCCGGTCTGCCCGCGATCGGCCCGTGGCGTGAGCCGGTGGCCGAGGTCGGCGTCGCGACCGCTGCGGTCTGGCTGCGCGACGCCGGCCTGCGGGTCTCCTCCCTGTGCCGTGGTGGGTTCTTCACCGTCCGAGACCCGGCGGAACGTCGCGCCGCGCACGAGGAGAACCTGCGCGCCCTCGATGAGGCCGCGGCCCTCGGCTCACCCACCCTCGTCATGGTTCCCGGTGGCCTGCCGGAGGGTGACCGGGACATCGCTGCCGCCCGCGAGCGCGCCGCGGAGGCGATCGACGCCCTCGTGCCGCACGCCCTCGACCGTGGGGTGGTGCTCGGCATCGAGCCCATGCACCCGATCTTCGCCGCCGACCGTGGCGTCGTGTCCACCCTCTCCCAGGCGCTCGACGTCGCCGAGCAGCATCCGGCCGACGCCGTGGGCGTCGTCGTCGACACCTTCCACGTGTGGTGGGAGCCCGACGTCCTGCAGCAGGTCTCCCGGGCGGCCGGCCGGATCGCGTCCTACCAGGTGTGCGAGTGGATCACGCCGCTCCCGCCTGACGCCCTGCTCTCGCGCGGGATGATGGGAGACGGCCACATCGACTTCGCCGCCTTCACGCGCGCCGTCTCCGCCACCGGGTACTCAGGCGACGTCGAGGTCGAGATCTTCAACGCCGATGTCTGGGCCGCGCCCGGCGACGACGTCGTCGCGACGCTGGCCCGCCGTTACGTCGAGCTCGTGGAGCCCCATCTGTAGAACTCACCCACCCAACACACCCCGTGCCGTATTTCGGGGGGAAGGACCGGCACCACATGAGAAGATTCCGCACGCCCGTACGCCTGATCGCAGGCCTGTCAGCCCTGGCCGTGGGCCTCGCCCTCGCTCCGGGAGCGGCCACCGCCGAGAGGGGTGACGACCCGGACGCGCCCATCACCGACCCGATTCCCGAGGACCCGAGACCGGCCGACCTGGCGCTGGAGCTACAGGAGGTCGTCCAGCTGCCGGAGTCCGAGCCGACCCCGGAGCCCACCGATCCGCGGATCATGCGGCACAACCGGATCAACTTCGTCAGCGAGGTCCCGGACGGGTCCGGGCGCCTGGCGGTGCCGGACCTCAACGGGCCGATGTACCTGCTCGACGGCGAGGGCCGGGAGACGGAGTACCTGGACGTCCGCGACCACGACGAGCACTTCTTCTCCGGTCGCGGCATGGGCAGTGGCTTCGGGTTCGTCACCTTCCACCCCGAGTTCAGCGAGAACGGCAGGTTCTACACGACGCACACCGTCGACGAGGACGGCATCGCCGAGCACGAGCCCACGTACCCGAACCAGCCGAACGCCACGGTGCAGTCGGTCGTGACGGAGTGGACGGCCGACGACCCCTCGGCCACGACGTTCTCCGGCACCAGTCGGGAGGTCTTCCGGTTCGGGTTCGCCACCCAGATCCATGCGATCCAGCAGATCGACTTCAATCCCACGGCCGAGCCGGGCGATGAGGACTACGGTCTGCTGTACCTCGCCGTCGGCGACGGTGGCATCGGCCTGGACACCGACATCCCCCAGGACAAGGGGAACCCGGCCGGCAAGATCCTGCGCATCGACCCGCTGGGCGAGGGTGGCCCGAACGACCAGTACGGCATCCCGGACTCCAACCCGTTCGTGGACACCGAGGGCGCCCTGGGCGAGATCTACGCCCTCGGGCTGCGCGATCCGCACCGCTTCACGTGGGATCCCGCGAGCCCGCACGGCATGTTCCTCGGCCACATCGGGCAGCGCGCCGTCGAAGCGGTCTACGCGGTGGAGAAGGGCGACAACTTCGGCTGGAGCGACATCGAGGGTCGGCTGCGCTACGACAACGCCACCCAGTGCTGGCTCTACCCCTTGACCGATGAGCTGGAGCAGAAGGGCTACACCTACCCCGTCGCCTCCTACGACCATGACGTCCCGGCCAACTGGGGCTGCAACCAGGACTCCGGCCACGCCGTCAGCGGCGGACAGGTCTACCGCGGTCCCATCCGCGAGCTGCGTGGCCGCTACGTCTTCGGCGACCTGGTCAACGGGTCGGTCTACTCCACCGAGGTGAAGCAGATGCGGCGCGGTGCGAAGAAGGAGGCTGCGATCACCGAGCTGGCGTTGCAGGACACCGACGGCAACCGGATGCGGATGACCGACTTCACCGACGACGTCCGCGTGGACCTGCGCTTCGGCAGCGACGCCAAGGGCGACCTGTACCTGCTCGCCAAGTCCAACGGGACGATCTGGAAGGTCACCGACGCCGAGCGGATCAAGCCCCGCCAGGAGGTCGATCCCAAGATCGCGGACCGCCTGGTCTCCTACTACGACTTCGAGCGTGGCTTCGCCCAGGACGGCGCCAAGGAAGAGGACGGCGGCTCGGCCAACCTGCTGCTCGACCTCGTCAACGGCGGCACGGACATGCGGGTGCGTGATGCCGCCTACCCGGGCAGCGTCAACGCCTTGCAGACCCGACAGGTCTCACCCGATGCCAAGGGCAACGACGACTGGAAGGCAGGCATCTGGGACGAGGACGGTGTCCAGGCGCTGGAGCGGTTCTCAGGTGCCGAGGGCATCACCGTCATGGGCTGGTTCAAGATGACCGGCGACCACCCTGCCCCCAACACCGAGACCGACGACCCGGACGACGTGTACAACGCCGTCGGCCTGGCCGGGCTGCTCTCCGGCGACAGCGACGGGCACGGGGTGCGTGCGCTCCTGGAGCTCATCGACGTCGACGGCGAGCTGCGCCTGGTGGCGCTCGGGCGTCGCCTCGACGAGGGCGCCTCGCGGACGTTCGCCGCGTCGCAGGACTGGCAGGACCTCCTGCCCAAGGGTGAGTGGGTCCACCTGGCGGCGACGTTCGACTACACGTCCGGCGAGATGGCGTTGTACCGCAACGGCAAGCCGTTGCCGGGCTTCTACACCGACGGCGGAAGGGTGACCCCTGGAAGCTCGACAGCACCAACGGGGGTGTCGGGACGTCGCCGACGCTGCCCAAGGGCATCAAGATCGGCGGTTCGTTCCCGCAGAACACCGCCGAGCGCAACCCGTGCGACTGCCGCATGGACGCGCTGATGCTGCTCGACGACACCCTGGACGGCCAGGAGGTCGCGCGCCAGTACCGGCGGTTCATGAAGGGCTGAGACCGCCCGGCCGTCGCGGCCCTCGCTGCTGCTGCGGCGAGGGCCGCGATCGGTCCGAAGAAAGTTCGTCCACCTCTTCGCGCCATCGTCAGAAGGACTCCCTACCGGCCCTCACGAATGCCTGCTGCGATCAACGGCTCTCGGGGCGAGTGACCGACAACTACTGCCAAGCGCCTGTCTCAGGGTTCCAAGCCCTGCCAGGGGTCTCTCCACCGAGCACTGGGTCAGCAAATCGGGTCACGGCCAGCAAGACCGTCGCGAAGTCTTCGGGAAGATGATCGGAGCTGCTGCGACGTCGCCACCGAATCCAGCGCGCCTGCCCGAGGCCGGCGTACCCGTTGAGCACGTCGGCCAGTGGCCGAACGGTGGCATTGCGGTGGCGAGCGACCTCGTTGATCGCCTGCGCCAGATCGTCGGCACGGACCGAGTGCTGACGGGACAAGCTCCAGATGTCGCCGAAGTCGCGCCACCGAGTGTTCGCGATGCCGCGCTGGAGTGCGGTCACGATCTTCTCGGCTTGAACCATGTGCATCGGATAGCCCGCGAGTTCGACCGCGTCCCCACCGCGTAGCCGTGGCACCCTCACTGTCGTCGGCGCGGGCCAGATCGGATCACCCACGTTCACATCGACGTGAAACGGCAGGTTTGCGCTCGCAAGCCTCGCTTCCACACTCACGCGCACCCCGGAGTAGTCGGCGTCCTCACGGATGACCTCAGCGGTCGCGGTGTCGGTGAAGAACTCGATGCCGTCGTCTCCAGGCGGCGCGACGGCCAGCACTCTGCGCACCAGCCCCAGAATCGTCTCGCTGTCGTTGGTGAGGTCGATGCCAGCCAGGTCGACGTCCTTGGTCGGCCGACGCGCGTCGAACGCAGCGAGGAGCACGCCACCTTTGAGCACGAAACTCTCCCGTGCCTCGCTGACCGCCAGGCGGACCAGAAACCCTTCGAGCACGTAGAGCTGGAGCAGCTCCTGGGTCGGACGTCCCCTGCGGCGCGCCTCGTTCTGGAGGTCAAGGTAGGCATCGCCCGACGGGGCGCCCCTCGTCACACGGCTCACAGCAAGATCTCCAATGTCTCGCGCAACGATGTCAGTGTTCTGGGGAACATCCGCGCCAGTCCGAGCAGCTCCGACGGCTGTCCACCTCGCCGCAGCCAGCCCTTGAGTGCCTCGTTGGCAAGGTCGGCTCCTTCGAGGTGGCGCATCCGGAAGGCGTCGATGATGCTGCGCTCGGCGGAGTACAAGCCGATGTCGCGTCCTCCGCCGGTGTCGAGAGACTCCCGACCAAGGTCGAACGTGTCAGGATCGAAGTGACGCCACCTGACCGGAGCAGCGGTCTCTGGTGTCCAGGCACCACGCGGGATCGCAACGTCGATCTCGGCCGGGATGTCGTCGATCAGGTCGTGGCGCCCCAGGGCCGACCGCAGGCACAGGGTGGCCCCGGGCGCCTTGGCCGCGATCTCGATCAAGTTGTCATCACCCAGCCAGTCACTCCGGCGGTACAAGCCACGGGAGAGTGCGGTGATGCTGCCGTCGTCCTTGAGCCGGCGGAACTGGCGCTCAGAGATGTAGTTCAGCGCTTCGGAGTAGCGGAAGGATTCGGGAAGCCTGGCGAGCAGCTCCTGACTCGATGGACCCATGACGTACCTCGCGTCGGAAAACCTCAACACCAATGCCATGAGTGTACAGGATTTCCGCCGCGCAGGTCGGTGCGGATGGGTGACATCAGAACCTTGAGCGCGAAAGGCGGCCGGATGTGCGACGAGCGGTGTCAGCCGCTGCCCAGGACGAGCGCCTCGAAGCCCCACCCGAGCGGGAGGAGGTTACGACGGGTCCAGCCGGCCCGGGCCGCCAGCTCGCTCACCCGGTCGGCGTCACGGGCTGCGGTGCCGCTCATCGCGGCCTCGAGCAGCGAGCGGGTGGCGGGCTTCGCGCCGAGCGCATCACGACGGAAGGACTCCACCAGCACCAGTTCGTCGGTGTGGTTGGCCAGCTGTTCCAGCAGCTGCTGCGCCTCGACGTCGCTGCGGTGGCCCAGGGCCAGTCCCGAGACCACGACTGCGCACCGGCCGAGGTCGTCGGTCAGCTCGGTGTCGGTGACAGCACCCGACTCCCCGAGGGTCGCCAGGAGGCCGGGATCGTCGGCGACGACGAACGGTGCCACGGCTCCCCTCTCACGTGCGGTGTGCGCGATCGTCATGGCCGCCGGTCCGCACAGCCCGACCGGCTCCGCCCCGGCCCACACGGGCAGCTCCAGCAGGGCGTCGAGCACGAATCCCAGGGTCTCGGCGTGCTCCACGAGCTCCTCACGCACCTGGGGGTCGCTGTGCGAGGAGGTCAGGAGGGACTCCCCCCGTGCCTGTTCCCACGGCGACGTGCCCGAGACCAGTGCGCGGTCCAGGTGGGCGAGCGAGAGCAGCAGGTCGGCGTCGAAGCCCTCGAGGTGCTCACGCTCGTGGTCGTCGTCGACGAGCGCCCGCCCCTGGTCGGTGAGAGTGATGACGTCGCGATCGGTCCGGACGAGGCCGGCGTCGACCAGCACCGCCAGGAGCGGACCGAGCAGCTGCGGCTCCACTCCGGCGGCGGAGGTGAGGCCGTGCGTCGTCAGTGGGTCGGCGTCGGCCAGGGCATCGAGCACCCCGGAACGCAGCGCCCCACGCACGGCGAACCACGAGACGGCGGCACTGCCGAGGTTCGCGGCGAGGTCGGGCCGCTCGGCATCGCTGCCCGTGGCCGGCCTGTGGTGCCAGTAGCCCGTGACGTTCACCCGGTCGGCGGCCATCCCACGCTCGCGGCGCAGGAAACGGCGGACCGCCAGGAACGCCTTGCTCTCGCCCGCACCCCACACGTAGCCCATGCCGTCGGTCCACGGGTGCTCGCTGACGACCCGCAGCGGGGCCTGCTCGTCGTCGCAGGCCGCCTCCACCCAGACCAGGGTGTCCTGCTCGCGCACCGGAAGGTCGATGCGCGCATCGGGACTGGCGTGCAGGACGTACACATGGGCAGGGGCGGCTGTGGGCCGCTCCTGCAGGAAGCGAGCGATCGCCGGCAGCGCCGTCTCGTCGCCGACCAGCACGATCCAGTCCAGATCGTCGGGAACGACGGTGGAGGACTTCGGCCCGACGATCCACGTCTCGTCACCCGGCTCGGCGGAGACCGCGAAGTCCGAGGCGGGTCCGTCGTGCCCCAGCACGAAGTCCATCTCCAGCAGGCCCGGCTCCACTCGACGCGGTGTGTAGTCGCGGGTCACCCGATGCTCCGAGCGCGTCCACTCGATGCCGTGCGGAAGCTGCACCGGCAGCGCCTGCTCGATCGGCCCCTCCCCGGCGAAGATCAGCTTGACGTGGTCGTCGAAGGCAGGCGAGGCGAACGCCGGCTGCAGGCGCCCCGCCGCCTCGAACTCACCGAGCTGGTCACCGGTGAACCCCACCCGCACGAGTCGCGGCGTGATCGACTGGGTGCGCTCCACCACCAGGCGACGCAGCACCAACGGATGGGTCCTCAACGAGCGAATCGACATGTAGGGGAGCCTAACCTGATCTGGTCGTCGGATCGGGGCGGCCTCCCTCCTCAGGTGCCGGTTGCTAGCGTCCGGCGAGTACCTGATGAAGAGGAGTTTGTGTGTCCACTGCGATGAAGACCGTTGCCGCTGCCGTGGCAGCCGTGCTCGTGCTGACCGGTATCGCCGCCGCCAGTGGTGCCTTCAACGGCATCTTCGACGGAGGCGACGACACGTCGGCCGAGGAGGCGCCCGCTGAGGGCGAGCCCGACCTGCGGGGCATCCCCGACGTCGTGGCCGTCGTCAATGACGAGGAGATCAGCAAGGACGACTTCGTCATGGCGTATGAGAACCAGTTCCAGCAGCAGCAGATGCAGGCCCAGATGTCCGGCGAGCCGGTCGACCAGGACGCCCTGAAGCAGCAGACGGCCGAGGGACTGGTGGGCAACACCCTCCTGCTGCAGGAGGCCGAGCGTCGCGACATCGACGCCTCGGACAAGGTGGTCGACGACCTCCTGGCGGACTACGCCGAGCAGAGCGGCGCCGAGTCGCCCGAGGCCTACCTCGAGACACTCGAGCAGCAGGGGCTGGAGGAGGACGAGGCCCGCTCCCAGCTCGCCGACCAGGCCCGGCTCGACGAGCTGCTCGCCGAGGAGGGAGGCGATGACAAGCCCAGCGAGGAGGAGCTCAAGGCGCTCTACGACCAGGTCGTCGCCCAGCAGGAGCAGGCACCTCAGGGCGAGGGCGAGCAGGAGACGCCCTCCTTTGAGGAGATGCGCCCTCAGCTGGAGGAGCAGGCCGCCAGCCAGAAGGAGGGTGAGGTCGCCCAGGCCCTCATCGAGAAGCTGCGTGAGGAAGCCGACGTCGAGATCAGGCTCTGACCCGACCGACTCCTGAGGGAATATTCAAAGTTCAACCATCCTTGACGCAGGCATGGAGACCTTGGACACGCAGAAGCGGAGCACAAAGAAGATCGGGTTCCTGTCCTTCGGCCACTGGTCCGCGTCGCCCCACTCGGCGACGCGGACTGCGGCCGACGTGCTGCACCAGTCGATCGAGCTGGCCGAGGCCGTGGAGGACCTCGGTGCCGATGGTGCGTACTTCCGGGTGCACCACTTCGCCCAGCAGCTGGCCTCACCCTTCCCGCTGCTCGCGGCGATCGGCGCACGCACCGAACGCATCGAGATCGGCACCGGTGTCATCGACATGCGCTACGAGAACCCCCTGTACATGACCGAGGACGCCGGGGCGGCCGACGTCATCGCCGGGGGCCGGCTGCAGCTCGGCATCAGCCGGGGATCACCGGAGCAGGTCATTGACGGCTACCAGTACTTCGGTCATGTGCCGCAGGAGGGCGAGAACGACGCCGACATGGCACGGCGTCACACGGCGATCTTCCTGGACCAGCTGCGCGGCGAGGGCTTCGCCGAGCCCAACCCGCGCCCGATGTTCCCCAACCCGCCCGGGCTGCTGCGCCTGGAGCCACACTCCCCCGGCCTGCGCGAGCGCATCTGGTGGGGAGCCGGCTCACGCGACACCGCTGAGTGGACGGCACAGCAGGGCATGAACCTGATGAGCTCCACACTGCTCACCGAGGACACCGGCGTGCCGTTCCACCAGCTGCAGGCCGAGCAGGTACGACGCTTCCGCGACGCCTGGTCGGCGGCCGGGCACCAGTGGGAGCCGCGCGTCTCGGTGAGCCGCAGCATCTTCCCCCTCGTCGACGACCGCGACCGCGCCTACTTCGGCGGCTCCGGCAGCGAGGACCAGGTCGGCTTCCTGGAAGGCGGCAAGGCGCGCTTCGGCAAGACGTATGCCGCCGAGCCGGACGTCATCGTCCAGCAGCTCGCCGAGGACGAGGCGGTGGCCGCTGCGGACACTCTCCTGCTCACGGTGCCCAACCAGCTGGGCGTCGACTACAACGCCCACGTCATGGAGAGCATCGTGAAGCACGTGGCACCGGAGCTCGGCTGGCGCTGAGCCCGACGGTCAGCCGGCGCTGACCACCGCGGCGAACAGAACTGGATCGACGTTGCCGCCGCTGAGCACGAGCACCGTCGTGCGGTCCCGCAGCGGCAGCCGACCTGCCAGGGCGGCGGCCAGGGGCGTCGCACCGCCCGGTTCGACCACCAGCTTGAGCGTGCCGAAGGCCACCCGCATGGCACGACGGACCTCGTCGTCGTCCACCACCAGGCCCGTGACCCGGTTCTCGCGGAGCACGGGGAAGGTGAGCTCCCCGGGTGACGGCGCCTGCAGCGCGTCGCAGATCGTGCTGCCTCCGGGTTCGTTGGCGACACGTTCACCCTGACGCAGCGACCGGGTGACGTCGTCGAACCCGGCTGGCTCCACCACGTGCACGTCCGCCGCGCTCGAGGCCGCGTGGACGGCCGTCGCGACCCCGGAGGCCAGCCCACCTCCGCTGGCCGCGACCGCCACGGCGTCGGGCACGAGACCCCGCTCGGCCGCCTGCTCCATCAGCTCCAGACCCACCGTTCCCTGCCCGGCCATGATCGCGGGATCGTCGAACGGTCGGACGATCACCGCGCCGCGCTCGTGGGCGATGGCACCACCGATCTCCTCGCGGCTCTCCCCGAGGCGGTCGTAGGTGACGATCTCGGCCCCGGCAGCGCGGGCCCCGTCGATCTTCGGCGCTGGCGCGTCGGCGGGCATGACGATCGTGGCGCGCACTCCGAGAAGACGAGAGACGGTCGCCACGGCGAGCGCATGGTTGCCCGAGGACCACGCGACGATCCCGCGCTCCCGCTCCTGCGCACTGAGCTGCAGGATGCGGTTGAGCGCACCTCGGACCTTGAACGATCCCGAACGCTGCAAGCACTCCGCCTTGATGAGCACCCGCCCACCGACGAGCTCGTCCAGGGCGTGGGAGTGCAGCAGCGGTGTCCGCACGGCGTACGGACCGATCCGCTCGGCGGCCGCCCTGACGTCGTCGATCGTCAGCGTCATGGGCACTGCGTCGTCTGCCGTCCCGGTCCCGGCTCCCTTGCCTCCAGCGGCGCACCCTCGCAGCACGGCCGGATGTATCCACACCGGTCACAGCGCGAGTGCGAGGTCTCCCACCGCATGATCGTTCCGCAGTTGTCACACTCCATGGCGTCCGGATCCCTCCTCGCTCCAGCCTCGTCCCAGGGGTAGGGAACCCCTGGCAGGACACTATCGGCCCGCGGCGGCAAGAAGCTGTTCCCACGTGACCCGACGCGGCGATCCCGCGCGGTCGGCGGTGGCCAGGGTGGCGATGGCCCGGGCACGCTCGGCACGCCCCAGCTCGTCGCCGAACCGATCGACCACCAGCACGGCACGGGGCCGCGCCAGACCACCCATGACCTCCCGGACCGCCTCCATCAGCTCCACGGCGACGGCGTCCAGGTCCGGGTCGGAGCCGGCGTCATCACTGAGCGAGACGGCCGCGACCAACGAACGGCCGAGCTCTGGATCCTTGCGCCAGCTCACCTCGGCCCGCTCGACGTAGGGGTGCTCGGCCAGCACCTCACTCACCTCGCGCAAGGACACCAGCTGTCCGGAGATCGACACGACGTCGTCGGCGCGTCCCAGGAAGGACACTGATCCATCGCCGTGGCGCACCGCCAGGTCCCCGGTGGAGTACACACCGGGGTGGCGCGTCCAGTGGGACTCCGTCACTGCGGCCTGCGGTCCCTCGACGCCGACCATGGTTCCCGCCCACGGGCGGCGCAGCACCACCTCTCCGACGCTCTCGTCCGGCACCGGCTCACCGTCGTCGTCGACGATGTCCAGGCCGCAGTCGGGCATCGGGTCGGGAGCGTCGGCATCCAGTCCGGTGACCCGGACGATCCCGCCCAGCTCCAGCTGTCCCCACGCATCAGCCACCTCCAGGTCGCCGGCACCCAGGGCGTCGACGAGCCAGCGTCCCAGCTCCTCCTCGACGGGCTCGCCGGCCGTCACGACCCGACGCAGCGAGGGAACGGCCGAGACCTCCGGCATCTCCCGGGCCCAGCCGCGCATCGTGCGCACCAC
Source organism: Aeromicrobium sp. CTD01-1L150 (assembly GCF_041951745.1). Lineage (GTDB taxonomy): Bacteria > Actinomycetota > Actinomycetes > Propionibacteriales > Nocardioidaceae > Aeromicrobium. The sequence continues at coordinate 2,656,215 of NZ_CP169555.1, forward strand.
GGACAGGCTGGTCAGCATCGATTCCACTTCGTAGCGGGCGATGATGTCCCAGGCCCGCTCGTGATCGGGCACGTCCAGGGTCCCCTCGTACATCACCGTGGTGTCGCCGCACGCCAGCGGTCCGTAGATGCCATGGAACTGGGTCACCGCCCAGGAGATGTCACCGGCACACCAGAACACACCGCCGGTCCGGAGACGACGGTGGACGGCGACGGCACTGGCCAGCATGGCGGCCGTGCCTTGCACGATCGATGCCGGGTACCCACCCTTGTTGGCCAACGGCACGGTGGCGATCGGATGATCTGCGGCGACCGCCCTCGGCGACGGACCGCCCGGGCCGTGGCCGGGACGGGTGGCGGCCACCACGTCGTGGTACCACCGGTCGCCCTCGAACCACGCCACGTCCATCCCGGTGCGTCGCACGACGATGGTGTGCTCGATGCTGCCGCCGGCCGACAAGGCATCGTCGGCCCGCGCCTTCAGCGGCAGCACCGTCCCGTGCCGCCAGGCGCCGTCCTGGGTGAACAACACCTTCAGGTCCAGCAGATCGAGCCGGTCGGCCAGGGGCGCGACCGGGAGCGGCGCCGGAAGCACGGTGTGCACGGCGCCGATACGGGCACAGGCCAGCATCGCCACGACCGTCTCCGGGAGCCACCCCAGGTGCAGTCCGACCCGGTCGCCCGGTCCCACACCCATGCCGTGCAGCGACCGGGAGAGCGCCACCACCTGCTCGTGCAGCTCGGCATAGGTCATCGAGCGGCGATCTCCGGGCTCACCCTCCCAGTGCAGGGCAACCTGGTCCCCCCGTTCCGCGAGGTGCCGGTCGAGACAGTTGACCGCCAGGTTCAAGGTGGCGCCGTCGAACCAGTGTCCCGAGCGCGCACCGGGCGCCCACAGCCGCGAGCACGGCGTCTCGAACGTCATCTGGTCGACGACCTCGGCCCATGCCTCGGAGGGTCGGGGGTCCATCTGCTCAGCCATGGCCCAAGGTTCTCCCGGCGGCCCGGGCCGCACGGCCCAGATGCACGGCGACCCAGGCGACGTGCTCGGCGTCCTCGGGGTCGTCGATGTTGGCGGCGAGCGCAGCCACCGTGGTTCCCTGGCCGTCGACGAGCGGAACAGCCACCTCGGCCGGCAGGGTCGCGTCATCGGGCGCCAGGGCCAGATGGTCGGCTGCTGCCCACTCGGCCCGCTGCCCCTGGGCCTCGGCGACCACCCGGTCGTCGGCGGCGGCCTGGTCCAGGACGCGATCCCACTCCTCATCCTCGGCGCGTGCCGCGAGCAGTCGTCCGCCGGCGTGGGCCAGTGCCGAGCTGACGCGATGGGTGTCGCGGTAGGGGCTGCGGTCACCGCCATCGACCCGGTCCACGTAGACGACCTGCCCACGCACCAGCGTCTGCACGTGGATGGTGCAACCGAGCTGGTCGCGAAGCTGCGACAAGTAGGGCCCGAGTGCCCCGAGCAGCGGCAGCCGCGCCAGATAGTGGTTGGACAACCGGGTCAGCTCCGGGCCGAGACCGTAGCGCGAGGATCGGGTGTCCTGCACCACCAGGTCGGCCAGCACCAGGGAGCGAAGCAGCCGGTGGACCGTGGGGATCGACATCCCGGACCGCTCGGCAAGGTCGGTGAGCTGCTGGTAGGCCGGGCCCTCCGCGAGCAGCTCCAGCAATCGGACCGCGTTGCGGACCGTCCCCAGGCCACCACGACCTGCGGTGGAACGGGCCTGCGACCCGGTTGCGGCCTCCGCGCTCATCGGACTCCCTTCGGCGGTTGATAGCGCTGCGCTCCACACCCTACCTTTCAGAAGAAGTGATCAGCGAATCACAGTTCGTCAATCTCTTCCGACTAAAAGTCTTGCATTCCACATAGTGAAAACCTATGGTCAGGGCTCAGAGAGATTCACCACACCGAATCCAGCCCGCCCCGAATCCAAGGAGTGCCCCGTTGCTCAGTAGGGCGTACCAACACTCGCTTCGCGGCAGCAACCTGCCCCCGGGCGAACCGCTGCTCGACGTCGATCAGATCTCCCTGCGGTTCGGAGGCGTCAAGGCGCTGACCGACATCTCCTTCACCGTCCTGGAAGGACACGTGCACGCGGTCATCGGGCCCAACGGTGCCGGCAAGTCCTCGCTGCTCAACTGCATCAGCGGTCTCTACCGTCCACAGCAGGGCCGGGCTCAGCTGCGGACCGCCGCCCCGCGGGATGACGGCGAGCCCGCAGACGTGCGCCTGCACACGCTGACCAGGCTCGCCCCCCACAGGATCGCCCGCCTCGGGGTGGCTCGGTCGTTCCAGAACATCGAGCTGTTCTCGCACCTGACCGTGCTGGAGAACCTGATGCTCGGCCGGCACGTCCACATGAGCCACAGCGTGCTGAAGTCCATGCTCTGGTTCGGACCGGCTCGCAGCCAGGAGATCGGGCACCGGCAGCTGGTCGAGGAGGTCGTCGACCTGCTGCAGCTGCAGGCGTACCGAACCACTCCGGTCTCGGCGCTCGCCTACGGCATCCAGAAGCGGGTCGAGCTGGGGCGGGCCCTGTGCCTGCAGCCGGCCCTCCTGCTGCTCGATGAGCCGATGGCCGGGATGAACGCCGACGAGAAGGAGGACATGGCCCGCTACATCCTCGATGTGCACGAGCTCGCCGGCGTCACCGTCGTGCTGATCGAGCACGACATGGCGGTGGTGATGGACATCTCCGACCGGGTCAGCGTGCTCGACTTCGGCGCGCTGATCGCCGACGGCACCCCCGCAGAGGTCAAGTCCGACCCCGCCGTGATCGAGGCCTACCTCGGATCGGAGGAGCAGGTCGACGTGACCGAGACGACCGGAACTGCAGGAGGGAGTGACCGTGGCTGAGCGCATCCCGGGCGACACCTTCCCGCGGCTCCTGGAGGACCTGGCGACTCATCGCCCGGGCGACGTCGCGATGCAGGAGAAGCGCTACGGCATCTGGCAGCCGCTCAGCTGGGCCGACTACGCCGCACGCGTGCGCGACGTGGCGCACGGCTTCGCCGCCCTCGGCATCGAGCGCGGGGAGGTCATCGCCGTCCTCGGGGACAACCGCCCGGAGTGGCTGATCGCCGAGTTGGCCGCGCAGGGCCTGGGTGCCGCGGTCGTGGGGATCTATCCGACCTCGATCGGCGACGAGCTGCGCCACATCCTGACCACCGCCCGCAGCAGGGTCGTGGTCGCCGAGGACCAGGAGCAGGTCGACAAGCTGCTGCGACTGCTCTCGGAGGAGGCGCCCGACGACGGCGAACCCCTGCTGGTCGAGCGGATCGTCTACTACGACCCGCACGGCCTGGAGACCTACACCGACCAGAGCCTGTTGGACTTCACGGACCTCGAGGCCCAGGGGCGAGACTGGGGCGCCACCCACGACGGCTGGTACGAGGAGCAGATCGCCGCGGGCAGCCCGCAGGACGTCGCCGTCATCTGCACGACCTCGGGCACCACCTCCAAGCCCAAGCTGGGCGAGCTCTCCCACGAGAACCTGCTGGTGATGGCCAAGCACCTGACCGAGATCGACCCGATCCGGCCGAAGGACCGCTACGTCTCGTTCCTTCCCCTGGCCTGGATCGGCGAGCAGATGCTCGCGGTGGCCTGTGGCTTGCTGCACGGGCTGACGCTGTCCTTCCCCGAGGAGGCCGCCACCCAACGCACCGACCTGCGCGAGATCGGGCCGGACGTGATGTTCTCACCGCCACGGATCTGGGAGTCGATGCTCTCCGACATCCAGGTCCGGATCGACGAAGCCGGTTGGCTCAAGCGCACGGTGTTCGGCTGGGGGTACGACATCGGCGACCGGGTCGCCGCCATGCGTGTCACCGGCAACAAGCCCGGCCCGATGCTGGCCCTGACGCACAAGCTGGCCGATGCCGTGGCCACCCGGCCGGTTCGCGACCAGCTCGGACTGGCCCGCATCCGCCGCTGCTACACCGGTGGCGCCCCGCTCGGGCCCGACGTGTTCCGCTTCTTCCACGCCATCGGGGTCAATCTCAAGCAGATCTACGGACAGACCGAGATCTGCGGCATCGCCGTGGTGCACCGCGACGACGACGTGCCGTTCAACACCGTCGGCGTCCCCATCCCCGGCACCGAGCTGCGGATCCGTGACGACGGAGAGATCCTGCTCCGCTCCGCCTCGGTCTTCCGGGGCTACCACCGTCAGCCGGAGGAGACCGCTGCGACGATCGACCCGGAGGGGTGGCTCCACACCGGGGATGCGGGATACCTGGACGAGGGCGGGCACCTCGTGGTCATCGACCGGGCCAAGGACGTGCTCACCGCACCAGACGGCACGCGGTACTCCAGTGCCTTCATCGAGAACAAGCTCAAGTTCTCTCCGTACGTCGAGGAGGCCGTGGTCTTCCCGCCCGACGACGCCGGCGACGGCGAGGACGCCGCGGGCATGACCGCCCTGATCACCCTCGACCCGGCCACCGTCGGCTCCTGGGCCGAGCACGAGCGACTCAACTACACGACGTACACCGATCTCGCGGCCAAGCCCGAGGTGTACGAGCTGATCGCCGAGGAGGCCACCCGCGCCAACGAGGATCTGCCAGAAGGCATCCGACTGCGTCGATTCGTCCTCCTGCACAAGCAGCTGGACCCCGACGACGACGAGATCACCCGCACCCGCAAGGTGCGCCGCACGGTGATCGCCGACCGGTACGCCGACATCATCGACGCGCTGCGCCGGTCCGCTGCCGCCGTGCGGATCAGCAGCCAGGTCACCTACCAGGACGGCTCCACCGTGAATCGCGACTTCGACCTGAGGATCTTCGACCTGACCACCTATGCGATCCCGAAGGGGCGGGACCGCCGACCCGTCTGGAGTGGACGCCGATGACCACCTTCATCAGCCTGCTCGCCTACGGGCTCGCCGACGGCGCCCTGCTGGCCCTCGCGGCACTGGGCTTCGTCCTGATCTACAAGGCGACCGGCGTGATCAACTTCGCCCACGGGGAGTTCCTCCTCGTCGGCGCCTACATGTTCTACACGGCGTTCGTCATCTTCGGGCTGCCCCTGATCGGTGCCGTCGTGCTCAGCGTGGCGGTGGCCACCTCGATCGGTGTCCTCGTCGAGCGGCTGATCCTGCGGCCGATGGTCGGGGAGAGTGCGATCAGCATCATCATGGTCACCATCGGCCTGTCCGCCCTGCTCAACGCACTGGTGCAGATGTTCTACGGCACCGCCCCCAAGTCCCAGCCCGCGATCCTGCCGACCGGGTCCGTCAACGTCCTGGGGGCCAGCCTGCCGACCAACCGGCTCCTGGTCATCGTGATCGCCGCGATCGTGCTGACCGCGTTCACCGTCTTCTTCCGCCGTTCCCGGCACGGCATCGCCATGCGTGCGGTGGCAGACGGACAGCAGGCCGCGATGACGGTGGGCATCTCCGTGCGCCGGATCTTCGCCCTGGCCTGGGCCCTGGCCGCCGTGAGCGCACTCATCGCCGGTGTCCTCCTCGGCGAGATCTCCTCGGTCAACCAGAACATCGCCGCCTTCGGCCTGCTGGTCTTCCCGGTCGTCATTCTCGGCGGACTCGACTCGGTGCCCGGCACCATCGTCGGCGGCCTGTTCATCGGGCTGCTCAAGCAGTTCACGTCCGGGTACCTGGACCCCGGCCTGTCCACCGTGATCCCGTACGTCGCACTCGTCCTGATCCTCCTGGTCCGGCCGTACGGCATCTTCGGCGAAAAACGAATCGAGAGGGTGTGAGGTGACGATGGCAGCCACAGCAACCGGCATCCACCACCGCAGCTACGCCTCGGAGCTACGGCTGCGTGCCACGAAGTCAGAGTACGTCCGGCTCGCCCTGGTGACGGCAGTCCTGATTGCCGCCCCGTTCATCCTCGACAACTACTGGCTCTCGATCGCCAACACCACCCTGATCGCCGTGATCGGCGCCGTCGGACTCAACATCCTGGTCGGCTACACCGGGCAGATCTCCCTGGGACAGGGCGGATTCCTGGCCGTCGGCGCGTACAGCTCGGCGATCCTGTCCGACCGGATGGCGATGCCGACGCCGCTGGCCATCGCGTTCGCCGTGATCCTCACGGCGATCGTCGGCACCTTCTTCGGGCTGCCGGGGTTGCGGCTGAAGGGCCTCTACCTGGCGATCGCCACCCTCGCCAGCCAGATGATCATCGAGTTCGTCATCCGCCGCTGGGACTGGCTGACCGAAGGCCACGGCTACCTCAACGTCGAACGGCTCCAGGTCGGCGGGTTCCAGGTCGGCGGCCGCGAGGTCTTCGAGCTCCAGTGGTACTGGATCCTCCTGGTCCTGGCCGTACTGACCGTTCTCTCGGCCCGCAACCTGTTCAGGACCGGTCTCGGCCGTTCGTTCATGGCAGTGCGCGACCAGGACATCGCAGCCGAGGCGATCGGGGTGAACGTGACGCGCGCCAAGCTGACCGCATTCGCCGTGTCGTCCGGGTTCGTCGGGCTGGCCGGCGCGCTGACCGCGCACTACAGCGAGGTCGTCTCCTGGGAGAAGTTCACCCTGGACGTCTCGATCCTCTACCTCGCGATGATCATCGTCGGCGGGCTCGGCAGCATCGCAGGTGCCGTCTACGGCGCCATCTTCGTCTCCCTGCTTCCCGTGGTGATCCGCAGCATCGCCAACGCCGGCGAGGGCGTGGTCCCGTTCCTGTCCGACCAGCTGCCCGCCATACAGAACGCGGTGTTCGGCCTGGTCATCATCGCGTTCCTGATCTTCGAACCGCGGGGACTGAACCGCATCTGGCAACGCATGAAGGACTACATCCGATTCTGGCCGTTCCGCTACTAGGTCCTGTCACCCCCACACGACCAGGCAACCGAAGGAGACACCATGTTCACCAAGACCCGTTCCGTCGCCGTGGCGCTCGGCGCCACGACGGCTCTCGTCCTGTCCGCCTGCGGCGGCGAGGGCGACACCGATGAGTCGATCCCGATCGGCATCATCGCCGACCTCACCGGCGCCACCGGTGACGTCGGCACGCCGTACAACCAGGGAATGCTCGCCTACATCGACTGGCGCAACGCCAACGGCGGGGTCGAGGGCCGGATGCTCGAGCCACGGTCCGACGACTACGCCTACGAGGTCCCCCAGGCCGAGGAGCTGTACAAGGAGTACGTCAACGACGGTGTCGTCGCCATTCAGGGCTGGGGCACCGGAGACACCGAGGCCTTGTCGGGCGCGATCGGCAACGACGAGCTTCCCTTCATGTCCGGGAGCTTCGCCGAGCCGCTCACCGACCCCGAGGACGCGCCGTACAACTTCGTCGTCGCCCCGACCTACTCCGACCAGATGCGCATCGCGCTGAACTGGATCAACGAGGACTCCGGCGGTGACGGCGAGGTCGCGGTGTTCCACCACGACAGCCCGTTCGGCACGGCTCCCCTGGCCGACGGCGAGACGTGGGTCCAGGATCAGGGCTACGACCTGGGCTACCAGACCTATGCGATGCCCGACGGTTCGGCCAACTACGTCGGTCTGCTCTCCCAGGCGCAGTCCCAGGGCGCGGAGTACATCGTCGTGCAGAACACGGCATCGGCCCCCGGACAGGTCGCCCAGGACATCGCGGCACAGGACCTCGACATGAAGATCGTCTGCCTGAACTGGTGCGCGAACGACCTGTTCATCGACACCGCCGGCGTCGAGGCCGCCGAGGGGCACGTCCTGATCCAGCCTTTCGCCCCGATGAGCGCCGAGAAGGACGGTCACGACGTCATCCGCGAGTACGTGCAGGAGCAGGACGGCGACCCCGACGAGATCGGCACCTCCTACGTCCAAGGCTGGTACGTGATGCACGTGATGGCCGAGGGGATGGCACACACCCTGGCTGAGGGCGAGGAGCTCACCGGGCCGAACCTGCGCGCGTCCCTGGAGACGATGGGTCCCATCGACACCGGTGGTGTCGTCGGTGAGGGCGTCGTGGAGTTCACCGAGGACAGTCACCGCGGCTCCGTCGGTGCCGGCGTCTACGAGGCCCAGGACGGCGAGATGGTGGAGATCGAGGAGAGCGCCACACCATGACGCCTGAGTCCCACCCGGTGGCCCCGTCGGCGGCCCACACCGCCGACGGGGGGACCATGCTCGCCCTGAACAACGTCGAGGTCATCTACGACGAGGTGATCCTGGTGCTCCGCGGCCTGTCCCTGGTCGTTCCCGAAGGGTCGATCATCGCCCTGCTCGGGTCCAACGGGGCCGGGAAGTCGACGACGCTCAAGGCGGTCTCCGGCCTGCTGCCCAGCGAGCACGGCGAGGTGACCGACGGCACGGTGATGTTCCGCGACCAGGACATCACCCGGATGGACGCGGCGAGGCGGGTCAACCACGGGATGAGCCTGTGCATGGAGGGGCGGCACGTCTTCGAGCACCTCACGGTGGCCGAGAACCTGATCGCCGGCGCCTACACGCAGCCACGGAGCCAGACCTCGGAGTCCCTCGATGAGGTCTATGAGTTCTTCCCCAAGCTGGCCGAGCTGCGTCAGCGGACCGCCGGCTACCTCTCCGGGGGCGAGCAGCAGATGCTGGCGATCGGCCGGGCCCTGATGGCGCGGCCCACGCTGCTGATGCTGGACGAGCCGTCGTTGGGTCTGGCCCCGCTCCTGGTCCGCGAGATGTTCGGCTACATCAAGCGGCTCAACGTCGAGCGCGGCCTGACCGTGCTGGTCGTGGAGCAGAATGCCCGCCGCGCCCTCGAGGTGGCCGATCACGGCTACATCATGGAGCAGGGACGGATCGTGCTCGAGGGGTCGGCAGCGGAGCTGCAGGCCAACCCCGACGTCAAGGAGTTCTACCTGGGCGTCGGCGAAGAAGGCGGCGGCAAGAGCTACCGCGACGTCAAACACTACAAGCGGCGCAAGCGCTGGCTGTAGCACGCCAAGGAGCGAGTCATGTCCATTGATGCTGCCCTCGACGCGTACCTGCGCGACGGACTGGAGGACGCAGTGGTCGACCTGGTGCGCCAGGCCGCCGAGGTTCCCGGATTCGCCGCCCGGCTCAAGGCGGCAGGGATGGAACCGACCGCCGTGCGGTCCGTCGCCGACCTGTCCGCACTGCCTGTCCTGCCCAAGGATCAGGTCATCGGCCTGCAGCGCGAGCAGCCACCGTTCGGGGGCGTCCTGGCCGAGGGCGCAGAGGTTGTCCGGGTCTTCCAGTCACCCGGTCCTCTCTATGAGCCCCAGCTCGCCGGCGCCGACAGCTGGCGCTGGGGCCAGGTCCTGGCCGACATGGGCGTCGGTCCCGGGGACACGGTGCTGAACTGCTTCGGGTACCACCTCTCCCCGGCCGGGGCGATGATGGAGGAAGGGGCACGGGCCGTCGGGGCCCGAGTCCTGCCCGGCGGCATCGGCAATCTCGACCTCCAGGTGCAGGCGATCGCCGACCTGGGCCTCACGGCCTACGTCGGGCTGCCGAGCTACCTGAAGTCGTTGATCGAGCGTTTCCACGAGGCCGGGCATCCAGCTCAGAGCTGGCGGCTGGAGCGTGCCATGGTCACGGCAGAACCGATGCCGGACACGCTGCGCGTACTGCTGTCGGAACATGTCGGCACGGTGCGGATGGCCTACGGCACGGGCGAGACCGGTCTCCTGGCCTATGAGAACGGCGACGGTGCCGCGATGGTGCTGGCCGATGGCGTGCTGGTGCAGGTGTGTGACATCGCCAGCGGTGAACCGATCACTGACGACACCGAGGGCGAGGTGGTCGTGACCGTCCTGCGGCCGGACTATCCGCTGGCGCGGTTCGGCACCGGCGACGTGTCCGGCTGGACGCTCGGCCCGGACGGCTCCCTGCGTCTGCGGGGCGTGCTGGGCCGCACGGGCTCGGCAGTGAAGGTGAAGGGCATGTTCCTGCACCCGGCGCAGGTGACCTCGGTGATGGACACCCTGCCGCAGGTCGCGGACTACCGCTTCGTGATCGGACGAGTCGATCACCGCGACACCCTGCGGTGCGAGGTGGTGGCCGAGCCCGGCGCCGATCTCGACGCGCTGGTCGCCGCGGTGGGCGAGCGCGTGCGCGAGGGTCTGCGGTTCCGTGCCGACGTTGTGCCTGTCGAGACCCTGACCGAGGGCGACGGGCCCCTGGTGGACACTCGAGACTGGAGCTGAGCCCCGCCCCTGTGCGGGCTCGACGCCACGGTGTCGACGTCCGCCCGGTCCACCGCCTCCGGTCGGCGCTTGGCAGGATCAGGCCATGAGCATCCGACCCGAGCTGCTGGAGGTGCTCGCACGGCGGGCCCTCACCGAGGACACCGCCCGCCCGGAGGCCGTCAAGGCGCTCCACGAGCGCGGCGGCCGCACCGCACGCGAGCACGTCGCCGACCTCATCGACCCGGGGTCGTTCGTGGAGTACGGCCGGTACGTGACCGCGGCGCAGGAGGACCGGCGCAGCCTCGACGACCTGCTGGACCGCACGGTCGCCGACGGCATCGTCGGTGGAATGGCCACGATCGACGGCCACCCGTGCGCCGTGCTGTCCTATGACTACCTCGTCATGGCCGGGACCCAGGGCATGCGCGGCCACCACAAGACGGACCGCCTCCTCGACGTCATCGAGCGGCTCGGGCTGCCGACGGTGTTCTTCGCCTCCGGCGGTGGTGGCCGGCCCGGTGACACCGACATCCCGCTCGTGTCGGCGCTCGACGTCACCACCTTCGCTGCCTGGGCGCGACTGTCCGGGCGGGTGCCCCGCATCGCCGTCGTCGACGACAACTGCTTCGCCGGCAATGCCGTCATCGCCGGCTGCTCCGACCTCGTCGTCGCCACCGGCGGCTCGTCACTCGGCATGGGCGGGCCGGCGATGATCGCCGGCGGCGGACTCGGCGAGGTGGCCGCCGCCGAGGTCGGGCCGTTGGAGACCATGACGGCCAACGGGGTGGTGGACGTCGCCTGCGACGACGACTCCGCCGTCGACGTCGCACGGGAGCTGCTCGGGTACTTCCTCGGTCGTCGTGAGGAGTGGACGGCACCCGACCAGGCTCCGCTGCGTGATGCCGTGCCCGAGGGTGAGCGACGCGCCTACGACGTCGCGCCGATCGTGCAGACCCTGTGTGACGAGGACTCCGTGACGTGGCTCCGACCGGACTTCGCGCCCGAGCTGGCGACCGCGCTCGGACGCATCGAAGGACGGACCGTGGGCATCATCGCCAACGACACCCGGCACACCGCCGGTGCGATCACCGCCGACGCCGGTGACAAGGTGGCCAGGCTGCTCCAGCTGTGCGACGCCCATGGCTTCGCCGTCCTGTCGCTCGTCGACACCCCCGGGATGATGGTCGGTGTCGAGGCGGAGCGGACCGCTCTGGTGCGCCACACCTCCCGGGTCCTCGTGGCCGGAGCCTCGCTGCAGGTGCCGATGATCGGGGTCGTCCTGCGCCGCGCCTACGGATTGGGCGCCCAGGCGATGCTCGGCGGCGGTACGCACGAGCCACTCATGACCCTTGCGTGGCCGGGCGCTCACCTCGGCGCGATGGGCCTGGAGGGCGCGGTCCGCCTGGCGATGCGCAAGGAGCTCCAGGCCATCGAGGACGAGGAAGAGCGTGAGCAGCAGGTGCGCGAGCTGACCGCACAGGCCCAGACCCACGCTGCGGCCCTCAACGTGGCTCGGCACTTCGAGATCGATGACGTCATCGATCCCGCCGAGACCCGAGGCATCGTCGCCCGGCTGCTCGAGGCCGCCGATGTCGACGGCCGCCTGACTGGGAGTGGTCGCACCGTCGACGTGTGGTGAGGCTCTCGCCCGGAACGCTCGCCTCTGCCGCCGAACCCGGACATACTCTCGGTATGTCGGAGATCATGACCGCCCCTCCCCGCGACCCGAGCGTCCCGCCGAGCACACCGAGCCTGATCCGAGCCTCAGCGCGGCTCGCCGAGGTGCCCGGGCTCACGCAGCAGGCCCTGGCCTGGACGCACGAGGCCCAGGCCCGACGCGCCGCCGTCACCCGGGACGCCCACCGGCTCGCCCGGCCACGCCTGTGGCCGGACACGATCGCGGGGTTCGTCTCCACCGGGCTGCGGGTGCTCGGCACGGCGGCGCCCGCTGCGCCTCTGCAGCTGCTCACTGCCGCTGCCGCCTCCGCCGGTCTGCGGGTCGAGCCGGCCGAGGCCAACGCTGGAACCCTGGAGCGAGCCCAGCGACTGGTGCGCGCCGGCGGTCCGGCCTACGTCAAGCTCGGTCAGTTCATCGCGACGGCCGAGGGCCTGCTCCCTCAGGAGTGGGTCGAGGCGTTCGCCTGGTGCCGCGACGAGGCCCCGGCGCTGCCGGACGGTGTCGCCCGCGAGGTCGTGGAGAGCGAGCTCGGTGACATCGCCGACCGGTTCATCTCCTTCGCGGAGGAGCCGTTGGCCGCCGGTTCGATCGGCCAGGTGCACCGGGCCACCCTCCTGGACGGCACCGACGTCGTGGTGAAGGTCCGCCGCCCCGGACTGCGGTCCCGTTTCCGCAAGGACATCGAGACCCTCGCCCTCGTGGCGGCGGCTGCCCAACGCCTCTCCGGGCCGGCGCACTCGGCCAACCTGTCCGGGTTCGTCGAGCTGTTCGCCGAGCTCTCGTTGCAGGAGCTGGACTTCCGGCTCGAGGCAGCCAACCTCGTCGACTCCGCCGCGGTGCTGGAGTCCCTGGGGGCTGAGCACACCCTCACACCACGCCCCCTGCCGGGCATGGTGACCGAACGAGTCCTCGTCATGGAGTTCCTGCCCGGTCTCTCCTACAGCCGGCTCGACCCCGCACACGACCTTGACGGAGACCGACTGCTGCACGTCGGGATCCAAGGAGTCCTGGAGGCCACGGTCCGCCACGGCGTCTTCCACGGTGACCTGCACGCCGGCAACGTGCTGGTGGATCCCTCGACGGGCACGTTCTCCCTCGTCGACTTCGGCATCGCCGGCCGGATGGATGCCACGCAACGTACGGGTCTGGTGAAGTACCTCGCCGCCTGGGCCACCGGGGATGCGGCGGGCCAGGTGGCCGCCATGCGTGACTTCGGCGCCATCGAGCCCGACGCCGACGTCACCCAGGTCGTGGCCGAGCTGCAGGCCGAGCTGGACCTGCTGGCCGAGCGGGCCCACGGCCAGGTGACGTTCGACCAGCTGGGTGTCACCCTGGGCCGCCTGCTCCAGGTACTCGCCCGCAACGGCTTTCGGATGCCCAAGGATCTCGTGCTGTTCTTCAAGAACCTGCTCTACCTGTCCGGGTTCGCCGCTAGCGTCGCGCCGGACGCTGACGTGCTGGCCGTCGTGCAGGAGATCCTGATGGACGTCCTCGCCGACCCGTCGGCCGGGTTGGCCGACGCTCTCGCGGCCGGCGCCTGAACCGGCACCGGCCGCGAGGCCTCAGGCGGCACGCACCTTCTTGGGTCGTCCCCTGACGGGAACGCGCTCCAGGTGTCGCCCGTTGGCCAGCAGGGCGCCGCCCCAGACACCGCTCTCGGCACGCGCCTCCCCGAGCTCGAGACAGGTCTGGCGCATGGGGCAGCCCGCGCACACCGCGAGGGCATCGGCCAGCGTGGCGTCGTCGCTGGGGAAGAACAAGTCAGGATCGAGGTTCTCGCACGCCCAACGGCCGGTGGCGGGAGCCGGGTGGGCGAACGCGACCGTGACGCCGTGGGACGTCAGCACGCTCGGATCGGTCATGGTGGTCATGGATTCACCTCCTGGATGGGTTCGAAGGGCCTGGGTGGGTCGGGACAGTCCGGCTCTGGACATGCAAAGGGGCCGCCCCTGCCAGGCATCTGCCTCGCTGGAGCGGCCCCGTGACGGGTGCATGGTGGCACTACGTCACGGGCCACTCCTGGCGGATGCGCTGCTTGACGCCGGGCGTCGACGGGCCGAAGGCGCGAGCGATCACCGCGGCAGCGGGGACACGAGCGGCCATCAGGCGGCTCGGCGCGCATGCGATGCGGTTCGTGATCACTGGACGTCCTCGTTCGGTGGGTCCGGCGGACCCGTCACCGTCAGACTATGCCCGAGCACGCCCACCCGCCAAGCGATTAATCATGACTTCTTCGTGGGACCACTAGGCTCGCTGTATGGCCACCGTCCTCCTCGTCCGTCATGGCCGGACCACGGCCAACGCCTCGGGTCTGCTGGCCGGCAGGACGCCCGGCGTGGCGCTCGATGAGACCGGCGTGGAGCAGGCAGCGCGCACGGGAGAGCGGTTGTCGGACGTGCCGCTGGTCGGCGTGGTCTCCAGCCCGCTGCAACGATGCCGACAGACCGCACAGGCCATCCTCGACGAGCAGTCCGGTGCCGCCGCCCTGTCGATCGACGACGGCATCTCCGAGTGTGACTACGGCGACTGGCAGGGGCGTTCGTTGGCCGATCTCACCCAGGAGCCGCTGTGGTCGGTGGTGCAGAACCAGCCGTCGGCCGTGACCTTCCCGGGCGGCGAGTCGATGCCCACGATGCAGTCCCGCGCGATCACTGCCGTCCGGGAGAACGACGCGGCGTTCGAGGCCGAGCATGGGGCGGGCGCAGTGTGGGCGGCCGTGAGCCACGGAGACATCATCAAGGCCGTCCTGGCCGATGCGCTCGGGATGCACCTCGACCTCTTCCAGCGGATCGCCGTGAACCCCGCCTCGGTGTCGATCGTGCAGTACTCGTCCGCCCGTCCGACCGTGGTGTCGATGAACACCGACGCGGGCGACCTGTCCTGGCTGTCCTCCACCGAGGCGCCACCCGCCGAGGCACCCGTGGGCGGCGGCACCGGCCCCTCCGCCTGACCACGCGTCACCAGACCGACACGTCCAAGCTTTCAGTAGGCAGAGTTCTCCCGCGGTCATGGGAATCGTTGGTGTCGTCGGGGTCTGCGTCTGGGGTCCAGGGATGCGGGTGGAACCAGCTCGGGGATGCCATCGTCGGTGGTGAAGTGCACGTCCCAGCCGTCGGTGTGGAGGATGCGGTGGTGGTGGGGGCAGAGCAGGACCCCGTCCTTGAGGTCGGTGCGGCCGCCGGCCGCCCAGGACTCGCCGCCGTGGTGGACGACGCACCAGCCCGGTGGCCTGTCGCATCCAGGGAAGACGCAGCCCTTCTGGGCGAGTTCTAAGGCCCGGCGTTGATGCAGCGAATACAACCGCCGGTCCCGACCGAGATCCAGAGGAAGCGAATCGCCACCGAAGACCGCCGGAAGGATCCGGTGCTCACAGGCCATCCGCCGCGCCTGACCGGCAGAGAGGGTCTCTCCGGTGGACAAGACGGCGACCTTGAGCTGGTCGAGCAGGGTCTGGTGGTCGATGTTGATGGTCATGATCGGACCAACATTGTTGGTCTCCGGCAACCGGTCGACTGGCAGGAGCTCACACAGGTGGGTGAACGCCCAGCCCTGACGACGGCCATAAGACGGGCGTTCGTCCAGCAACACTCCACCCGTGGTCCGGCTGGTCTGGCCGGGTACGGTGATCTCGACCTGCGGGGCACACAAGCCATCCAGCACCACCCGCAGGTGGGCGGCCTGGGCCTCGGGGATCGTGAAGCCGCCCTTGACGGTCCCATCGATCGGGGCGCCCATCCAGAACTCCGCAGTGTTCCAGGCACGGCGTTCGCGTTCTTCGACGATGGTGTTCTCCGCAGCATCCACCGCAGTGTCTTCATCGCAGTCGGCAAGGAAGGAGCCGATGATCCGGTCTGCTTGGCGTTGGAGCTGCCGTAGATCCATCCGGGGTGCGTCCTCGACCAGCTGCGTCTCACACGCCTCCCGCGCACTGTCACTGGTGTCATCTGGCAGGAGGTCCAGGGCTTTCTCAATCACCCGCGCCTGCTTGGCACTCAACCGGCCTTGGGCCATGGCTTCATGGGACTGGGGTGTCTGCTCGATCTTCTTGGCCCGCCGGACCGTGCCACACGCACCACGACGATCGCCACCGAAGTCGTTCGACAACATCGACGCCGTCGACGTCGCCCCCTGCCGCCGCGCCTCACCCGAGGACTCCACCGCCGCCACGGCGGCCAGCTTGTAGGCCGTCACCCTCGCCTCCAGCCGAGACAGCGAGGTCGCCGCTTCACGCTGCTGCGCCCCACTCAACCCAGCAAACTCAGACGTGGCCACCGATCCCAACAGCTCATGCACCCGCGCGAGCACACCAACCACATCAGTGGTGGATTCCAGCACCGGCGCCGCCAACGGAAACACATCCCTCAATCGCTGTTGTGTTCCAATCTAGACGACCCCACCGACACCCACCAGAGAACATTTCGAAGCTGTGGAGAACCCAGGTCGATCGCCCCCGGGCCCTCGCTGGCATGCCCCGGCGGGTCCTAGCATGGAGTCATGCCCACCACCGTCCACGGCTTCGACTGGCCTGACCGATTCATCGTCGGCACGGTTGGCGAGCCGGGCCAGCGGACCTTCTACCTGCAGGCGCGCGCGGGGACCGAGATCACGAGCGTGTCGCTGGAGAAGGAGCAGTCCGCGGCACTCGCCGAACGCCTGGAGGAGGTCCTGGACTCCCTCATGGCCGAGGACGGCAACCCGTTCAGCGTCCCGGCCATCACCCCCGACGGCCTCGTCGACAACGACCCACTCGACCAGCCCGTCGTGGAGCAGTTCCGAGCCGGGATGATGAGTCTGGGCTGGGACCCGTCCACGGCACAGATCGTCATTGAGGCCTTCCCGATGCCGGTGGTCGACGACGAGGCCGTGGATGCCGACGAGGCTGACCCCACCGAGGTCTTCGTGGTTCGCATCCCCGTGGGAGCCGCCCGCGCCTTCGCCAAGCGCACCCGAGAGATCGTGGAGTCCGGACGTCCCATCTGCACGCTGTGCGAGGTGCCGATGGACCCTGGCCACGTCTGCACCCTGCCCGACGACTTCCAGTGACCAGGACACTGCAGCTCCCGGAGGGTGAGCTCTCCCTGACCGGACGCATCGTCTCAGCTTCCAACGCCACGTTCGTCGGCACGATCGATGACATCACGGTCGTCTACAAGCCGGTGGCCGGCGAGCGTCCACTGTGGGACTTCCCCGACGGCGACCTGGCCCGCCGTGAGGTCGCCTCGTACATGGTCTCCGAAGCCCTCGGCTGGGACCTCGTCCCACCGACGTGGCTGCGCGAAGGACCACATGGCACCGGGATGGTGCAGCTGTGGCGCGAGCCCGACCCCGACCAGGAGGCCGTCACCCTGGTGCCCGCGGGCGAGACTCCCTCGGGCACCAGGCATGTCCTGGACGGCATCGACGCCGAGGGGAGCACCGTCTCGCTGGTGCACGAGGACTCCCCCGTTCTGCGCCAGATGGCGGTCATGGACGTCGTCATCAACAACGCCGACCGCAAGGGAGGCCACGTGCTGGAGATGCCCGACGGTCACCGGCACGCCTGCGACCACGGCCTCACCTTCCACACCGACCCCAAGCTCCGCACCGTCCTGTGGGGCTGGCTCGGCGAACCCCTCACCGACGACGAGCTGACCGGCGTGCGGCGTCTTCGCGGCCAGCTGGACGAATCCCTCGACCAGGTGCTCTCCAGCTTCCTCACCGAACGCGAGGTGCAGGCGCTCGTCACTCGCTGCGACGACCTGCTGGCCTCCGGCACCTTCCCGGCCCCGTCCGGGGACATGCCCGCCGTCCCGTGGCCCCCCTTCTGACCAGCCCCTTCTGACCAGCCCCTTCTGACCAGCCCCTTCTGACCAGCCCCTTCTGACCAGCCCCTTCTGACCAGCACCGTCCTGACCGACGCGAGGGAGATCGACCCGTGCCCACCGCCACTGCCGTCCACGGCGACATCACCACCCAGGACGTCGACGCCATCGTCAACGCCGCCAGCACCGCGATGCGCGGCGGCGGTGGGGTTGACGGCGCCATCCACCGTGCAGGTGGACCGACGGTGTTGGCCGACTGCATCGCCCGCTTCCCCGACGGTCTCGCGACGGGCGATGCCGGCTGGACCACTGCGGGCAACCTGCCGGCCACATGGGTGATCCACACGGTCGGGCCGAACCACGCCGCGGGAGAGCGTGACCGGGCGCTCCTGGACTCCTGCTACCGACGCTCGCTGGAGGTCGCCGACGAGCTCGGTGCGTCGAGCCTCGCCTTTCCCCTGGTGGGCGCCGGCGTCTACGGCTGGCCGCTCGATGAGGCGATCGACGCAGCAGTCTCCTCGATCCTCGCCACGACCAGCCACGTCCAGGACGTCCGGCTGGTCTCACCGCACCCGCAGACGGCACGACGCCTCGCCGCTGCCCTGGAGCACGAGAGCCTCACGGACCGCGAGGACGACGCCCGTTCCTGAGGCGCCGCAGGACGTCGTAGCCTGCTGACATGGGTTCGGACGCGCTGCTGGTGGGTTGTGGCGCGCTCGGCTCCGACGTCGGGCAGCGCCTCGCCGATGCCGGTCACGACGTGGTGGCCCTACGACGCAGCGCCGGGCTGGTCCCACCTGCGCTGCGGGGTGTCTCGGTCGACCTGACCCGGGAGACTCCCTCCCTGCCGGAGTCCCAGCCCGAGCTGCTGGTGGTGGCCCTCACCGCGCGGCCACGCACCGAGGAGTCGTACCGGGCCACCTACGTCGACGGGATGCTGCGCGCGCTCGACGCCCTGCGAGGCCCACCCCGCCGAGCAGTCCTCGTCTCGTCCACCGCGGTTCACGGTGACGCCCCGTCGGTCCCGGTGACTGACGAGTGCACCCCGCCGCGCCCCGTCGACGGCCCGGCGCGCATGCTCGTGGAGGCCGAGCAGACGTTTCTCCGGCGGCTGCCCCACGGCACGGTGCTGCGGCTGTCCGGGCTCTACGGGCACGGCAACGGACGCCTGCAGGACCGGGTCCGCTCCGGTCAGATCGGCGACCCGGACCGATGGACCAACCGCATCCATCGCGACGACGCCGCTGCCGCGGTCGTCCATCTGCTCACCGTCGCCGACCAGCCGGACCAGCTCTACATCGGGACCGACGACCGACCGACCAAGCTCGGCGAGGTCGCCGCCTTCCTCGCCGAACGTCTCGGTCTCGACCCCCCGGCTGCCCCCACGGACACGCCGGGGCACGGCAAGCGGCTGTCCAACGTGCGCCTGCGCGCCACCGGCTGGGTGCCGACGTTCCCGACCTTCCGCGAGGGCTACGCCGACGTCGGAGCGGCCACGACGCCCTGAGCGACAGCGGGGACGCCGCTCAGGCTCCTGCCGACACCGAGGCGCGCTCCCGGCCGGTCCACACCGGCGTGGTGAGCGCGCTCTGGTACTGCTCGCGCAGCGTCTCGACGAGCTCGGCCACCGACTGGCGACGCTCGATGGCCCCGACGCCCTGGCCGGAGCCCCAGATGTCACGCCAGGCCTTGGCCTCCCCGGTGCCGTCACCGGTCCCGAAGTCCATCGCCGACGGGTCCGAGTCGGGAAGGTCCTGGGGGTCCAGGCCGGCGGCCTCGATGCTGCCGCGCAGGTAGTTGCCGTGCACCCCGGTGAACAGGTTGCTATAGACGATGTCAGAGGCCGCGGAGCTCACGATCATCTCCTTGTAGCCCTCCACGACGTTGGCCTCGTGGGTGGACAGGAACGCCGAACCGACGTACGCGAAGTCCGCCCCCGCGACCTGGGCGGCCAGGACCGAGGCGCCGTGCGCGATGGCACCGGAGAGCATCACCGGCCCGTCGAACCACTGACGGATCTCGCGCACGAGCGCGAACGGCGAGAGCGTCCCGGCGTGCCCGCCCGCGCCGGCGGCGACGGCGATCAGTCCGTCGGCGCCCTTCTCGATCGCCTTGCGGGCGAACCGGTCGTTGATGACGTCGTGCAGGACGATGCCGCCGTAGGAGTGCACGGCCTCGTTGACGTCCTCGCGCGCCCCGAGCGACGTGATGACGATCGGCACCTGGTGGTCGACGACGGCCTGCATGTCCTCATCGAGCCGGTTGTTGGAGCGGTGCACGATCTGGTTGACCGCGAACGGAGCCGCCGGCCGGTCGGGATGCTGCGCCGTGTGCTCGGTGAGCGTCTGGCTGATCTGCGTCAGCCACTCACGCACCAGGCTCGCGGGGCGGGCGTTGAGCGCGGGGAAGGCGCCGATCACGCCGGCCTTGCACTGCGCCGTCACGAGCTCGGGGCCGGAGGCGATGAACATCGGGGACGCCACCACCGGCAACGTCAGGGGACCACGCAGGACTTCGGGCAACGTCACGGTCTTCTTCTCCTCGGTCGGTACGGCTGGGTCGATTGTGTCAAGGCCTTCTGCGCCGGCGGCCGTGAGCCCACCAGGTGGGCCCGACGAGCCGGCGCGCTGGTGAAGGCCAGGCCAGTTCCTCCCGCCAGAGTTCGGCACTCCCGTGATAGATGTTGACCGCTCGTTTCAGTCTGCCGTCGCCGGAGCCGCCCATGCGCACTGCCCCCGCTGTTGCCGCCTGGCACGAAGTCGTGGCCACCGCAGACCTCCAACGCCTCGATGCCCTGTTGGCCGACGAGGTCGTCTTCCGCTCCCCCGCCGTGCACACACCGCAGGAGGGTCGCGCGCTGACGACGGCCTACCTGCGTGCGGCACTCGTGGTGCTCGGCCCGTCGCTGTCCTACCAGCGCGAGCTGGTGCACGCCGACTCCGCCGTCCTGGAGTTCACCGCCGACCTCGAGGGGGTCCAGGTGCACGGCATCGACTTCCTGCGCTGGGACGCCGACGACCTGCTCGTCGAGTTCACGGTCATGGTCCGACCGCTGAAGGGCCTGCAGACCCTGGTGGAGCTCATGGGAGCCGAGCTGCAGCGAGACTCACGGTGAGCCCAGCCTGCGCCGCTGGTCGCCCTGAGCACCCGGCTCTCACTGCTTGGTGAGGGCCCGGGCCCGCACGACGGCCAGGACCAGCCCGCAGACGGCACCGATCACCCCTGCGGTGAGCGCGAGGTAGCCCCACGGTCGGGCCGCCAGGACGTCGAGGCGCACCAGCACGACCCCCACGAGGCCCCCGCCGGCCAGGAGCACCGCACCGGCGACGGTCACGCTCCATCGAGCGGCTGCTGAGGTCAGTGCCTGCCCCGCCCTCATCGGCTCGGCACCCCGGGGCTCCCGCCGAGGGCCGTGGGTCGTCCGTCCGGCCTCCACTCACCCACCATCGCGTTCATGAAGCCTCCTTGGTCGCGGACAGCTACGGCGTACCCGTGGGGCAGGCTTGGCAAACCCGCACGGGGACGTCCCTGCGGCGGCCCCGCTGTGTGCTCAACGGGGCCGCCCAACCACCGAGGTACCCGGCCCGCCAGATCTCCATGCACGCCGGCGTGCTGGGCTCACGCTCAGTCCGACGGAAGGTCGCCACCGCTGACGACGCGTTCAGCGAGATCCCGCAGCTTGACGTTGTGGTCCTGGGAGTACCGCCGCAGGACCTGGAAGGCGCGATCACCGTCGATGGAGAAGCGCTCCATCAGCATGCCCATGGCCATGCCGATCAGCTTGCGCGCATCGATCGCCTTGCGGAGCCCCTCGATGTCGTGCGAGGCAGCCAGCGCGACGGACGCGTGTCGCGCAAGGATGCTGGCGACGGCCTCATCGTCGACGGTGAAAGCATCGGCACGGACGGCGAAGAGGTTGACGGAGCCATAGAGCCGGTCCGAGGTCGCGAGTGGCACGCTGAGGACGGACCGGAAGCCGAGGTCCACGAGGGCGGCGCACCAGCGCGGCCAGCGCTCATCCTGAGCCGCGTCGTCGATGCGGACGACGGTGTCGTGGACCTGGAGGGCGTCCAGGCAGGGACCCTCGTCGAGGTCTGCCTGCAGCGCATGGGCCTTCGCGACCGTGGCGCTCGTGGCGGCGGCGGTCTCGATCCGGCTGCGTGTGTGGACGAGCAGGACGCCCGCGTCCTCGCTCCCGATCGCACTTCTGGCGTACTCGGTGATGCGCTCGATGGTCTGCTCGCTGCCGCTGGCGTCGTGGAGCTCCAAGGCAATCCTGGAGAACTCCAGGTCGAGCGGGTTGCGACCCTTGGCGTCGGCGCCGACCTCCGGGGCAGTGTCCATGGCCTACTCCTGTGCAGACGGTGCGCTCTCGCCGACGGCACGAACGCCGCGAGAGCCACCCTAGGTGAGGAATCTCCGAACAACTTCGAGGTCGATCTTGCCTCACTGAGGGAACCGAGGCATCGTGAGAAGTGGTTGAGCCACCAGCCGTCACACCTCGTCTCATCCAGGAGGACGCGATGGCCACCTCGACCGACGCACTCATCCACGAACACCTTCCACTCGCCGCCCGACTGGCCCGCCCGTACACGGGCCGTGGGGTCGAGCGTGAGGACCTCGAGCAGGTCGCACGGCTCGCCCTGGTGAAGGCGGCTCGCCACTACGACCAGTCCCGCGGGGCGTTCGCGCCGTTCGCGACCGCGACGATCCGCGGTGAGCTGAAGCGCTACTTCCGTGACGTCGCCTGGGATGTGCGTCCCCCACGTCGACTCCAGGAGCTCCAGGCCCGCATCAGCTCCGAGCGCGAGCGGAATCCCCGCGACGCCGACGTCCGGACGATCGCCGACCACCTGGATGTCGACGTCGCGGAGGTCCGCGAGGCGATGGCGGCTCGCGGCTGCTTCACCTGCGACTCCACCGACGCCGCCGAGGAGGCGGGCCACCCGTTCCCCCAGGTGGACAGTCGGCTCGACGCCGTCGAGGAATGGGTCACCTTCTGCAACCTGTGCGGGGGGCTGAGCCGGGACGAGCGACAGCTCCTGCACTGGCGCTTCGTCGAGGAGCTCACACAGCGGCAGATCGGCGATCGCCTCGGCATCAGCCAGATGCAGGTCTCCCGCCGGCTCACGGCCCTGCTGGACCGTCTGAAGCGGCAGGCACACCCGGAGGCTGCCTGAGAGTGCCCGAGCATGCGTCGCGGAGCCGACGCATCAACCCTCCATGCACGGGGTACTCCTGCAGCATGAAGCTCCCTCGCCCCAGAAGGCCTGCAGCAGCAGATGATCACGGCCCGGTGGATCCCGCGACATCTCCGGACACCGAACCGGACACCGACGAACCACCGACGGAGCCCTCACCGGATGCCAGCGAGGTGGACGGGGCTGCCGACGCGGCCGCGGGAGCCCGTGGCCGCCCGCAGCGGTCCAGTCAGGAACCGTGAGTGCCCCGGTCAGGCCCGGTCCGCGAGAGCCTCGACTCCCGCAGCAGATCGCGCACAGTGGGCACAGCAGTAGAAGTGACCCTCGACCTCGTGCCCGTGGCCGATCACCGAGCAGCCACAGTGCTCGCACACCGGCGCCATCTTGTGGATTGCACACTCGAAGCTGTCGAACGTGTGCCGCTCACCCGCCGCAGCGATCTCGAAGCTCTTGTCGTAGTCGTTGCCACACACCTCGCAGGTGGCCATCGTCGCCCTCCTCTCCTGTCGCGGACCTGTGAGTCACCGTCCTGGCGACGGTCAGGACGCGAGCCGCCGGGCGAGGAGCTGCTTGCCCTGCTCCGCACCCTTGCGGCTGTCCGCCTGGGCCCGACGGAAGAGGTCGGCCAGCTCGTCGTCTCCCGACTCCTCGGCATCCTCGATGTAGGTCTCCATGCGCAGCGCGTTGCTGAGGCACGCCTCGGTGAACCAGATGATGTCGTAGTGCTCGTCCGTCGTCCCGGTGATCTGACCGGTGTCGGTCGTCGATGCCATGACAGGCCTCTCCCTTCTTCATCTCGATCTCTTCTCCCGTGTGCGTACCCACAGCAGGGGCCGCGCAATCCCGGCCGCACTAGACATGGTGACGCGGCACCCTCTCCTGCCAGTTGAGGGAAAGCACTCGCTCCCCGCCCTCGAACGCATCGAGCTGTGCGTGCAGGCAGAAGTCGTCCGCGGTCGAGCTGAGGATGGTCCGGGTGACCGTCTCGACGTTCCAGCCGTCTCGGCGAAACCCCATGAGCCAGTCGGTGCGTCCCTCGACGGAGTCGAAGTCGTCACCCACCCAGCTGTAGCGCTCGTCGGTGCGCCGCGTGACCTCCAGGTCGATGTCCTCGAAGCGCACGACGCCGAGGTCCTTCATGACCTCCAGGGCCGACTCGTAGTCGACCAGGTCTCGGCTCACCTCCCAGCGGTGCTCACCGGTACGCACCTGGGTGACCGGGATCGGCTCCGCGCCCTCGGGGTCCTCGAAGGGGCGGACGCTGATCTCGTCGGCCTCCCGCACCGACCGAATCGGCAACGTGACCTGCGACGTACCGGTGTAGACATCCAGCTGGACGGGGACCGGTGGCGGCCAGGCCAGCGGCCAGTACGAGGTCGAGACCGAGACACGGATCCGGTGGCCGGGAGCGAACGCGTGGGCCACACCGTTCAACGTCACCCGCGCACGGTGCCGCTCCCCCGGGACGAGGTCCTGCGGATCAGCATGTCCCTCGCGATGGGTGAGGTTGAGCAGTCCGTAGGTCACCCGGGTCGCGCGGCCGTCAGGCGCGATGTCGGAGAGCCGGACCGCGACCATGGCGTTGGGCTGGCTGGCGGTGAAGTCGAGGTCGACCTCCGGCGCACCGAGGATCTCGGTACGCTCGGACAGCACCTCGCTGTCGAACACCAAGGAACCACCGTCCTCCTCACGCTGGTCGTACGGCAGGTCCGGCGGGGCGTTGTATGAGCACCACTTCCCGGCGAACTGACCCACCGACAACGGCGACTCGACGGTGTGCCGCTCGGGGGCGATCTGCTCGTCGGGACGTGCCACGCGGTGCGGTGCCAAGGGGTGGACGGATGGCCGGACATGTGGCGACGGCCAGCTGGGGTCCCCGACCCAACGGCCGGGACGTTCCTCGTACGCGGTCAGGGGCGGCACGCTGTCCTGCATCCAGGTGCGCAGCATCGGTGCGTCCATGACGTCGTTGTCCACGTCCTTCAGCCAGTGGTCCCACCAGGCCACGACCTCCTGGAGGAACCCGATCGCCGGCCCCGGCTCACCCAGGTGCGGGTACTTGTGCGACCACGGGCCGATCAGGCCCTGACGCGGCACCCGGAGGTGCTCGAGCATCCGGAAGACGGCGTTGGAGTAGCCGTCGGCCCACCCGCTGACCGCCATCACGGGACACTCGATGGCCGCGTAGTCCTCGCACACCGAGCCGTGGCGCCAGTAGCCGTCGCGATGCTGGTGGGTGAGCCACTCCGACAACCACAGGCCGCTGCCGCGCAGTCGCTCGAGCCACATCTCGCGCCACTGCTCGCCCACCACCGCGGGATCAGGCGGAGCAGAGGTGTAGGCGAACATCGTCGACGCCCACGAGAGGTTGTCACTGAGCAGGCACCCGCCCATGTAGTGCACGTCGTCGGCGTACCGGTCGTCGCTCGAGCACGCCGTGACGATCGCACCCAGGCCCGGGGGACGACGGGCGGCGACCTGCAGCGCGTTGAAGCCGCCCCAGGAGATGCCCATCATGCCCGTACGACCGTTGCACCAGGGCTGCTCGGCCAGCCACGCCAGGATCTCCTCGGCGTCGCTGAGCTCCTGCTCGAGGTACTCATCGGACAGGACACCCTCGGAGTTGCCGCTGCCGCGCAGGTCGACGCGGACGCAGGCATAGCCATGACCGGCCATGTATGGATGGTGGATGGAGTCGCGCTGCGCGGTGAGGTCCCGTTGGCGGTAGGGAATCAGCTCCAGGACCGCAGGGACGGGATGCTCGCGAGAGTCGGCAGGTCGCCAGACCCGAGCGGCCAGACGCACGCCGTCCGGCATCGTGATCCACACGTGCTCGTCCTGTGTGACGTCCTGGGGAAGCGAGCTCACGGTCCGCATCGTCTCGGCGTCCTCCTCTACTCGTCGAACTCCCATGGCAGCATCGCGACACACCGCTCGTACTTCTCGGTCAGCTCGGCCTCGTCGGCCGCCCCGACATAGATGTTCGCCAGCTCGTAGCTGTAGCTGTCCTGGTGCGTGAGGTCGGACAGTCGGTCGCCCTGCGCGACGACGACGTCGACCGAGACCCCGTCGACCGCTCGCTCGACCTCGGCGACCTCGGCGGGGGTGGGCACCCGGACGACCGTGGCGTCGGCGACACGTCGCAACATCCACTTCGCCGACATCGCGAACTGGCCCCGACGATGGGGCAGGTCGGGCGACAGACCGAGCGCGAGCCGCACCATCGCCTCGTGGTTGGCCACTCCGTCGACCTGCTGGAACAGGTGGTCGTGGGACTGCGAGTGTCTCGGGTTGACCTCGAGCAGCTGGACACGATCGCCGTCTGGTTCCCAGAAGAACTCGATGTTGAAGGTCGAGGAACGCAAGCCGATCTGGCCGATGACCTTCTTGCACAGGTCTGCCATCCGGGAGCGGACGTGCTCCGGCAGCGTCGAGGGGTACTGGTAGCGCAGGAAACTCGGGGTGTCGTCACGAGTGACGGAGTCGATGATGCCGTAGATCTCGATGACTCCGTCGAACTCGAACCCCTCGACCGTGACCTGGTGGCCACCCATGTCCGCCTCGACCAGGCACTCCATGGCCCCGATGTCGGCCAGGTGCGGTGGCAGGTCGACATGACTCATGACGAACTCGAACGGCTTGCCGAACTTGGCGATCCCGTCGCGCAGCTCAGCCAGTGCCTCATCGAGCTGCTGCTGGTCCTTGAGGTGGAACGCGAGCTCTGACGACGTCGACTTGACCGGCTTGATCCACACCGGAAAGTCCATCCCCTCCGGCAACGCGTCGTCCTCGAACGGGTCGATGATCGCGAAGCTGGGAACCTCCTCGATCACTTTCTGCTGCTCCAGACGGCTCCAGTACTTGTGCTCGCACTTCACCAGGCCGTCGAGATTCACCGAGGGCAGCCCGAGTCGGCGGCACAGCATGGGCACCATCGCGCTGACGGGGAAGTCCCAGTACCCGACGATCGCGTCGACCGAGCCGGGGAAGGCCTCCAGCTGTGCCTGCGCATCACCGAGCAGCGTCGCCAGGTCCAGCGTCCCGGTGTTCATCAGCCGATCCTTGTCAAGCAGCGCGTGGAACCTGTAGTCAGCGTGCGGAAGTGCCTCCAGCGTCTCCAGGTTGGACTGGTCCAACCCCAGCACGAAGATGTTGGTCTCCACCGTGCTCTCTCCCTTGCCGTCAGTGTCCGGTGGCGCGCTGGGCCCCGACGACGTGGACTCGCGTCCCAGTCGCTCAGCGGCCCTCTCTCACCACACCGTGACCTCTCGATAGCCCGGGGTCGAGCAGTCGAGTGCACCTCGCACTGCGCCCACGACCGCCGTGTCCAGACCGGCCGGACGGGTCGAGTGCTCCACACCCCGGCAGTCGGTGACGGTGACGGTGGACCCGCGGTATCGGATGACGACGAGGGCGTGTCGAGAGCCCAGCTCACGTGTGAGCGTCGCGAACCAGTCCGGCACGGGCAGCCCCTCCCGCCGGAGACAGACGATGATCTCGCCCTCGGACTCCCTGAATGAACGGAGCTCCGCGAGGTCGTCCTCACTGCCGAGATCGAGGACCACCGCACCCTGACGTGGAGCGAGCGTGGCCGTGTTCGTCGTCATGCGCGTCTCCTTCTCATGCATCCGTCCAGTCGTCTGATCGAGATGTCCCTGCGGACGAGCACACGACGCACTCGTCCTTTCGCTGATCGGTCAGTGGTTGCGCAGCATGTCGATGAGCTCGTCCTTCGTCTTGTCCGAGTAGCCCTCGATGTCGAGCTCCTTGGCACGATCCTTCAGCTCATCAACCGTCCAGTCCTCGTAGGAGCCGGCCTTCCCGCCGCGGTGTCCGACCTGCTTCTCGCTGTCCCGGGCAGCGGCATTGGAGATGCGCGCGGCCTTCTCCTTGGAGGCGCCCTCGTCCCGCAGCTCCTCATACATCTCAGGATTCTTCAGACTGGGGTTGTCATCGCCCCTGCCCTGTCCAGGCATGGTTCCCACTCCTCTCTCAGAAGACCGGTTTGCCACCGGTCACACCCAGCACGGTGCCGGAGACGTAGCTGGCCTGCGCCTCGTCGGCCAGGAACACGAAGGCCGGCGCGACCTCGGCAGGCTGGCCCGCTCGACCCAGGGGTGTGTCGGCACCGAACTGCTCAACCTTCTCCACCGGCTGCGTCGCCGGCTGCAGAGGCGTCCAGATCGGACCCGGGGCCACCGCGTTGACGCGGATGCCGGACGGCCCAAGCTCGGCCGCCATGTTGACCGTCGCATTGTTGATCGCGGCCTTCGTGGCGGCGTAGTCGAGCAACGAGGTGGACGGCTCGTAGGCCTGGATCGAGGTGTTGTTGATGATGCAACCCCGCGTGCTGCGCAGGTGCTTCGTGGCCGCGCGCGTCACCCAGAACAACGCGTACAGGTTGGTCTTGAACGTCTGGTCCAGCCGCTCGTCGGTGATCTGCTCGAGCCCCTGCTCGCGTGCCATCTGGAAGCCGGCGTTGTTGACCAGGACGTCCAGTCCGCCGAGCTCCTCGACGGTCCTGCGCACGACCTCGTCGCAGTCGTCGCGGTCACGAAGGTCGGCCTCGAGCGCGAGTTGACGGCGTCCTGCCGCCTCCACGAGGCTGCAGGTGGTCTCAGCATCACCCTTCTCCTCACGCAGGTAGGTGAACGCGACGTCCGCACCCTCTCGGGCGTAGGCGATCACGACGGCGCGGCCGATGCCGGAGTCACCGCCGGTGACGAGAGCGACCTTGCCCTCCAGCCGGCCGTGACCCTCGTAGGAACGCTCGCCATGGTCGGGGACCGGGACCATGCGTACCGTCTCGCCGGGTGGGTGCTGCTGCTGTGGTGGAAACTGCTCGTCGTTCACGGATCCTCCTCGAACGTCGTCACCGCCCGCTCGTCGTCCAGCTGCTCCACCGGCTCGTCGTCGAAGGGCAGCCGTTCGTCGTCGGCGAGCGCATCGACGAGGCTCTCGTCCGTCGACCTCTCCTCGGGTTCGTTCTCGACCCGCTCAGCACGGCTGGTCTCCGGCTCAGGGAACTGCTGGCTCATGAGGCCTCCTCTCCAAGACTCTGACGGGTGTGTTCCCCTCCGGCGCACATTCATGCGCGGACCGTGCCAAGCCCGTGCGGAGTGACTCGTGGCCAGGCTCGAGGCTCACACGACCTCGGCGGTGCCCACGGTGCCGGTGGCAGCGGTCACCACCGCCCTCATGGATCCCAGCACTCTCATGGATCCCAGCGCAGGAGCCCCACGGCGTCGTGTCCCTGCAGGGCCTGCGTGTCGACCACAGCGACGGCGGCATCGGTGCGACTCGCGCCGGCGAACAGCACGAGGTCGGCACGGATCCGAGCCTTTGGCGATGGCGCGACCGGGAGTCCGGGATGGTCGGCGGGGTCGAGCGTCCCGCGGCCGGCCGCCGCAGGATCGATCGCCACTGTGGCGACGGCGCCCTGCCCCAGCGAATCGGCGACCTCGGCGGCGCCGACGGCCACCGCATGCCGCTGGCCAAGTCGTTCTGCGACCTCCTCGAGGAACCTGTCGACTCGCTCCCGCGCATGGAGACGCACGACTTGCTCGATGTCCTCACACAACGCGTCCGTGCTGCCGTCGCTCGCCCTGCCGGCGCGATCGAGCTCCACCACCTTCGCCGGCCCCTCCTGCAGGATCGACACCACCTCCTGGCGGGACTCCACACTGCCGGCCACGATCACCAGGCGGTGCCCCTCGGCCACGCGGGACTGCGCCAGGGATGCGACCTCACGTGCGTTGTCCCGCCACAGGTTCTCCGCCGTGCGCTGCCACTGCAGGTGTGACAGTCCACCGCCGCGGACCTTGTGGACCTCTGGGCCGCTCTCGCCGGCAGCTTGCGTCCGCCCCTCGGAGGTGTTGCCGCCCACCGTCCTCACGTCGCCGCCTTCGTGGTCGACACGGACCAGCACGAAGGGCCGCGCCTCGGCCTCGTGCATCAGGAGCGGGCCGGGGTCGGGCAGCGGCTCCCACTCCACCACGGGCGTGGTCACCGCGACGGGGATCACCTCATCGACCAGGACGCCCGCAGCGCTGGCAACGATGTATCGGCTGCGAGGGGCCGGGTCGTGCACTGGATCTGCGAGGCGACCCCGGACCCCGTCCACCACTTCGGGCGGCGCCCCGAAGCCATCCAGGTCCTGACCGATGCTCTGGGCCAGGGCCTCCACGGCGCTGGCACCGTTCTCACTCGCCAGGCTCACGTCGGCCAGCACGGTGGCGAACGGCCCTGGCTGGTCGTACACGTTCTTCCATGCCGTTCTCATGTTCGTGACGTTCCCGTCGCGACGGGCCGCAAACGCTCCTCGCTCCAACGGATCGGCGACGCCCGCTCGTGGCGGTCGGCTGGCTGGTGGGCGGTCTGGGCGAGGCGATGGGCACGGCCCCTGCCCTGGGCCAGGTGCCGCGCGTGCCACACGTGACGTCACATGGGACGGTGTGGCGATCCCAGCCGGCTGCCCGATCATCCACGATGTCTGGAGGACCAACCACCACCCGACGTCCTGGCCCGCCCCACACCGTTTCGACCCGGGCCGGTTCAGCAGGACCGCGCGCTCGTGGTCCTGGCGAGACACGTCCCACGCGCCGCGAAGCTCGGGGGCGAACTCCTCGACGGGCCCACGGGCCTGCGCCGCATGCCGCCTGAGCCCCGCCGTCACGTCGTCGTCGGCGGGCTCAGGCGTGTGAGGACAGGGATACTGGGTACGTCCTCTGTGGAAACCAGCCGAGGAGGTCCCGGGACACATGAACGCCGATTCCGCCCGCGTGCTCACCCAGGGTGCTGCACCCAGCACACCGGTGCTGGAGGCGTACGAGACGCTGGACCGTCGTGAGGCCGGCTGGCCCAGGACCGTCCTCGTCGGTGCCGTCTGATGTGGGGCGACCGTTCGGGCCGTGAGCCGGTCAGAGCCCGCAGCCCGCTGCGGCTGCGCCGCGCCACGGCGTTGGTGGGCGCCGTCCTGTGCGGCGTCGCGGCCGTGGTGATCGTGACCACGATCGGCACCTCGTACTGGCTCCCGGTGACCGTCCTCGCCGTGGCCGCGGTGGCCGGTCTCCTCGATGCCGGCATCATCACGCATCGTCTGCGCTCTGGCCGGTCCACGCCCTGACTGCGTCGGCCCGGCTCGCGTCAGGGCTCGAGGTCCGCGAACTGACCCTCCTGTCCGCCACGCACCAGGTTGAGCGAGCCCTCCGGCTCGTACTCGTTGCCGTCACCAGACAGCGTTCCGACGATGATGTTGTGGTACACGGTGATCGGCGCGTTGTTGTTCGAGATGGTCACGTCCTTGTCGAAGTGGTTCGTGCTCTCGCCGCAGCTGTTCCACTCGGAGAAGCCACCGAGCTGGACGTCACCGCCCTCACTGCCTTCCACACGGACGTCGCCGTAGACCTCGGAGTCACAGATCACTGCGCCCCATGTCATGTCGGCCACGGTGAAGTCCTTCACCACCTTGGAGCCGTCCACCGTGACCTGACCACCATCGGCCGCCGTCACGTTTCCGCTGACGTTGCTGTCGAAGAGATGGACGCTGCCTCGGTCGATGCGGATGCCCCCCATGTGCTGGGACTTCGACAACTCGTAGACGGTCAGCTCGTCGCCGTCGGGCTGCTCCGACACGAAGCTCGCCCACACCTCGCTGGACTCGTGGAGGGCGATCATGCCACCGCGACCGGTCAGCTCACCACCCGATACGAAGGCACGGTTGCCTTGCACCTGGCTGCCCGACTCGACCGTCATCCCGTTCTTGAACGTGCTCGACCGGGCAAGAACCCTGGACTCCTCGCCGGCCAGCAGCTCACCTTCGATCGTGACGTCCGTCAGCTCGCAGGAGTCGCCTGCACGCACCTCCAGGTCGCCGGGGATCGTCTCGTCCTCGATCGCGCCGGAACAGTAGGTGAGGTCGTCGGCCGCATGGGCCGCCGGAGCGAACGTGAACGCCACCATCGTGCCGCTGGCCAGCAGTGCCAAGGCAGTGACCCTGCCGCTCAGAGGGCGCTTTTGCATGTGGAACATCCCCTCGATGTTGGACGTACGATCTCGCCGAGCCATCTGAGTTGGCGGAGGCCGCCGCGGGGCAGCCGGGAGCAGTCAGTCACAGAGCCTCACCATGTCTGCGGTGTTCTCCGTCCCGCCCTCCAGCCAGACGTTCTTGTAGACGGCCATCTTCCGCTGAATGATCTGCCAGATGTCACCCTTCCAGGCGAAGAGCGAACCCCACTCGCGGTCGTACTGGTTGTTCCACCATGACGATGTTCGGTTGGTCCAGTTCCAGTGACGCAGCTTGTACTCTCCGCACTTGTAGAACGTGAGGCTGTTCCCTTCGAAGCCGCGCTTGTCGTAGATGCGGACCCGTCCGGCGGGAGGCGGGGAGGGAGCACGGGTGTCGCCCTCGACGGCCAGGGTGAGGACGACGCCGTCCTCCTTCCAGGCGATCTTGTCCGGCGCGACGCGCTCGCCGCCCGGCTTGGAGCTGCGCAGCGCCTCGTCGGCGCGGGCATCGAGATCCGCCCTCTGCTCCGCGGTCAGCTCAAGGCCGCCCTCGGCCGTGTCGTCGGGAGTGTCCTCGGCCGAGGCACCCGCCCCCAGACTCAGCACCATCAGGACCGCGACGACGATCGACAACGTCACACGAGGCATACGTTCTCCTCCTTCGGTTGCATCGGCCGGACGGCCAGACATCTCGTGACGGGTACCCGGCTCGTTCTCCCCGACCACGGCCGCGCCCACCACCCTGCCCAGACGTTCCTAATGGTGTCAACTGATCTGTATCCATTAGTCATGGGACTCGCCGAGCTGGCACGTCCTGGGTGGCTGAGGTTCCCAGGTCACTCTTGGCCGGCCCAGTGCCGCTACCGCCGACGCTTCGCAGGGACCGCGACATCGATGACCTCCGCGGCCGCCCACGTCACCAGCTCGCAAGACCTGCCCTGCCAACGCACCCAGAGCCCCGCGCAGCGGAGCGTCTACTCAGGGGCGAGCGACGCCGATGACCCTGAGAACCACGAACCGGGATCGGGATCGTACTCGGCCCGGATGGCGGCCGTCCCCGCAGGGAGGCGGACACTCCGCTGGACCGCCAGGGCAACACCTGTGGACGCCGGGCCCGCCGACAGCGGACGCCTGCCGAGCTCCTGCAGATCGTCACCGTCCGCGTCGACCGCCCACAGTGTCACGACACCAGGAGGTGGCGGGCCACTGTCACGGTTGCTCACCGTCGCCCGGACCGTCGTCGGTGTCGCGGCTGACAGGTCATCGGTGTCGAGGGAGATGGTCGTCTCGGTCGGGTACGAGACGGTGTAGGTGATCCGGATGAAGCCCGGCCGCGGGTCGCCGCGCTCGTCCCCGGTGTCGGTCTGGATGAATGGTGTGTTCTGCAGCTGCCTGGAGTTCGCGTAGCTGTCGCCCGCGCCGCCGCCACCGCCGCCCGCGCCACCAAGACCGTTGGCGGCCGGATAGGGGCTGCCGCTGCCGCTGTTGAAAGCGCCCCCACCGCCACCACCTCCGCCGCCACCGGAACCAGCGCCACCCCCACCCTCCAACGGGGCGGCCTCGGACCCCGGCTGGTCAGAGAGTGCTGGATCGGCGCCCATGCCGCCGCCACCACCCCCGTGCTCGCTACCACTACCTCCCCGCTGGCCGTCGCCGGCCAGACGGCCAGCATCGCCGCCGTTTCCACCGTGGCTGAGGGTGGATGAGCGGCCGCCCGCTCCACCCCCGCCTCCGGCAAGGGCGAGGAGCCCGGGACCCGAGAGCCTGCTGACTGCGCCTCCGCCGCCGCCTCTGGTGCTGTCGTTGGTCGTGCTTCCGGCCTCTCCGCCGCGCCCGCCGTCGACCCACCCCGATCCACCGAGGCGAGCCACATCGCTCACGCCTTGGTTTCCTGCGGTGATCGCGAACTGCTGCCCCGGGGTCACCGAGTACTGACCGGTGATACGCGCTCCGTAGCCTCCGCGACCTTCGTTCGCGATCGACGCAAGACCTCCCGAGGCCCTGCGGAAGCCTCCGCCCGAGCCGCCCACCACCTCGTAGGTGATCGATCTGACGCCGGCCGGGACGACCCAGTTCCGGCTCACGGGGGTCTCGTTCAACGCGCCCTCCGTCCGTCCAGAGACGGTCACCGTGTGTTGTTGAGCGGCCGTCGTCTGCTGTTGGGCATGCGCTGCCGGCTCGGGCACCGCGGCTGAAGAGCCGGAGGCGATGAGTGCGGTGATCAGCAGGGCTTTCACTCCCGTCCGGAGCGGGCGTCGGCCCGAGCGACCACTGGCGGATTCGCGTTGTGAACGGGCACGTGAGGGCAGGCGGAGGGTTCCGGTCGCCATCAGGCCGCCCACGACGAGGAGCAGCACCGCGATGACGGCGGCCATCCACGACATCGCCGATCCAGCGCCGGGCAGCCACCCCGTCCCCTCCGGGGAGATGTCAGATCCAGTGGGGTCAGGCGTCGACGCCCCGGAACCTCCCCCACCCCCTGATGCTGCAGGCTCCACCACCAGATGGTCGAGATCGGCCTCGGAAGGCTCGTACCCGTCGTCGCCGAGGTAGCGGGCCTCGATGAGGGCCTCTCCGGCGGGCAGGTCGGAGACCGTCAGCTCAGCACCCGAGCCGGCGAGCCCGACCGGTTCGCCCCGCTCGCGGCCGTCGATCAGGAACTGCACCGCACCGGTCGGCTGCCGGACGCTCGGGCTCCGTGGGCCGACCGATGCCGTGACGGTGACCTCCTCACCCTGGAACGACTGGGCGGAGCTGGCCGAGAGATTGACCTGACTCTGGCCCCGATGGACCTGGAGATCGAAGGGGACCGATTCGCTCCCGACGATCGCAGCGGTGTCGCGGTGGACTGCCCGGATCTCGTGCTCGCCCACCGGCAGGTCGTCGACCGAGGCGACGGCCTCGGCACGTCGAAGGTGTCCCGCGGCGCCGGCCGTGCCATCGTCGGTCACCGGCCCGAGGTCGGCCGAGACGATCACGGTGTCATCGGGATCGAGGAAGTCGATCTCGCCGGTGAGGTCGGTGACGGCGGGCTGTCTCAGGGTCACGACAGCGCTCAGCTCGACCGGTTCCCCGTAGGTACTGCTCGGCGATGGGGTACTGCTCGCCTCGACGTCGATCTCTGCCCGACTCACCTGCACATCGGTGGCCGCGCTGCTGGCACCTGAACGCGTACCGGCGGCGTTTCCGCTGTACTCGGCAGTGACGGGACTCGTCCCGACCGGGAGCCGATCGGTCTGGAGCATCGCGCGGCCGCCTTCGACCGTCACTGCCTGGCCGAGCGGTTCGTCGTCGAGGAGGAACTGGATCGCACCGTCGGTCGGCGCCTCTCCGGCGCCCTCGGTCCCCACGGCGGCTTCCAGACTCACGCTCTGGCCGACCACGGCGACCACCGGGTCAATGGCCAGCTCCACGGTCGAGGCGACCGGACCTGCCTCGAAGTTCAACGTGTCCGACTCCGACTCCGTGAAATGGTCGGACCCCTTGTAGGTGATGCGTACCTCGTGCTCGTCCACGGCCTCCGGCCGCACCTCGAAGGTCGTCTCACCGCCGGACAGCTCCGACGTGTCCGTCTCCTCGCCGTCGAGCCACAGCGTCACTCGCCCCTCGACGACGCCCTGCCCCGGAGCTCTCGCGGCCACCACTGCTCGCACGTCGACCGGCTGACCGACGGCGACGGACTCAGGATCGACCCACAGCGAGACCGACGTGTCGGCCCTGTCCGTGGCATGTTCTCTTCGGTCACTCGACTCCTGGAAGCCGCTGGCACCCAGATACCTGGCCTCGAACGTCGACCCGCCGACCGACGATGCCTCGACGGTGAACTCTGCCGAGCCGTCGCGAAGACCGACGGTGCCGACCGGCTGGGAGTCGAGAAGCAGCTGGACCTCCCCCGTGACCGGGCCGATCCCGGGTGGCGCCTCCAGCGGAGCGACGTCGACATCGATCGAGAGGCTCTGCCCGTAGACCGAGCGTTCGGGGTCGATCGTCATCGTCGTGCTGGTCTGCACCTCTTGCACCGTGACATCGGTCGTCCCGTGCGAGGCACCCATCGCGGGGTGCGCAGCCGTGGCCGGTGCGTAGGCAGCCCGGATCGAGGCGGTGCCCTCGGGCAGCTCCACGTCGTGCGCCGTGGCCACCGCGCGTCCGCTCCCGGAGCTGCCACTGGCGAACTCCGCGCCGAGGTTCTGCACGAGCTCACCGTCGGAGTCCATGGCCCAGAACCCGACGCTCCCCCGCGGTACGTCACCTGCATCGTTCTGGTTCTCCACCTGGGCGTTCAGGGTGACCGCTTGACCGGCGTGCGGAGCCTCGGGCTCCACGGACACCGTGGTGGTGGTGTCGAAGACGTACCGGATCGTGACGAAGCCGTCACGCCGCTCCCCGCTGTCCACCCCGAAGGTGTGGTCCTCGACGACCGGGTGCACCATCCGGTCCCCGGCGGCGCCCCCACCTCCGGAGCCACCGCCGACGCCCCCGCTCCCGCCAGCGCCGCCACCACCGGAGGAACCTTCAGCGTTGACACCTCCGCCGCCACCACCGCCGCCGCCGGCGCCACTTCCCGATGCGCCCGACCCGGCTGATCCACCGTCACCGGTCGGACCTCCCCCGGAACGTTCCCCGCCAGAACCTGCGGCCACGCCCTGACCCCTGCCGCCGTCGTACGCTCCCCTGTCGGGTCCGTACTCCCCGCCGTTCCCACCGTGCCAAGCGTCCAGGCGCCCCCAGCCTCCACCACCACCGCCGCCGCCCGCGACGGCCAACACGGAGAAGTCGTCGCTGCTGCCCACCGGTCCGAGCAGGGCACTCGCGCCCCCGCCGCCGCCACCGGCTCGGGCGCCTGTCCCGGGCCATCCACCACGGTGTCCGCCGTCGCCTCCGTGGCGGAACCCGATGCCGCCGTTGCCACCACTGGGCGGCGTCGGCACCGGGTTACCGCCCATCGTGGAGCCATGGAACCTCAGGAGCTGTCCCGGCTGCACGTCCACGGCGCCGGTGACCCGCGATCCGAAACCACCCAGACCGTTCCACGTGACCTGCCCGCCGTCCCAGAAGCCTCCGCCGCCGCCGGAGGCACCGACGACTTCGAACTCGAGGCGACTCACCCCCGCTGGGACCGTCCAGTCCGTACCGGCCGGGTCGGTGAAGGTCTCCTCGTTGACCGCGTGCGCGGGCGATGGCTGGGCCATGACACCCACCAGGCACAGGGACGCAATCGCCGCGACCGCCACGAGACACCGCAGAGAAGCCGACCGGCTCGGCAGGAGATGCATGGATGTCCTTTCCAGCCTGTCGACCGACACCTCGGCGCGTCCGAAGCTCACTCGAGGAGAGTAGGGAGCGCGAGCCCCTCCGCGCATGAGTAATCACTACCGATATGCAGGCCGCCGGGGACCGAGGACGCCGGCCTCGAGGCCCGCCTGAGGTGGCGTCCCGGACAGTGGTGTGGTTCTCGGTAGTCATCTCGATGAGGTGAGCCATCGTGTGATGGTCAGTGAGGACCGACCGATGAACTCACAGAGCGGTCATTCCGTCCTCGAAGCCAGCGACGGCGGGCCTGCCGCTACCTCCATCGGCTCCTCCGCCGACGCAGGGTCGAGCTCCGGCAGCAGCCGATCCAGCCACCTCGGCAGCCACCAGTTCGCGCCGCCCAGGAGCTTCATGGTGGCCGGGACGAGGACCAGGCGTACGACGGTCGCGTCGAGGAGGATCGCGGTGGCCAGTCCGACTCCCATCATCTTCACTGCCGGGTCACTGCCCAGGATGAAGCCGGAGAAGACCGCCACCATGATCAGTGCAGCTGCGGTGATGGTGCGCCCGGTGCCGGCGATCCCCGCGATGACCGCACGGGTGTTGTCGCCGTGGCGGCGGTACTCCTCGCGCACTCGTGACAGCAGGAACACCTCGTAGTCCATGGAGAGACCGAACAGGATCGCGAACATGAACAACGGGATGAACGACACGATCGGCACCGCCTGTTCCACACCGATCAGGCTGGCCGCCCAGCCCCACTGGAAGACCATGACGAGCACGCCGTACGCCGCGCCGACGCTCAGCAGGTTCAGCACGACCGCCTTCAGCGGCACCAGCACCGACCGGAACAGCACCGTGAGCAGGAGGAACGACAGCAGCAGCACGGCCAGCACGAAGCGCGGCATCCGCTCCTGCACCCGGTCACCGAGGTCGGCGAAGGTGGCAGTCTGACCGCCGACATGGGCGGTCGGCCCACTGCCATCGAGCCCCGTGCCGTCGAGCCCCGCGCCCTCAAGCACCGCGCCCTCAAGCACCGTCGGGAAGACGTCGCTGCGGAGCCTCTCGACGGTCTCCTGAGTGGCTTCGTCTTGGGGAGACGTGGTCGGCTGCGCCACCAGGGTCGCCACGCCTGCCGTGAGATTGATGGCCGGGTCTGCGACCGCGGTGATGCCCGGGTCGGCTGCCATCGCCGCCGCCAGGGGCGCCACGACGGACGCGTCCCGGGAGATGTCGACCGCGACCACCAGCGGCCCGTTGGCCCCGGGGCCGAACCCGTCGGCGATCAGGTCGTAGGCCCGGCGTTCGGTCCTCGACTCGGGCTTGGTCCCGTCGTCCGGGAAGCCCAGGTTGAGCGCGAGGACGGGGGCGGCCAGGGCGATCATGAGGACCGCTCCGCCGACGAGGTACGCCGTTGCGTTGCGGGTGACGTGAGCGCCCCAGCGGTACCAGACGGTGCTCGGCCGGTGCGGCGTGCGCCGGCGTCCGTTGATCCGGTGCCCCGCCAGTCCGAGCAACGCCGGCAGCAAGGTGACCGAGGCAAGCACCATCACGAGCACCATCGCGGAGATGGCAACCCCACCACCGGTCACGAACGGGATCCCCGCGACGAGCAACCCGAGGATCGCCACGACGACCGTGCCGCCGGCGAAGATCACCGCCTGTCCTGCTGTTGCCAGGGCTCGGCCTGCCGCTTCGGCGACCGGCATCCCCTGGGCCAGGTGCTCGCGGTGCCGGGTGACCAGGAAGAGCGCGTAGTCGATGCCGACGCCGAGCCCGACCATGGCGGCAAGCTGCGGCGCCCACACCGGGATGTCGATCAGGTACGTCACCAACTTCATCGAGGTGGCGCCGATGACCAGACCGAACAGCGCCATCCCGATCGGCAGACCCATCGCGACGAAGGAGCCGAAGGCGATGAGCAGGATGACCATCGCGACCACCAGCCCGGCGACCTCGCCGAGCGCCATGGGTGGTTCCTCGAACGCGAAGAACAGATCGCCTCCGGTCTCCAGCGTCAAGGACGATTCTTCACGCAGGTCGGCGACGGCGTCCTTGAGGTTGTCCAGGTCAGAGGCTTCGAGGTGCTCGACCGCGGGGTACTGCACGCGCACGAGCGCGATGTCCCCCTCCGGCGAGACGTTGCTCGTCGCACTCAGCACGTTGGGAAGGTCTGCGAGAGCGGCCTCCACCGGCGCCAGCTGCGCCGCAGCGTCCCGGGCTTCGATGACGACGTGGGCGGTGATCCCGCCCTCGTCGGCCTGGGCCTCGGCAAGCAGCTCCGCAGCCTGGTAGGAGTCGAGGCCGGGTGCCTCGAAGCTCTCCTCGAGATCGCGCCCGAAGGCAACGGAGGAGGTGATGACGACGAGCGCGAGGACGACCCAGGCGCCGATGGCCACCCAGGGTCGGGTGGCAGCAGACCGGCCGAGCCGGTAGAGGAGATTGGACATGCCTCGACAGTGGCCCGGTGCCGAGCGATCCACATCGGGCCAAGGAGTGGTCAGCTCCTCGGCCGAAAGTACGGCGAGCAGCTCGCACTTATACCCCGTACGACAAGCGTCACCGCCCTCTAGGTTGGAGAGGTGTTCGCTGCCTTCGTCCGCTCGGTCCTTGCCGAGCCCCGTGCCCCGGACCCGCCAGCGCGGGTGTGGTGGGACTGGGCGCTGGTCGGGGCCTTGCTGGTCACGGCCGTGGGCGAGGCAATCTTCCGCGCCGACGTACCGGCGCGGCCCTTGGCCACCGTGGTCGCACTCCTGGTGATCCCGGTCCTGCTGTGGCGACGCACTCATCCACTCCTGGCAACCGCGGTCGGATTCGGCGGCGCGATGGTGCTGCACCTCCCGATGATCCTCGACGACGTCGCCAATGTGGGGCTGAACACCATGGCCTGCGTCCTCCTGCTGCCCTACGCGTTGTACCGCTGGGCGTCCGGGCGCGACGCACTGATCGGCACGGCGATCGTCGCCGTACCGGTGGTCCCGGGCCTCGCGGCCGCCGAGACCGCCGGGGACCTGATCGGTGGCGCCACCGTGGTGGTCGCGGCGTTCGCCCTCGGGGCCGCGATGCGCTACCGCGCGGTGGCGCACCAGCGTGAGGTACAGCAGGTCCGGACGCTCGAGCGCGGTGAACTCGCCCGCGAGCTGCACGACATCGTCGCGCACCACGTGTCGGCCATCGCGATCCAGGCCCAGGCAGGGCGGGCGGTGGCAGCCAACGAGCCGGTTTCGGCGGTCGAGGCGCTCGCAGTGATCGAGGCGGAGGCGTCGCGGACCCTGCACGAGATGCGCACGATGGTCCGGGTGCTGCGTGACACGAAAGGGGGCGACGGCGAGGCGGCCGACGCTGAGCCAGTCGAGTACGGGCCGCAGCGGGGCATCAGCGACCTGGACGAGCTGACCCGGATGAGCCCCCTGGTGCAGGTGCACCGCGGCGGCGACCTCGCTGGCCTACCGCAACCGGTGGAGGCGGCGGTCTACCGGATCTGTCAGGAGTCGGTCACCAACGCGATCCGGCATTCACTGAACGCCACGGCGGTCACCGTGGAGGTGTGGAGCGACGTCGGCGTCGTACGGTTGCGTGTGCACGACGACGGAGAAGCAGCCCGCCCCGGAGCAGGAGTGGGCTACGGCCTGCTCGGGATGGCGGAACGAGCCAAGCTGCTCGGCGGCGCCTGTCAGGCCGGGCCGGACCCGGTCGGCGGCTGGACCGTCGAGGCGACCCTCCCGCGGGAGGTGCCCCGGTGACTGGTTCTGCGACCATCCGGGTGGTGGTCGCAGACGACCAGTTCCTGGTCCGCACCGGGCTCACCACGATCCTCAACGCACAGCCCGGGATCGAGGTCGTCGGCGAGGCAACGGACGGTCACGAGGCGGTGGCCGTGGCACGCGAGCTGCGTCCCGACGTCTGCCTCTTCGACATCCGGATGCCCGGCATCGACGGCGTCGAGGCCACTCGCCAGCTCGCTGGCCCAGGCGTGGAGAACCCCCTGGCCATCGTGGTCATCACGACCTTCGACCTCGACGAGTATATCCATGGCGCCCTCAAGGCCGGCGCCCGAGGCTTCCTCCTCAAGGACGCCGGGGCCGAGCTCCTGGTCCAGGCGATCCACGCAGCCGCGAACGGCGATGCGCTCATCTCACCCGACATCACCCGCCGCCTGCTCACCACGCTGGCGGGCCTGGAGCGAGCCTCCCCGCCGACCCAGCCGATCGAGCCGCTCACCGAACGCGAGGAAGAAGTGCTGCTCACCGTCGCCCG
The DNA here is from genome assembly GCF_041951745.1 of Aeromicrobium sp. CTD01-1L150. Taxonomy (GTDB): domain Bacteria; phylum Actinomycetota; class Actinomycetes; order Propionibacteriales; family Nocardioidaceae; genus Aeromicrobium. The sequence continues at coordinate 2,697,491 of NZ_CP169555.1, forward strand.
CGGCCGTACCAACGCCGAGATCGCCGACGAGCTGCACATCACCCTGAGCACGGTGAAGACCCACGTCGGCGCACTGATGAACAAGCTCGGCGCCCGCAACCGCGTCGAGGTCGCGATGTGGGCGTACGAGACCAGACGCGTCAAAGGATAGGCCCGGCTGACCTCCGATCGCATCTACGCAGATGCACTCCCCTAGTCACGGCGGGTAGATGCGCCCCGCTCCTGCGGCACGCGCGAACGGCCCCGTTCTCAGGCTCGCAGTACCGCCGCGGACTGCCGGTGCCGGTGAGAGCTTGGCGAAACCATCACCCGGGCCCATGGCCGCGGCGACCCGGCAGTATGGGTTCCGTGCCCAACGTCAGCGACGAGATCGACGCCGTCACGGCGCTGGCCTGACCCCGTCCGATCAGCATCGGCTCACCCCGCACTGGCTACGACGACGATTCATGTGTCCCGCCCCACTACTGGTGCGCTCACTCGATGATCCCGCTACGAGGTAACTTTTCTGACCTCACAACGGGGGCCACGCTCGTCGCTGTCCGGGACAGGGCCGTGGACAACCTGCTTCACCAGCTTCGGGGCGTCAGTCCAGGGGTAGAGCGTTCGCGGAAGGCGGCGGAACGGCAGTCGGTCGATAGAGGGGGCGGCGGAGCCCGGGGTGTCGGTCTCGCAGATCTCTCCGGCGAACGCCTCGTAGGCGGCACGAAAGGAGGTGTTGGCCTTCACTGCGACTAGGTCATATAGCGTCGGCTCGACTCCGTGGGCACGGAAGAGCTGGGGGTCGCCGTTGCCGGCCATCCACTCGCACACCACCACGTCGAGCGAGCCGAAGGAGAGCACTGCTGTTGGGCCGATGCGTTGCACCATCCCCCGACCGGCTGGGCCTTCTTGTGAGAAGACGCCGTCGTGCAGGGACTTCACGTAGCCCTCGGCCTCGATGAACGGCACGGTCGTGTCCCGGCTGGCGCCGACCCGGAACGTGCCCCGAGCGCCGACTCCCAGCTCATGCGCCCGGTGTGCGGCCGCGGTGTCGTTGACGACGGCGGCCGCTTTCACCCCGGAGTCGAGTTCGAGAAGTCGGGCGGGGACGGCCATGCTGTCCCCGGGGGCGCCGGCGTTGCAGGAGTCGGCCGAGTCGACCAGGATCACCGGTTTGGCGCTGTCTGGCGACGCGGCCCGATCGATCACGTCGTCGATCGACCACAGTGACGTGGCGAAGTCGTGCCGGTGCGAGTAGAGCGCAGCGGCAAGCTCGAGCGCCTGCTCAGCTGCCACGTCGGGAGTGTCGGCCACGGCCAGCACGGCGGAGTGACCGTCAGGGACGTCGAGCCACGGTTGCATCTGGTAGATCGAGAAGTCGCGCAGCGTGCCGTCGGCGACCAGCGCCTTCCCCCGCTCCATCAGAGCCTTGAACGGTCCGGACCGTGTGTTGTATGCCGAAGCCGAGACCACCATGGGGATCGGCACCCAGGCCGTCACCGGGAAGGGCTCCTGCGGTGTGGCGGCGGCAGCGGCCAGCGCGAGTTCAGCGGTCCTGCGTCCTGTCTCGACGTAGTCCACGTGCGGGTAGGTGTGGTAGGCGCACACGTAGTTCGCGGCACGGACCAGGTCCTCGGTGATGTAGCCGTGCAGGTCGGTTGACGCGGCGATCACACACTCATCCCCAACCAGCTCGCGCACCCGGCGTGCGATCAGTGCCTCCGGGTCGTCGCACTCGGTGGTCTGCAGTGCACCGTGGAATGACAACAGCACCGCGTCCAGAGGAAGGTTGCGCTCGATCTCCGGCAGCAGCCGGTCAAGGTAGTAGTCCATCACCTGTTGCTCAGCCGTCCCACCGCTCTGGCAGGACATGGTGATGGCGTAGGTGACTTCCGTTCGGTGCTCGGACTCCTGCAGCGCCTCGATCATCCCGCCGATCGCACACTGCGTGCCGGCAAACGCACCGACCACGGCCTCACCTTCCAGCAGGCCGTTCTGCCTCCAGAAGTCCATCGAGGAGGTGATGGGGGTGAAGGAGTTGCTCTCCTGGCGGAACTCCGATACCAGAACACGCATGGGACGTCTCTGCCTCTCTGCTGATGCCGGGGTGGTCATGGGTGGTTCAGGACGCACCGTTGAGCTGGTCGAACACGCCGGCGAGCGCCGGGTGCAGCTGCTGGTGGGCGGCATAGAGCCGGTCGTAGGTCGCGGCGTTGCCGGGATTGGGGTCGAAGCGGCGACCGATGATCCGCTGCTCAGGAATCTCAGATGTGTTTTCGACATGGCCCAGGCCGACCAGCGCGCTGCAGTAGGCCCCCCACGCCCCGAGCGTTCCCGGGTGCTCAGGCACCTCGACGGTCCGTTGCAGCACGTCGGCGAGGATTTGCATCCACACCGCGTTCAGGGCGCCACCGCCAGCCGCGAGCACCACGGGCAGTTCGTCGCCCGTTCGGGACACGAACTGTTCCACGCTGGAGCGGTGGGCGAAGCAGATGCTCTCCATCATCGCCCGCACCATGTGGCGCCGGTCGTGCTGTGGCGTCAGGTTGAGGAAGAGACCCTTGGCGCTCTTGCTCAGCGGGGGCAGCTCGCCGTTCAACCAGTGCGTGGCCAGCAGGTTACCGGAGCCCGCAGGGATCTGAGCGACCTGCTCGCTGACGAGGTCGTGGACCTGGGCGCCGAGCTCGCGCTTCTCGGCCGGATAGAGGGTCTCGATAGACCAGTCATAGGCCAGACATCCGGACTGCAGGGCGTAGGTGGCGCCCTCGCGTCCGGGTCCGAGCGTGAAGTGCAATGGCGCCGGTGACCCTTCCCGGCTCTCGACGATCTCCACGAACCAGGAGGACGTGCCGAAGTACAGGTGGGTGTCCCCCGACTCGGCCCGACCTGTGCCCACGGTGATGGCGGGCAAGTCACCGAAGCCGTTGAAGACCCGCGTCGCTGTCGTGAGTCCAAGGTCAGCGGCCGACTCCTTGGTGAGGAAGCCCACCTCGGCGGTGCTCGGCCGGGCGGGAGCGAACTTCTCCAGGTCGGCGTCTAGCCCCGCGGCGCTGAGGATGGCGGCGTAGCGAGCGGAGGTTGCCTCGTCGGGCGAGTGCACGAAGTCGTCGGACGGCTCGGTGCACACCACGCCGGTGGCGCGCCACTTCAGGTAGGTGTTCAAGCCGACGACGTGGTCAGCACGTCGCCACACGTCGGGCTCGTTCTCTTTCAGCCACATGAGCCGCGGCCAGTACTCCTGGCCGGTGCCCACAAGCTCCCCCGCCTCCTCGTTCAACCGCGCCGCCTGCGACTGTGCACGAGCGTCGAGCCAAAGCATCGCCGGGCAGAGCGCCCCTTCCCGTCGACTCAAGGGGATGATGCCCTTCCAGGAGGCGACCGGGACCAACGCGGTAACCTCGCTCGGGTCGACCGCACCTGCGGCGACCACGGCTCGGCTCGCGCGCGCCACAGCCGCCCACAGGTCCTCCGGGGCCTGCTCGGCCCCGCCGGCATCGGTCTGCGTCAACGGGTATGACTCGTTGGCTTCGGCCAGGACCCGTCGATGCTGGTCGATGAGCAGCGCCTTGAGTGAAGTCGTGCCGCAGTCAACGGCGAGAACCAGATCGTTCGTCTGCATCATGTCAGTGTGGGTCGAGGCTAACCGTCACGCCGTCGCGGGGCCAGAGTCCGCGTACTCCTTGTTCCCCTTGGCCACGGCGAAGAACTCCTCGACCTCCGGCTCAGGGCCCGTGCCCGGTCGCGCCAACGTGGTGGCGACGCCAACGACTGCCGAGAGCGCCACGCCTACCGGGCTGACGAGGTGGTAGGGGAAGGAGAACAGCAGCGCGATCGAGACGTACACGACGCCGGCGATCATGCTGAGCAGCGCGGCCAGAGTCGTGAAACGGCGCCAGTACAGTCCCGCCAGGATCGGGAAGGCCAGCAACGCAGTGAAGACCGAGACGTAGGTCAGTGCCAGCAGGATACTGCCCACGAAGGTCAGGGCGAACAGCAGTGTTGATGCGCCGAGGACGAGGAACACGACGCGGCTGGCGTTGATGTAGAAACGGTCGTCACGGTCACGGAAGGCGTAGCGGCGCAGCAGGTCGTTGACGACGATGGAAACCGCGGCATTCCAGATGGCCACCATGGTGGTGATACCCACGAGCAGCAGCGTCACCAGCAGCAGGCCCTGCATGATCGGCGAGGTGTAGTCCAAGACCAGGCGCGGCAGCGCCTCCTCCGGAGCATCCAAGTCCGGCATGAGCACTCGGCTGAACATCGTGGCCAGAACGACGAGGCCGTAGAGCACCGTGATGAGGACGGTGTTGATGATCATGCCGCGGTAGGCGATCGACTCCGTCCGGGCGGAAAAGATCCGCTGACCGTACCAAGGGGCTGCGAGGTAGAGCATGATGTTCTGGAAGCCCCACGTGAGCACTGCGGCGAAGCCGTAGGCCTCCAGGTCCCACACCGGCTCGAACGACAGGAACTGGGGCTCGAAGACATCACCGAGCGAGCTGAAGCCGCCGGAGTTTGTGTAGGCAACGATGAACAGCACGGGCACGAAGACCAAGATCATCCCGTAGGCGAACACGTCGAACGACAGCGCGGTGATGAAGCCGGCCGCCAGTGCGAGCACCAGGCAGAGCACAGTTATCGCGACGACCGTGGGTACCGGGTCGACGCCCAGCAGCACTGCGACGATCACCGACAGGCCTGCCAGATAGGTGGCCGGAGCGATCCAGGTGAACGTCAGGGTGATCACGCTCGCCAACGCTCGCGTGGGCTCGGAGAGTCGCCCGGTGAAACGTCGTTCGAAGTACTCCGCGATCGTCGAGATCTGCAAACGACGGTACGGTTTGGCAACCGTCAGCGCGTAGATGCTGAAGACGAAGATAAAGATCAGCGACGTGTAGTAAATGCCGACCGTGCCATAGAGATAGGCAACCGAGGCGCCACCGATCAGCGTGGCGGTGTTGAACTCAGCTGCGCCGAGGGTGCCGACCAGGGCAGGCAACCCTGTCCGTCGGCCGTTGAGGTTGAAGTCCTCATAAGCGTGCGCGCGACGAGCCGATCGGATGGCCAGTGCGACGAGCACTGCTCCAAAGACGGCAAGAATCGTGATCTTCGCAGTCACAGGGAACCTTTCGAAGTAAACGGCGGAGTGCAATCAGTCACTCCGACCGATTCCGTGGAATGTTGCCCGAAAGTGCCTGTTCGTGCAACCGTCCTGCACAGATTGGGTGGAATTGACCTGCTTGGTAAAGTCACGGCGGTCAGAGACAGGCATTCACAAAGGAATCCACCATGACACTGCTGGCGACCACCCGCCGCTCACGCATCATGGACCTCCTGCACAGCCAAGACAGCGTCCGCACCGAGGAGATCGCTCAATCCCTCGGCGTCTCGGTCGAGACGGTCCGCCGGGACCTGGCCCGGCTCGAGCAGAGCGGTGAGCTGACCCGCGTGCACGGCGGAGCGGTGGCAGCAGCCGTCCCTGGCTCCACGGAACCGGCGTTCGATACCCGTGAGGAGATCGCCGCCGAGGCCAAGACAGCCGTTGCGCGGACTGCCGCGGAGCTGATGACCTCAGCCCACACCATCTTCATCGACATCGGCACCACGGCGACCACCGTGGCCCGTCAAGTCCCTTCGGACCTGCGTGCCACCGTCATCACGCCCTCCATCCGCGTTGCCCAGATCCTGGCCGAGCACCCCAGCCTCTCGGTACTCATGGTGGGCGGTCTTGTCCGCGCCGGCGACCTCGCCACCTCCGGCGCTACGGCTGTCGACTTCCTGCGGGAGGTCCATCCCGACGTCGCCTTCCTCGGCTCCGGCGGGCTTTCAGTCCAGCACGGCCTGACCGACTACGAGCTGGGTGAGGTACCGGTCAAGCGCATGGTGCTGCACAACAGCCATCGGACCTTCGTGCTGGCCGACTCCTCCAAGGTCGGTGTGGTCGCGCCGTGGCACGTGTGCGCCCTGACGGACATGACCGGCGTGATCACCGACTCCGGCCTGCCTCGTCGTGAACGCGAAAGCCTGGAAGCCGCCGGCGTCGGACTGCTCATCGCCTGAAGCGACCAGCGGCCGGTCAACCACGCCAGACGGTGGCGCGCGCCCGCACCGCGGCCGGCAGTGCTCGCAGGGTTCGCTCCGACGGGCCCACCAGGACGGGTTGCCGGGCGTTCTGCAGCAGCGGCAGGTCCGCGTCGGAGTCGGAGTAAACGATGTCGAACGGCGGCATGTAGTCCAGCTCGGCGGCCTTCTGCAGCTTTCGAGCGCCGTAGTGATGATCGGCCATGGCCACGCCCCAGGGACGTTGCACCAGAGTGCTCGCCGCGACTGTCACGTTGGGTTCATCGAGCAGCGAGACCCACGTCCGCACGAACGGCTCGAGCCCGGCCGAGGAGACGAGCACGCGGTCACCACGGCGCACGTGGTCGCGCAGCACGTCGCTCGCCCGCTCGGGCACCCGCGAGGCATCGGCGTGCAGGGTGTGGGCCAGCTCGCGGAGCTCGGACTCCACCGCATGCATGCTGCGGCCCAGGCCCAGCGCCCCCACCACACGCTCGGACCACCGCGTCCGCGACGGACCATGCCGGTCACTCAGTGCGAACCCCGCGGCAGTGAACGTGATCGGTGGCAGGAGCCACGGGGCACGCCGCAGCCGCCGGCGCAGAAAGTCAACGGTGGAATCGCCTCGGATCAGTACTCCGTCGAAGTCGAAGACGACGGCTCGCCCGCTCATCGAGCTCTGGGGTCGAAGCTTGCCTCGACCTCGAACTCGGCGCGGTCAGCTCGATAGACGTCTTGGGCGAACTCGAAGCAACGGCCTTCGGCATCGTAGGTCCACCGCGTCAGCAAGATGCCCGGTGAGGCCGAGCGGATCATCAGCCGACTGCAGGAGGCATGGTCGAGCACGATGGAGCGCACCAAGGCACGGGCACGAGCAGGGATGATCGCGTACTCCTCACGAAGCAGCTGCCAGATGGATTCATCCAGCGACCGGTCGAGCAGACCCGGCGTCAGCTCACGGTGGAAGTAGCTGGTCTCCAGCGCGATCGGTTCGCCGTCGGCATAGCGCAGACGGCGCACGGCGTGGGCCGGGCCATCCCCGAACTCCGTCATCACCGCAGGCACGTCCCGGGTCTCTGCCCACAGCAACTGGGCGGCTGGTCGCTTGCCGGCGCGGGCCAGCTCGTCGCTGAAGCTGCCGACGTGAAAGGTCACACGAGGCTCAGCAACGAAGGTCCCCCTCGGGGGACGACGGTAGACCAGGCCCTCGGCCTCGAGCAGCGAGAGCGCGTTGCGCGCCGTCATCCGACTGACGCCGTGGGCCTCGCTCAACTCACGCTCTGACGGCATCAGGGTGTGCGGAGCGAGTCTCTCGCTCGTGATCTGCTGACGCAGTACATCAGCGATCTCCACATACTTCGGCGAGGACGCGCTCGCACGACGATTCCCCGGCACAGTTGACACGCTAGCAGCGCTGGGCTGTACCGTCTGCCCTACACCAGATGGTCTAGACCAGATACCCATGGTCGACCCGTGACGATCTCGGCTGACACAGGAGGGTGCATGAGCGACGGGCACGAGAAGCCCTGGCCGACCACCGAGGACGTATTCTCGCCAGCCGGCACTGTCCAGCAGCAGTCCGACCCACGAGCCGCTGACTTGGCGAGTCGGGAAAGGCGCGCCCCGACCCGCTCGTGCCGACCCCTGCAGTTAACAAGGAACCCGACATGATCGACGAGCAGGACCGCACCTTCGACTTCGTCGTCATCGGCGCAGGCATCGTCGGCGCGGCGGTGGCCAGAGAGCTGGCGGCGACCCGCCACTCGGTGGCCATGCTGGAAGCGCGCGACGACATCGGCGACGGCACGTCGAAGGCCAACACCGCCATCCTGCACACCGGCTTCGACGCCAAGCCAGGCACGTTGGAGTCACGCATGGTGGCTCGTGGGTACGAGCTACTGGGGGCCTACGCCGAGAGGACCGGCATCCCGGTCGAGCGCACTGGCGCCCTGTTGGTGGCATGGACGGACGAGGAGCTGGACGCTCTCCCCGGGCTGAAGGACAAGGCCGAGCAGAACGGCTACGACCGGTGCCGGATCGCCACCGCGGAGGACGTCTACACCCAGGTCCCGGACCTGGGGCCGGGGGCACTCGGCGGGCTCTCTGTGCCCGATGAGTCCATCATCTGCACCTGGACGACCAACCTCGCTCTCGCGAGCGAAGCTGTCGAGCGGGGCGTCACTCTGCTGACTGGGCACCGGGTGGAGGCCGTCGAGCGCTACGGTCCGCACTCGCGGCTGCTGACTTCCCAGGGACCGGTAGTGGCGCGGTGGGTGGTGAACGCCGCCGGGCTCGGCTCGGACTGGATCGATCGAGCCTTCGGGTACGACCGGTTCACTGTGACGCCGAGGCGGGGAGAGCTCTTCGTCTTCGACAAGCTCGCCCGCGCCAAGGTCCCCAAGATCGTGCTCCCGGTTCCGTCGTCCAAGGGCAAGGGCGTGCTTGTGAGTCCGACCATCTACGGCAACGTCATGCTCGGCCCCACCGCGGAGGACCTTGAGGACCGCGAGGCCACCGGCACGTCCGAGCAGGGCTTCGACTTTCTCCTCACTAAGGGCGAGCGGTTGATGCCCACCCTGCTGCAGGAGGAGGTCACAGCCAGCTACGCCGGCCTGCGCGCGGCGACCGAGCACGGCGACTATGTCGTGGAGCTGGATCCCGACCATCGGTACGTGGTGCTCGGCGGCATCCGCTCGACCGGGTTGACGGCGGGCATGGCGCTCGCCGAGCACACCATGGGGATGTTGGCCGCCGCCGAGGTCGACGTCAGCCCGCGACCTGAAGCGCTGCCCCCGGCTCCCCGAATGCCCAACATCGGTGAGGCCGGCGTACGGCCCTACCAGGACGCCGAGCGGATCGAGCGGGATCCGGCCTACGGCAGCGTGGTCTGTTTCTGCGAGCGCGTCACGCGCGGCGAGGTGCGGGACGCCTTCGCCTCGACGGTTCCCCCGGTGTCGATGGAGGGCCTGCGTCGGCGGACGCGACTGATGAACGGTCGCTGCCAAGGCTTCTTCTGCGGCGCCAATGTCCAGGCCCTGCTGGAGTCACGCGGCAGCACGAGCGACCTGGAAGGCGGTGCTTGATGAGCCAGCACGTCCGCGTGGCCGTGATTGGCGGCGGACCCTCTGGCCTGGCGGCAGCCACGGCGCTCACCCCGATCGTCGGTGGGGAGGTCCGAGTCTTCGATCGCGAGAAGCAGGCGGGGGGTATCCCCCGGCACAGCGACCACCCGGGCTACGGCATCCGCGACCTCCATCGATTCCTCTCCGGACCCGAGTACGCGAAGCGGCTCGTGGAGACGGCTCAGCGATCCGGCGCGGTCATCGAGACGGAGGCGATGGTCACGGGTTGGGTCGGGGAGCGGACCTTCGAGGTCACCTCCCCTCAAGGGCGGCGTGCTGTCGAGGCGGACGTGGTGGTCCTGGCCACTGGGGCACGAGAGCGTCCCCGGCCGGCGCGCCTGATCCCCGGCGACCGCCCGGACGGCGTCTACACCACCGGTCAGCTGCAGAACCTTGTTCACATGCACCACCGGCAGGTGGGTGAACGCGCCGTGATCATCGGGGCTGAGCTCGTCAGCTGGTCGGCCGCGATCACCTTGCGCGAAGCGGGCTGCACTCCAATGGTGATGACCTCTCTATACGAGCGGTCCGAGGCCTATGCCGCGTTTCGGATGTTCGGACGTGCCGTGCTGCGAGTGCCCGTGTCCCCCCGGACCCGCGTCGTACGCATCAATGGCCGTGGGCGGGTCTCGTCGGTCGAGCTGGAAGACACTCGCACCGGCACTCGTCGCGTGATCGAGTGCGACACAGTCGTCACGACGGGTGACTGGATTCCTGACAACGAGCTGGCCCGCGCACAGGGCATCGAACTCGACCCATTGACCAGGGGGCCGGTGGTCGACGGTGGGTTGGCCACCAGCGCTCCCGGCATCTTCGCGATCGGCAACATGGTCCACCCCGTGGACACCGCCGACGTTGCCGCCCTCGACGGTGAGCACGTGGTCACCTCGGTGCTCGCGTGGCTCAACCGAGAAGCTCCGCGTGCGCAGGGCCCTAGGCTCGAGGTCGATCCACCACTGCGCTGGGTAGCGCCACAGGTGGTCAACGCCGACCGGCTCCCGGCCCGCGGCCGACTTCTCCTGTGGGCCGACGCGACGATCCGCTTTCCGACAGTCACTGTTCGCCAGGGTGGCCGCGTCGTCGCACGAAAGAGAATCCCTTGGCCCTGCGCACCAGGGCGGGTCTTTCGTGTGCCGGCCCCAGTTCTGCGTGACGCCTCCCCCGAGGGCGGTCCCGTGCGCATCTCTGTCGACTGACCGCAGGCGAACGATGGCTTCGGCGCAAGGTTCTGATGTGCCCGCAGACCGCTTCACCGCTCGACACTTCGAATCGCCGGTGATGTGGCACACGACTAAAGATCCGACGCTCCTGCGCAGCGCCCCGACCGGCTCGGGGGCCGTCATCGCCGGCCCACGGTTGACTTCCACCCGGGCCCATTTCTGAAGTCCTCTGACCTACTACTCTTCCCTCGAGGAACAGATCCGCGACAGTTGAAGGACTGCACGCATGCAAGGCGGCTCAGGCTGAGGCTAGGTGTATGAGGCCATGACGTTGTTGACGCGTGTCGGTGCTGCAGAGGCAGGCGGTTGCGCGTCGTGAGCGCCGTGGGGACGGTGATAGTTGTAGTGCCGGTTCCACGTTTCCAGCGCGGCAGCGCGTTCTGCTTCCGAGCGCCAGATGCGCGCGTAGAGGAACTCTTCAGCGAGGATCCGGTTGTAGCGCTCGACTTTGCCGTTGTGTCGAGGCGTGTATGGCGTGATGCGCTGGTGTCGGCTGGTCCCGACCGCTTCGCGGAAGGCAGCAGATCGGTAGCAGGAACCGTTGTCAGTCACGACGCGCTCGATCCGGGTGATGCCGTGCTTAGCGAACCAGGCTCTGGCCCGCCCGAAGAACGCGACGGCAGTGACGGCCCTCTCATCCGGTAACGCTTCTGTGTAAGCGAGTCGGGTGTGTCCGTCGATGGCGGAATGCAGGTAGATGTACCCGGTCCTGGCACCGCGGGTCTTCGTGCGGGCGACAGCCTTGGCCTTCTCGCTGCCTTTGCCGTGCACACGCCACCCGCCGCCGTCGGGGATGCGCCCGACCTTCTTCACGTCCAGATGCACCATGTGGCCGGGACGTTTGGCGTTGATCCTTTGCGGCTCCCGGTTCGTCTCGCCGTTCGGGTCGATAAACTTCCGTCGATTCAGGCCCAGCTGTGCGAGGAGCCGGGTGATGGTGCGACGGCTCACCGGTGTTCCTGCCTGCTCGAGCTCGAACGCAATACGGGACGCCGACCATTTGTGTTCCCGCCGCATCGACTCGATCTGCTGCACGAGGCAGCCAGGCGTTGCAGATGGCTGTCGGGCCGGAGAAGATGAGCGGTCCAGTAGGCCGGTCTTCCCGAATCGCTTGTATCTGTTGACCCATTTCGAGGCGGTTGCGCGGGAGATCCCCATCTCGGCGGCCACGTGGGAGATAGGGCGGGTGCGGCAGCGTTCGATCAGGCGGCGTCGGCCTTCGGGTGAGAGGGGAGCGTTGGCATGCGTAGGCGAGGTCATGGCTGCTCTCAGCGATCTCAGATCAGCTCCATCACCGGGCCTTCATGCACGGCCTCGTAGATCACGTTGCGGATCACGTTGGCCTCTTCCGAGGTCAGGGTGCGGTCGATGGGGCGCAGCATGATCCGGATCAGGAGATTGACTTGTCTTTCCAGAGTGCCGAGCCTAGAGCGCGCGGCCTCGGGTAGTCCCTCGTGGGGTGTGCGGCTGAGAATCTCGAGAGACTCGATGACGTCGGCGTTATCTCCGAGGGCGACGCGGATGCGGTCACCAAGCGTCTCCTCGTCCTCTTGTGCATCCACGACGACTGAAATGTCGCGCCGGGCCGCAGGCAGAAGTGAAACGTGCTGCCATGGATCCAGGGTGAGCATCTGGGTTGCTATGCGCGGGTCTTCTGCCCGGAGATAGCGGATGTCAGGGATGCCCTTGCGCAGCATGAGTGCACGTTCAAGGCCCATACCGAGAGCCAGGCCGGACCATCGCTCGGGGTCGAGGCCCGATCCGCGCAGCACCTCGGGATGGATGCGGCCGCACTCGGCGAGCTCAAGCCATTCGTCGTCGTGGAGCACGTCGATCTGCCTACCACCGACGGTGTATGGGTGCGCCACGTCTGTTGTTCTCCACTGCGCATCCGGAAGGACTGCCTCGACCAAGTGGCCGATCATCGTGAGCATGTCCTCGTCATCGGTATCCGGAGTGCTACGGATGCGCCACAAGTCCACCTGGTGGGGTTCCCCCACGTGGGTGCGATCGACGGCGTCGCGACGGTAGACGAGGCCGGGCACCACGAGTAACTCATCCACCTCGGACATCCCCGCATAGTCCTCAAGGACGCGCGGGAGTTCGGCACTCATATGACTGCGAAGCATCACTGCAGGGCTGATGTAACGGGTGTACCGGCGAGCCCGAGTAACATCATCCGGGTCGTAACCGAGGCGGTCGTAGTTGTCCCGAACAGGAACGACCGGCGAGCTGCGCACATACCGGAGGGAGCTGTCCCACTCGGGCTGCAAACGGTCGATGACCGATTGCAGCAATGTCAGGATGGCGTGAGGCCCCTGGTCGGGATCGGTGAGGTCGCGCACGTTGAGAGCGCGATAGAGCTGGTCGGAAGTCAGATAGTCGGCGTGCGACATGCGAAGGTCTCCAAGAAGATGGCAGGTAGGTGAAGGACGAGAAAATTCCCCCGGCCGTACCTGCGGAGACCTACTGCGCTACGACTGCGCGTCGAAGACCCCGCGGCCATATCCCGGCCGGGGGTCTTGAAATCGCTGCTGCATCCGCATGACACCAGTGTAGCTGCGCGACCAGCCACCCGCGAGAAACGTCAACAACCTCCTGGCCAGCAACAGCTAGGCAGGCAGGCAGGCAGCGAAAAGGAAGCAGAAGGAAATCCAGCTCACAAAGCAGGAAGCCGAGCGTGCTGATCAGGGCCCTTCGGGTGGTAGCGGGGACAGTGTGCTGGTTCAGGACATAGGCGACACATCTCTCAAGTCATAGGAGACACTCGCTCGGGGTTGATGCTCGGGGATGTCGAAGGCTCGCCTGGTCATCACCGCCTTGTTCATCGAGCACCAGCCACCCTCGGAAGTGGCTGCCCGCTATGGGGTGCACCGCTCCTGGGTCTACAAGCTCAAGGCCCGCTACGAGGCCGAGGGCGAGGCGGCGTTCGAGCCCCGCTCGCGTCGTGCCAAGACGTCCCCGACGGCTATCGACGCCTCGACGATCGAGCTGATCTGCACCCTGCGTCGCGAGCTCGATGGCTCGGGTCTGGATGCCGGTCTCGACACCATCAGGTGGCATCTGGCCCACCACCACGACGTCACCGTGTCAGCCGCGACGATCAGCCGCCACCTGGCCAAAGCCGGACTCGTCACCCCCGAGCCGAAGAAGAGACCGAAGTCGTCCTACATCCGATTCCAGGCCCAGCTGCCCAACGAGACCTGGCAGTCCGACTTTCCCCCAAGCACTCCGTGCAGGGCGGTGCCCCCACCCACTACCGCCTCCTCGACGGCGCCGACGTCGAGATCCTGACCTGGCTCGATAACTGCACCCGCTACGCCATCAGCGTCACCGCACACCCTCGAGTCACCGGCCCGACCGTGCTCGAGCAGTTCCGCAAAGCCATCAGAACCGCTGGCATCCCAGCCTCCACCCTCACCGACAACGGCATGGTCTTTCCCCCAAGCTCTCCGCTGCGCTCCGAGCAGGGAGGTGCCCCACCACCCGACTCGCCGGCGGACGAGGCGGACGCAATGCCTTGGAGCACGAGCTTCGCCGGCTCCACGTCACCCAGAAGAACGGAAAACCGAACCACCCCACCACCCAGGGCAAAGCATCGAAAGATTCCAGCAGGCGATGAAGAAATGGCTCCCCGCACAACCGAACCAGCCACGCTCAGTCACCGAGCTCCAGAGCCTCCTGGACGCCTTCGTCGAGAACTGCAACCATCACCGGCCTCATCGCTCACTGCCGCACCGAGCGACCCCCGCGGCGCTCTTTCAGACCATGCCCAAAGCACTGCCGGGCAACAGCCGCGACACCCAGACCCACGCACAAGTCCGTCACGACCGCATCGACAAGACCGGCGCCGTCACCCTGCGAAACGCCGGCCGACTCCACCACATCGGCTGTGGTCGAACCCACGCCCGAACCCACATCATCCTGCTCATCCACGACCTGCACGTCCGCATCGTCAATGCCACCACCGGCGAACTCCTGCGAGAGCTCATCCTCGACCCCAACCGGGACTATCAGCCTCAGAAATGAGAACACCCGAACCTGCCTCTGCAGGTTCGGGTGTCTCCGATCTCTTGAGAGATCACATTGGTAGCGGGGACAGGATTTGAACCTGTGACCTCTGGGTTATGAGCCCAGCGAGCTACCGAACTGCTCCACCCCGCGTCGACCTGATGAACTTTACGCTACGGACATCTGTCATCCAAATCGGGGTGGTGCGAGGAAGGTCACGTGGCGTCATCGCGGCCCCTGGCACCGGAAAGGTGGCTTCGCTCCGTCGCGGCTACGCCCTTGGCGCGACGCCTCCATCGCCGCTGGCAGAGCTCGCGTCGCACTCGATCACCGAGGCCTGACTCGCACCACCACAGAGCACCGGGGCTTGGCTCGAACAGAGGCCCCGACCACCGAGGCGCTGCTCGGTGGTCGGGGCTCAGGTCAGTCCAGGGCGTCCTGTCAGTCCAGGGTGTCCTGGGCGTTCTCGATGGCGCTGTTCATCTGGTTGATCCGCTGCTGGTACTCAGCGAGGTCACCGTCGGCCAGGGCATCCTGGGCCAGGCTGTAGAACCGTGAGGCATCCTCGAGGTACTCACTGGTGGTCTTCTCACCGCCGCCATCGGCATCACCACCATCAGCATCTCCGGCGTCAGCGTCAGCGTCGGCGTCGCCCTCGTCGGCCTCCTCGTCGGGATCAGGCACCTGGCCCTCCTCCAGGTCCAGCGCCACGCGCAGGGCCTCATCGAGCGTCTGGCCGAAGCCGACCTCGTCACCGAAGGACGCCGCGACGAACTGCAGCAACGGGTACGAGCCGTCCTCCGCCGAACGACGGATGTAGACCGGCTGAACGTACAGCAGTGCATCGCCGACGGGCAGGGTCAGCAGGTTGCCGTTGAGCACCGTCGCATCGGACTGACGGAACTGCAGCAGCGCCTGCGTGACTCCACGGTCGGAGCTGAACTGGTTGGCGATCTGGCTCGGACCCGGCACCTGCGTCTCGCTCGGCAGCTGCAGGATCTGGATCGTGCCGTAGTCCTCATCGGTTGATTCGGAGTTGACCGACATGAACGAGGCCAGGTTCTGCCTGCTCTGCGGCGTGTAGACGCTGGTCAACGAGAACCGCGGGTCCTCCTGGCCGGGGCGCGCCACGGTCAGGTAGTACGGAGGCTGCAGCGAGTTGTCCGACCCGGCCGGATCCTCCGGGACGCGCCAGCGCTCACCGTCCTCGTAGAACGTCTGCTCGTCGGTGACGTGGTAGCGGGTCAGCACGTCACGCTGCACCTTGAACAGGTCGACCGGGTAGCGCAGGTGCTCCAGCAGGCCGTCGCTGATCTCGTCCTTGTCCTGGACCACGTCCGGGAAGACCTTCATCCAGGTCTCGAGGATCGGGTCCTCCTCGTCCCACTGGTACAGGTCGACGGTTCCGTCGTACGCGTCGACGACGCCCTTGACGGAGTTGCGCATGTAGTTGACCTGGTCGCTGGGCAGCGCGGCCTGGGTGGGCCCCTGCGTCAGCGTGTCCGCCGTGGCCTCCCGCAGTGAACGCTGCTCGGAGTACGGGTAGTGGTTGCTCGCGGTGTATCCGTCGACGATCCAGACCAGACGCCCGTCCACGACGGCCGGGTAGACGTCACCGTCGACCGTGAGCCACGGCGCCACCTTCTCGACACGCTCACGCGGGTGACGGTCGTAGAGGATCTTGGAGTTCTCGTTGACACGCTCCGACAGCACGATGTTGGGCTCGGCGAACTTGAACGCGTACAGCACCTTGTGGAAGATGTTGCCGACGTTCACGC
Organism: Aeromicrobium sp. CTD01-1L150; assembly: GCF_041951745.1. GTDB lineage: Bacteria > Actinomycetota > Actinomycetes > Propionibacteriales > Nocardioidaceae > Aeromicrobium. Next base: position 2,713,664 of record NZ_CP169555.1, read on the forward strand.
CACCCTCGCCGTCATAGGTGTTCTGCGTGACGTTCTCCGTGTCGTCCTCGTCATCGCTGCCACCACCGCGGGGGATGTCGACCTCGATCGGGTCGGCACCGTCAGGGCGGCCCACGATCGAGTACGACGGAGAGTTCTCACCGAAGTAGATGCGCGGCGGCACCTCCGTCTCGATCTCACCGGTGGGCGGGATGTCCTTCTGCACCCACACCGGCTCGCCCTGCGGGCCACGCTGGTTGCCGCGCGCGGCGATGAGGCCGTACCCGTGGGTGTAGACCGTGTGGTCGTTGGCCCAGTTGCGCTGGTTGGGCTGCAGGCCGTCGAGGTTCAGCTCGCGTGCTGCGATGATGACGTCCTGCGGCTGCTCGTCGTCCCCCAACGCGTAGCGATCGACGTCGAGGGTCCGCGGCACCGTGTAGTAGCCGCGCACCTGCTGGAGCTGCTCGAACGCCGGCGAGATGAGCGTCGGGTCCAGCAGGCGGGTGCTCACGCGCGACTCCGCAGAGGTGCTCAGCTCCTCCGGCTCCAGGGTCGTGTTGGCGCTGTAACGCTCCGTCTGCACGTCGGCGACGCCATAGGCGTCCCGGGTCGCCTCGATGTTGCGTGCGATGTACGGCCCCTCACGGTCAGGCTCGGAGGGCCGGACCTGGAAGGACTGCATGACGTACGGCCAGATGCCGCCGAGCAGCACCGACGTCAGCAGCAGCAGTCCCAGACCGATGCCCGGCAGCACCCATGAACGGATCACGGCGGTGGCGAAGAACAGCAGCGCGCACAGGATGGCCACACCGATGAGGATGTTGTTCGCCGGGATGCGAGCGTTGGCATCGGTGTACCCGATGCCATCGAACAGACCGCCCTCGCTGATGGCCAAGCCGTAACGGTCCAGCCAGTAGGTGAAGGCGCGCAGCAGCACACCCAGGCCCACGAGCACCGACAGGTGCACCTGCGCCGCGCGGGTGAACGATGCTCCTCGGCCCTGGATCCGGACCGCGCCGTATACGTAGAGGATGAACGCCACAGCGATGACGGACAGGACGATCGCCGCGAAGGTGTAGGACGTGACGAAGCGCAGCCACGGGTAGTCGAAGACGAAGAAGCTGATGTCGCGGCCGAAGTGCGGATCCTCCTGGCCGAACGACGTGCCGTTGCGCCACAGCTGGAAGGTGTCCCACCGACTGGAGGCCACGGACCCGGCGAACGCGGTGAGCAGCAGTCCCACCACCAGGAGGGCGGGCTTGACGACAGGAGTCAGCGCCTGGCGGTACCGGTAGGCGGGATCGGCTCGCGCCGGCAACGGCACGGAGTCGGGCCGGAAGCGGTACGCGAGGTACATGTTGACCACGACGAACAGTGCGAACAGCAGCCCGAGGACGAGGAACATGCCCACCCGGGTGATCAGCAACGTGTTCCAGACCTGCGTGTACTCCACCGAACGGAACCACAGCCGGTCGGTGTAGACGTTCATGAAGATCGAGCCCAGGAACAGCAGCACCGCCAGGGTCACCAGCGTCGGCACCAGGACACGCCGGCGCCGATCCACCCCGCCACCCCCGGACGGTGGCTCGGGTCGCTGGCGGGGGGTTCCGAAGATGTCGCTCACGATGCTCCTGGTGCGGGGCCTGCTGGGCGGTCGGGTGCTGCGGGGCTGCTCCGGGGGACGAACCGGAGTAAGGACGAGCCTATGTCAAGGTGCCATGCAGCGAGTCCAGCAGGCCCGGCACGAGGTCCGGCCCCTCCAACAGCTCGGCCCCCTCTGGCGTGCGTGCCCGCACGATGCTGTGCCTCCCCCCGTCCCTCAGGACCGCCGCCACCAGGCGCACCTCGCGACGCTCGGGATGGGCGACGACGGCCTCGATGAGGGCCGTGGGATCGGTCGGGAGGTCCTCCTCGGCCCCGGGGGGCAGCATGACCCGCTCCACCACGACGGCGCAGCCCGTGACGGCGTCCGGCCACTCGATCGCCCCGAGCAGCTCCTCCAGGTCGCGGTCCTGCGGCAGGTCCTGCTCGACCGACGTCAGCGAGCCGTGGTCGTCCTCGCCGTCGACGCCCAGCTGCTCGGCGAGCGCCGGCTCCCGGGCGATCAGATCCACCGTCGGGACCAGCGCGTAGAGGCGAGCGGGCTGGTCCCAGCCGTCCTCCCCCACGTGCGCCTCGACCTCGAGCGCGACCTCTCGCAGCGGCGTCGTGGGGTGCAGCTCATCGAGCGGCGGATCTACTGACATGTGGGCACCTCTGCCTCGGGATCGTCGGCCAGGGTCGTGAGGGCATCGATCGCGCCGTCGAGGGTCTTCACCTCGATGAGCTTCATGCCATGGTCGTCGCCCGTGACGGCTTCGGCGCAGTTGTCCTCGGGCACCAGGAAGATGGTGGCGCCGTCGGAGGCGGCCCCGGCCATCTTCTGACGGATGCCGCCGATGCTTCCCACCGTGCCGTCCCCGGCGATCTCGCCGCTGCCGGCGATCCGTTCACCACTGGTGAGGGTCCCCGGGGTGAGCCGGTCGTAGATGGCGAGGGCGAACATCGTGCCCGCGCTGGGTCCGCCCACCTGGTCGCCGACGTTGTTCTCGATCTCGACCGGGAAGTCGTAGGCCGTGCCCACCGTGATCCCGATGAGCGGCAGCTCCGGGTCCTCCGGTGAGGGCTTCGTCGTGATCGAGACACTCTGCTCCTCACCATCACGGGAGATGCCGACCTCCACCTCGTCGCCGGGGTCCCCGGCACGGACGGCGCTCTGCACCTCCTGGGCGGACGTCACCGGCTCGTCGTCGACGGTGAGGATGAGGTCCTCGGGCTCCAGGACGTCGACCGACGCCCCGTCCTCGACGACGTCGACGACCTTGGGCGTCTCAGGGACGTCGTAGCCGGCCGCTCGCAGCGCCGCAGCGCGAGAGGTGTCCTTGGAGCTGGTCAGCTGCGCGGCCCCCTGCTCCTTCGACTGGTCAGCCGTCTCCCCCTCGGGGTACACCGACTCGCGCGGAACCACGGAGACGTCGCGCGTCAGGTACGCGCTCACGACGTCGCCGAACCTGAGCTGGTTGTCGGCGCTGGTGACCGAGACGGTGGTGAAGTCCAGCACCCCGTCCGTGTCATAGGTCTTGACGTCGTCGCCGAAGGTGATCATCGGCGACCCGTCGAACTCCCCCAGGGTGTCGAAGGCCGGGCCGGGTCGCATCGCCACGTACGGCACGGGCACCAGGAAGGCGACGCACAGCAGCGCCACGAAGCTGATCGCCGCCACGACGACAGCGGCATATCCCCGACTGCGGTGTCGGGCGACATCTGCCTCTGACTGGCCGGCAGGCGGGTCGTCCTCACCGGCAGGCGGCACACTCGGGTCTGTCACGACGGACAGCCTAAGGTGTCTGGCCCAACCTCACCCAGGTCGCTCGGTGGAGGCTCACGTGGGGTGGACCCACTCGGGCTCACCACTGGCGAAGACCTGGTGCTTCCACAGCGGCACCTCGGCCTTCAGCTCGTCGATGAGTCGCCGCGCCGCAGTGAACGCGGCGTCGCGGTGTGCCGCCGAGGCTGCGACGACGACGGCCAGGTCACCGACGGACAGCTCCCCCACGCGGTGGGTCGCAGCCAACGCACGCACGTCCTCCTCACGGCCGATGGTCTCCGCGACGCGTCGCAGCTCGTCACCGGCGATCGGGTGGGCCGAGTACGTCAGCGCCGTGACGTCGCGTCCGCCGTCGTGGTCGCGGACCACCCCGGTGAACAGCACGACGGCTCCGGCCGCGGGGTCGCGGACGGCGTCATACACCTCATCGAGGCTGAGCGGGGTGTCCCGGACCTCCGCGATCGGCACGCTGGTCATGATCGCCACCCTATGTGTCCTGCGATCGCCCGGTCGATCGGTCGAGCCCCGGCTCGTCCAGCGGCGGACGTGTCCCGGGGCGCTAGTGTTGAGACATGCCTGACGAGCGACCTCCGGACGAGCCGGACCCCGGCGAGAACCCCTTCGCGGGCACGCCCATGGAGCAGATCTTCAACGCGATGGGCGGCTCCGGCGGCCAGGCCCCCGACCTCAGCGCCTTGTTCGGGCAGATGCAGCGCATGTTCAGCGGCGCGCAGGACGGATCGGTCAACTTCGACGTCGTCCGCGAGACGGCGCGCACCGCGCTCGCGGCCGCCGGCGACGACCCCTCCCCCCACACCGGCCAGCAGGGCGCCGTCTCCGACGCCGTGCAGCTGGCCGAGTCCTGGCTGGACCGGGCCACCAGCGTCCCCGCCAGCGCCCCCCGGGCCGCGGCGTGGAGTCGCGCCGAGTGGGTCGAGGCCACCGCCGACACGTGGCAGCAGCTCGTCGGCCCCATCGCCGACTCCGTGGTCGGCGCAATGGGCGAGGCCATCCCCGAGGAAGCGCGAGCCATGGCCGGCCCGCTCATCGGCATGCTCAACCAGGCCGGCAGCGCGATGTTCGCGCAGCAGGTGGGCCAGGCCCTGGCGGGCCTCGGCGGGGAGGTGCTGTCCTCCACCGACATCGGCATCCCCCTCACCGACGACCGGACCGCCGCCATCCTGCCCACCAACGTGGCCGCCTTCGGCGAGGGGCTCGAGCACTCCGCCGCCGACGTGATGCTCTACGTCGCCCTGCGCGAGTGCGCGCACCATCGGTTGTTCTCACACGCCACCTGGCTGCGCTCGGCGCTGATCAGCACGATCGAGGAGTTTGGCCGCGGCACACGCATCGATCTCTCCGCCATCGAGTCGCAGATACAGGGCCTGGACCCCTCCCGTCCCGACCAGATCGCCGAGGCCATGCAGGGCGGGATGTTCGAGCCCGAGCGCACCCCCGAGCAGCAGGCCGCTCTTGACCGGCTGGAGACGCTGCTGGCCTTCATCGAGGGTTGGGTCGACGACGTCGTCGCGCAGGCCACGCACGAGACCATGCCGGCCGCCCCGGCACTGGCCGAGGCCGTGCGTCGGCGCCGTGCCACGGGCGGACCCGCCGAGCAGACCTTTGCCTCTCTCGTCGGCCTGGAGCTGCGTCCCCGGCGTCTGCGCGACGCGTCGACGCTGTGGGCCGCGCTGCGCGACCGCAAGGGCGCCGAGGCACGCGATGCCGTGTGGACGCACCCGGACCTCATGCCCACGCGCACCGACCTCGACGACCCGCTCGGTTTCGCCCAGGACGATCAGGACGTGCCCGAGGGCGATGCCTTCGACGCCGCACTTGATGAGCTCCTCAGCCAGGAGGGGCGGTCGAAGGACGACGACACCGGCTCCGAGGCACCTCAGGATGAGGGCGGCCCAGAGCGCGACGACTGAACGTCCGTGACGCTGCACGCCGACGCCCGCCACGTCCTGAGCACGTGGCCGGCACCTGATGAGGAGCAGGAGCGGCTGCGCCTGCTGTACCTGGAGCACCTGGCTCGCCATCGCGATGCGATGCGGCGCAGCTGCCACCCGGACCACCTGACCAGCAGCGCCCTCGTCGTGGACGAGAGCCGTGTGCTGCTGGTCCGGCACGCCAAGGCCGGGCTCTGGCTGCAGACGGGCGGCCACTGTGAGCCTGGCGACGCGACGCTCGCCGACGCCGCGCTGCGCGAGGCGACCGAGGAGTCGGGCATCTCTGGCCTGCGGATCGATCCGGTGCCGCTGCGGTTGTCACGCCACGTGGTGCCGGCGTGTGGACCGGTCCGGCCGTCGCACCACCTGGACGTGCAGTTTCGCGTCGTGGCGCCCTCGGGCAGCACGCCCGTGCGGCAACCGGGCGAGGACCCGGTGGGATGGTTCGCGCCCGATCAGCTCCCCGAGCCCACCGACGAGGACGTGCGCGCCCTGGTCAGCGCTGCCATGCCACTCCCCGGAGGAATCCCTCGGCCTTGAGGTGGTGCGGGTAGCGCTCCACCAGCGCCTTGAACCCGGGACCGTGGTTCGGCTCCAGCAGGTGCGCGAGCTCGTGCACGAGCACGGCGTCGACCACCCAGTCCGGCATGCCGATCATGCGGTCGGAGAGTCGGATGGAGCCCTCCAGCACGGTGCACGACCCCCACCGCTTGTCCTGGTTGCCCACCCACCGCACGGACGTCGGCACCGCCTCGCCGTCCAGGTACCTGGCCGACAGCCGGTGTGCGCGGGCGAGCAGGTCGTCGTCACTGAGCTGCATCCGCCGCTCGCGGGCCTCCAGCTTGGCCACGAGAGCGGCGACGTGGCGCCGTTCCTCCTCCGGCGACAGGTGCGCCGGCATGAGAACCACGATGCGGCCGTCCTCACGGCGCGCGGTGACGTTCCGCTTGCGACGGGCGCTGCGGCGGATCTCTACATCCATGACGTCAACGTAACCCGGCGGGGGTTCGGGGCCGTGGGCCGAAATCAGCACAGTCTGTCCCGGGGACATCACCGGCCACACCAGAAACACTGGCGGCGATCCCCGCTCCTCCACACGGCTCGAAGGCACGTCGTCGCTGGTCAGGCGAGGGCTGAGCGGTTCCTGACGAGACGTTTCCACTCCCCGTCCACCGGGCGTCCACACCACTGCCCGGCGATTCACACACGTTGTCCCCACCTTCGTCCACAGGCGTGGACAACTTCTGCCCGCGCCATGTTGACGACGGCTCCTGACCTCCCCTAGCGTGACCGGCCGGGCTCCCGGTCGCGGTCCGCAGGGGAAGGCAGGCCCGACCGGGAGCCCTCGCACGGCACGCTGTGGACAGCCGGTCGCCGCCGCCGGTGGTCCACAGCACCATCGAGGCATGTCCGTGCGACCAAGCCTTCCTCCGGCGACCACCGTCGTGAGGCGCGACGTCCACCACCTGCAGGTCGGCACCGACCCGGGGGTGCTCGTGCGTGACCGCCCCGGGCTCGTCGGCCTGCTCCGGCTGCTCGACGGTGTCCGCGACGTGCCCCAGCTCGCCGCACTGGCCGGACCGGAGATCGCCGGCGACGTCCCCTCCGTCGTCACCGAGCTCCTGGCGCGTGGCGCACTCGTCGACGCTCGGCCACCGGTCCGGGCCCGGCTCGACATCGCGGTGCACTGCGACGCGCCCACGCAACGACTGGCCGAGACGGTCCGGACCGCGCTGCACGAGCTCGACCTCGCCCCCGCGGGGAGGAGCGGACCACGCCTGTACGTGCACCTCAGCACCGGTGAACCGGCCCGCAGCGACATCCAGCCCCTCGCCGCCACGGGGCAGGCGCACCTGCTCATCTCCACTGCCGGCCCGCGGGTGCGGGTCGGACCGCTCGTGGTGCCGGGGGTCAGCCCCTGCCTGACCTGTCTCGACCTCGGCCAGCGCGATGAGGACCCGACCTGGCCGGTCGTGGTCGCCCAGTCCGAGGGCCCACCGATCGCGACCGGCCCGGCCGGCATCGCGCCCACTGCTCGCTGGGCCGTGGCGGCGACGGTGACCCGCGACGTCCGCGCTCTCGTCAGCGGGCGGCGCCCCCGCAGCGCCGGAGCGGTCCTGCGTCTCGGACCGGACGGCGACCACGAGGACTCACGTCCCGTCACGTTCCACCACGGCTGCGGCTGCTGGCTGCTGGGCGCTCCATGAGCGACGTATCCTGTCCGGATGGCGGAGGACGAGCAGCGGGCGCGACGAAGAGACACGTCGCTGCCGGCCTCGGCCTTCAGCCGCGGCGCCAAGCTCGCGGCCCTTCCGGTGGGATTCGCCGGGCGCACCGCGATCGGCGTGGGACGTCGGATCGGCGGCGCACCGGCCGATGCCGTCCTCACCGAGGTGCAACGCCGCACGGCCGAGCAGATCTTCAGCGTCCTCGGCCAGCTCAAGGGCGGCGCCATGAAGTTCGGCCAGGCGATGAGCATCTTCGAGGCGGCCCTGCCCGATGAGATCGCCGGCCCCTATCGCGAGACGCTCACCCGACTGCAGGACGCCGCTCCCCCGATGCCGCCGGACGTCGTCCACCGTGCGCTTGCCACCCAGCTCGGCGAGCAGTGGCGTGAGCTGCTCGTCGAGATCGACGACGAGCCCGCTGCCGCAGCCTCCATCGGTCAGGTGCACCGGGGCCGGTGGCACGACGGCCGCGAGGTCGCGATCAAGGTGCAGTACCCGGGGGCCGCCAAGGCTCTGCGGTCGGACCTGCGGCAGCTGGCCCGGCTCTCGCGGCTGTTCGGTGTGCTCGCACCCGGCCTGGACGTCAAGCCGCTCATCGCCGAGCTGCAGGACCGCGTCGCCGAGGAGCTCGACTACGAGCTGGAGGCGGACTCACAGCGTGCCTTCCACGACGCCTACGCCGACGACCCCGAGGTCAGTGTCCCGGCCGTGGTGCACTCCAGCCCTCAGGTGCTCATCACCGAGTGGATGGACAGCGACGGTTCGCTCGCCGGGATCATCAAGGACGGTGCGCAGGCCGACCGGGACCACTACGGGGCCCTGTACGCCCGGTTCCTGCTGGAGGGGCCCGGTCGCGTCGGGCTGCTGCACGCCGACCCGCACCCCGGTAACTTCCGGGTGCTCGCGGACGGCCGGATGGGCGTGGTCGACTTCGGCGCCGTCGCGCGCCTGCCGGACGGGCTGCCGCCGGCCATCGGCCCCCTGCTGCGCACCGCCATCGAGGGCGATGCCGAGGCCGTGAGCCAGGGGCTGCGTGACGAGGGGTTCCTGCGGGAGGGCACCAGCATCGAGCCTGAGGTCCTCTCGGCCTACCTGGGACCGTTCTTCGAGCCCGCTGTCGTCGAGGAGTTCGGGTTCAACCGGGAGTGGCTGCGCAGCCAGATGCAACGCCTCAGCAGTCCCGGTGTCGAGGGCATGGCCACCTCGCTGCGGATCAACCTGCCGCCGGAGTACCTGCTCATCCACCGCGTGTGGCTGGGCGGCGTCGGCGTGCTCAGCCAGCTGGAGGCCACCGCGCCGTTCCGCTCGATCCTGCAAGACACCGTGCCCGGCTTCGCCGGCGACTGACCCGGCTCACGCCACGACGAGCGTCACCGCGAGGGCCAGCATCACCGCGGCGATCACCCCGTCGAGCACCTGCCAGGCACGAGCGCCACGCAGCCACCGCCCCAGGTACCGGGCCCCGTAGCCCAGGGCGCAGAACCACACGATGCTCGCCGTCACGGCCCCGAGCGCAAACCACCAACGGTGGTCACCGTGGGTGGCCGCGACGGAGCCGAGCAGCACGACGGTGTCGAGGTAGACGTGTGGGTTGAGCCAGGTGAGCGCCAGCGCCGTCGCCACCACGGGTGCTGCCCCCGTACGAATCAGCCCAGTACGAGTCAGCCCAGTACGAGTCAGCCCAGTACGAGTCAGCCCAGTACAAGTCTGCTCAGTACGCGTCGGCACAGCACGCGTCGCCACGGCCCCCGCACCAGCCGTGGGGCCGGGCACGGTCTCCTCAACCTGCAGGCCCTCGGCCGGCGGGTCCAGGGCCCGGCGCGCCGCGTGGACGCCGTAGACCAGCAGGAACGCCGCACCGCCCCACCGGGCGGCCTCGGCGAACCACGGAAACACCTCCAGCAGGTGCCCCAGCCCAGCCACACCCGCCACGATGAGCACGGCGTCGGACACTGCACACGTCGCCACCACCAGCCCGAGGTGGGAACGGCGCAACCCCTGCCTCAGCACGAAAGCGTTCTGCGCGCCGATGGCGATGATGAGAGTGAGCCCCATGAGGAACCCGGAGAGGACGCTGAGCACGGCCCCACGCTACGGACGGACCTGATGAAGCACCAGCGAATCTTCTTGACGTACCATTAGCATGGCTTCATGTCGTGGAACGCCGAGCTCGTCGCCACCTTCGCCGCCGTCGTCGACACCGGAACCTTCGACGGCGCCGCGCGTCAGCTGCACATGACCCCATCGGCCGTGAGCCAGCGGATCAAGACACTGGAGCAGCAGGTCGGCCGACGGCTCGCGGTGCGCAGCCGCCCGGTGACTCCGACCGATGCCGGGCGCGCCGTCCTGCGGCACGCGCAACGACTCGCCCTGCTGGAACATGACCTGACCACCGACCTGGGCGTCGACCCGCCCGGCGGCTTCGTGCGGATGGGCGTCGCCGTCAACGCCGACTCGCTCGCCACGTGGTTCCTGGACCCGCTCGCCACGTTCGCCGCCGAGCACGAGGTCGCGCTGGAGCTGCACCGCGAGGACCAGGAGCGCACCGCCCGACTCCTCACGGACGGCGTCGTCATGGCGGCGGTGACCTCACGCAGCACGCCCGTGCCCGGCTGCCGGGTCGAGCCGCTCGGCGCCCTGATGTACGTTCCCGTCGCCGCCCCGGCCTGGATCCAACGGTGGGACCGGGGATCGACTGGCGAGACGCTCGCCCACGCGCCACGCGTCGACTACGACCGCCACGACACCCTGCAGGTCCGGTGGCTCAGCCAGCAGGACGTCACGGCACCCACCGCTGCCCGACACCTCGTGCCGTCCTCCCATGACTTCGCACGAGCCGTGGAGCTGGGGCTCGGCTGGGGCCTGCTGCCCGTGCAACATGCCGAGCCGATGCTCGAGGACGGGAGGCTCGTCACCCTCGACGGTCCGCCGATCAGCACGCCGCTGTGGTGGCAGTACTGGTCGTCGCCGTCGGACACCCTCGCGGCGCTCACCGACGTCGTGCTGACCCACGCACAGGTTCGTCTCGTGCGGTGAGCCCGAGACTGCTCAGCCCTCGGCGAGCAGCGCCAGGACCTGCGCGCCGTAGCGCTCTCGCTTGGCGGCCCCGATCCCCGGTACGGCGCTGAGGCCGCGATCGTCGGACGGCTTGTGCTCCACCAGCGCCAGCAGGGTGGCGTCCTGGAAGACGACGAACGGCGGGACCTTGGCGGCGGAGGCCGTCTCGGTCCGCCACTGCTTGAGCTTGTCGAACAGCGCCCGGTCGGCCGGCTCGAGCGACTCCAGGGCCGCAGCCGTGCGCTTCTTGGGCCGAGGGGTCTGGCCACCACCGCGAGCGGGATGGTCCGACGGCAGCAACGGGTCCAGGAACCGGGTGGGCCCACGGCTCTGCCGGCCGCCCACCGTGCGGGCCCTCGCCCAGGAGATGGACAGGCGTCTGCGGGCTCTGGTGACACCGACGTAGAAGAGCCGCCGCTCCTCCTCCACTGCCTCGGGGGTGTCTGCGTGGACGCTGGGCAGCATGCCCTCGTGCATGCCGACGCAGAACACGGCGTCCCACTCCAGGCCCTTGGCCGAGTGCAAGGTGGCGAGCGTGACGCCCTCGGCCGTGGGGGCATGGGCCGTGGCAGCACGGCGTTCCAGGTCCGCGACGAGCTCGGTGAGCCCCGCCTGCGGATCGTCGGCGGCGAGGTCGGTGGCCATGGAGACGATGGCGTTGAGGGACTCCCACCGGTTGCGCGCCTCGCCCGCACCCGTGGGTGGGGAGAGGGTGTGGCCGAGCCCGGCCAGGACCGCGCCGCACTCCCCGACGAGCGTGCCGTCCGAGGCGTGCTGACCTGACCTCGCGGCGCCGCGCAGCAGGGTGACGGCCTGACGCACCTCGGCCCGGTCGAAGAACCCGGCGACGCCACGCAGCGTGTACGGCACGCCACGCTCCCCGAGGGCCTCCTCGAACGCCTCGGACTGCGCGTTGATGCGGAACAGCACCGCCATCTCCCGATAGGGCATGCCGGCGCGGTGCAGGGAGACGATGTCGTCGGCCACCGAAGCGGCCTCGGCCGGCTCGTCGGAGTGACCGAGGTAGCGCACCGGGTCCCCGGGGCTGTTCTGTGCCTGCAGCGGACGTCCCCGGACGGTGCCGCCCTCCCTCTCCCGGGAGGGGAAGACGGCGTTGGCGACAGCCACCACCTGCGGCGTGGAGCGGTAGTTGCGTACCAGCTCGATGCGTTGGGCGTCGGGGTAGCGGGTGGTGAAGTCGGCGAGGATGCGCGGCGACGCCCCGGCGAAGGAGTAGATCGTCTGGCGGGGATCACCGACGACACAGACGTCTTCACGTCCCCCCAGCCACAGGTCGAGCAGGGTGGACTGCAACGGATTGACGTCCTGGAACTCATCGACGACGAACCAGCGGTACTGGCTGCGCACCCGTGCGGCGATGCGCTCGTCGTCGGCGAGAATGGCCGCGGTGACCAGGAGGATGTCCTCCATGTCGATACGGTTGGCCTCCCGCTTGAGGTCCTCGTAGGACACCATCAGGGCGGCCACCTGTCCGCGATCCAGACCCGCGACCTCACGGCCGCGCGCCCTGGCCACGTCGGGGTAGCTGCTGGGATCGACGTTGCTGACCTTGGCCCACTCGATCTCCGCGGCGAGATCGCGCACGACGGCCGCATCCAGCGAACGCAGGCCATTGCGCCCGGCTGCGTTCCTGACCAGGCCGAACTTGGACTGCACGACCTCGGGGAACTCGGTGCCGTAGACGGTGGGCCAGAAGAAGCGCGCCTGACGCAGCGCAGCGGAGTGGAACGTGCGGGCCTGCACGTTCGGGGCACCGAGGCGTCGCAGCCGCTCGCGCATCTCACCGGCCGCCTTGGTGGTGAAGGACAACGCCAGGACCTCGGTGGGCTCGTACACCCCGGTGGCCACGCCGTAGGCCATCCGATGGGTGATGGCACGGGTCTTGCCGGTGCCTGCGCCGGCGACGATGCAGACCGGACCACGCAGCGCCTCGGCGGCGGCGCGCTGCTCCGGGTCCAACGGCTCCAGCAGCGACTGTGCCGACTCGAGTGGGGCTGACTCGAGAGAGGCCGGCTCGAGTGGCCCAGACTCAGATGGCGCCGACCCAGATGGCGCAGACTCAGATGGGGCCTCTCCGAACGGGGCGTCGGTCATCGCTCTCCTGTGGACGGGAATCAGACAGTGCTCGCGTACGTTGGAGGGTGCTCGCACACGTTGACGTGAGCAACACTAGACGCCTGAGGAGACACTCGATGACCGGCCAGTTCACCCTCTACTCGACCCCGTGGTGCGGCTACTGCCACCGCCTCAAGGGACAACTCCAGCGCGAGGGCATCGTCTTCGACGAGGTCGACATCGAGGCCGACCCCGCCTCGGCCGACGTCGTCGCGCAGGCCAACGGTGGCAACCAGACCGTCCCCACCCTCGTGTTCGCCGACGGCACCGCTCTGACCAACCCGTCACTGGCCGAGGTCAAGGCCCAGCTCAGCGCCTAGCTTGCCGACCGGGCTTTCCCTGGCGTGACCCAGTCCCCCTGATTCCCATGAGTTCCAGGGATTCTTGGGACCTCTGGCATCGGCCCGGCGCCACCTATCCGCTGCGCCACCTACCCCCAAGCACCACCTACGCCCCAGCACCACCTACCCCGGTTTTCTGTTGCTCACCGGCGTTTGCACACCGTGGTGAGCAGAAGAAAACCGGGGGAAGTCTCCTGATTCCCATGAACTCATGGGAATCAGGGGGACGGTGCGACCGGAGAGCTCGACGACGGGCTTCAGAACCAGCTGGCGGTGATGGGTGAGCCGAGCCAGGACTCGATGAGCCAGCTGGAGATGGAGACGCCGGACGGCGGGAGGAGGAGGGTTCCGGCCTGCGCCTCGCTGGCCAGCTCGTCGCGAGTGACCCAGCGCGCCTCGGCGATCTCGTCGTCATCGGTGGTGATCTCGGTGGACTCGGCACGACCGAAGAAGCCCAGCATGAGGCTGGACGGGAACGGCCACGGCTGGCTCGCGCCGTAGCGAACCTCCCCCACACGCACACCGGCCTCCTCATCGACCTCGCGCCGCACGGCATCCTCCAACGACTCACCCGGCTCCACGAACCCCGCGAGCGTGGAGAACCGCCCCTGTGGCCACGCAGCCTGCCGCCCGAGCAGTGCACGGTCCTGGTCGTCGGTGATGAGCATGATGACGGCCGGGTCCGTGCGCGGGAAGTGATGCTTGCCGCATCCGACGTCGTCGGGACACACCCGCAGGTGCCCGGCCTCGCGAACCTCGGTCCGCGAGCCGCACTGCGGACAGAACGGTGTGCTCGAGAGCCACCGCGCCATGGCGACGGCATGGACGGCCAGCGACAGCTCGTCGGCCGGCAGCAGCGGCGCCAGGACGCGAACGCTGGCCGGTGCGAGCTCGGCCGGCACCCGGTCGACGACGACTGCGGCATGCTGGCGCCCGCCCTGCTCCCCCAGGTGGATCCACTGTCCGTCGGGGGCCTGCTCGAGCGAGACCCACCGCAGCGCCGGCCCATCGACGGTGGCCACGTGCTCCCCGCCCAGCACCAGCACCCGGGGGTTCTCGTGACGCCAGGCGTCGTTCTTGCGCAGGATGCCCTGACGGTCGTGCCGGGCGCGGTCGAAGGCGAAGCTCGTCACCGGTTCACCCTATGTCGCCGCCCAGGGCGAGTCGCTCGAGAGCCTCGCGGTCCAGCAGGTCGTCGGCCCCGAAGCGTTGCACCTGTCCGAGACGGACGTAGTAGAAGGCCGCCGTGACCCTCGCCGGGTCGATGCCCGACAGCTCGGCCCAGGCCAGGCGGTACAGACTCAGCTGCAGCGGGTCAGCCGTCATCTCACGGTTGGTCTTCCAGTCCACCACCTCAAAGCGCGCACCAGTACCCTTCGCCGCCCCCGATCCGGTGCCCGCCGCGAAGACGGCGTCGATGCGGCCGATGACCTGCTGACCACCCAGCACGAGCGAGAACGGCGCCTCGATCGCATGCGGCACCAGGTCGCCGTACGGCCCCGCCTCGAACAGTGCGATGACCTCCTGGAGCTCGGCGTCGCTCTCCAGGTCGACGTCGCCCTGACCGGGCAGCTCGGTGGGGTCGAGCAGCGGCTGCTGCCCGTAGTGCGCCTCGACCCACGCATGGAACCGGGTGCCGAAGCGAGCCGCACCAGAGGGCCGCCGGGGCATCGGCCGGGCCAGCGACCTGGCGAACGCGGACTCGTCCTGGGTGAGGGAGAGCATGGCGGTGGCCGACACCGTGGGCGGCACGGCGACGCTGCGCTGTGCGCGGCCGTGCTCCTCGGCCTCGGCGAGCAGCAGCTCGACGTCGGCGGCGATCCGGTCGATCTCGTCCTCACCCTCCAGGCGCAGCGGGAGCTGGCCTGCCGTCGACTGGTCCGCAACGGATCGGCCAGGGGCCTCGAGCTCGGCGCGAACGGCATCGGCGAGCGCCCGCCGTTCCGGCAACGCTGGCTGCTCGGTGGGCCAGGACACGCCGTCCGTCTGGACCATGAGTGGGTTGGGATCGCCGTCCTCGGGCGGCTCGGCCCAGGTCAACGGCTCCCGGCTCTGCGCGGCCAGGTGCTCACGGGTCCGCTCCAGGAAGGGGGACGGCCCCCGGGGCTTCTTCTGCGTACGCCCCCACCAGTGACCGCTCGCGACCAGGCGGGTCCGGGCACGCGTGTAGGCGACGTAGCCCAGGCGCACCTCCTCCAGGTCCGACTCCGCCCTCAGCTCGACCCGAAAGGCGTCCAGGTCCGGCTTGGACCAGCCCTGCAGCGCCGGCAGCGTCGCGCGGTCACCCCGCAGCGGCCACGGCAGCGCGTCGGCCGTGGTGGTCCAGTTGGCGCGACCCCTCACGCCCGGGAAGACACCCTTGGAGACGAACGGCACGAAGACGCAGTCCCACTCCAGACCCTTGGACTTGTGGATGGTCAGCAGCTTGACGGAGTCCGCCTCGGTGGGAGTGGAGACCTCGAGCCCCTCGTTGTACTCGTCCTCGGCCCGTAGGTAGGCGATGAGACCGGAGAGCGAGGCATAACGGTCGGACTCACCGTAGGACGCCACCGCATCGAGGAAGAGTGCGAGGTTGTCCAGGCCACCGGTCACGTCACTCGCCTCCAGCTCGACGTCGAGGTCGAGGGCTCGCACGGCGCGCCGGGCCAGCTCGAGCAGGGGATCGCCCACATGGGCACGTACTGCGGAGATGACACCGGCCAGCTCGGCGAACCGGTGACGGGCCTGCGGCGAGTAGTCGAGCGGGCCGGGGTCCTCCAAGGCGTCGGCGAGGGAGACGATCTCGGTGGGGTCCGTGCCCTCGACGGCACGCTCGAGCTCCTCGGCCAAGGTGGGCGACGAGGAGTCGTCGCGCGCACGGTCGATGAGCCGGGCAGCACGGCGTCCCAGCAGGGCGAGGTCGCGCGGGCCGATGTTCCAGCGGGGACCGGTGAGCAGCCGCAGCAGGGCGGGGTTGGCCGTGACGTCCTCGACGACCTCCAGCAGGCTCAGCACGTCCGCGACCTCGGGCTGGTCGAGCAGACCGGTCAGGCCGACGATCTCGAACGGCACGTGGCGACGCCGCAGCGCCTCGACGATGGCCGCGTTCTCACGGGTGACTCGGGTGAGGACGGCGATCTCGCCCCAGGGCGTCCCCGCCTCGTGCTGGACGAGAACCTGCTCGACCATCGCGTCGATCTCGTCCTGGATGGTGTGGTGGAGCGCGACGTCGACCTGCCCACGGCCTCCAGCGGCGGAGACGAGCGGCTTCACGACCTCCGAGCGCGCGTAGAAGTCGGCCGCGAGGTCGTTGGCCGCCGCGATGACCTCGGGCGCGCACCGCCGGGTCTGTACGAGCGAGAACTGCTGGCCCGTGACGCCGTCGGCGGTGAACTCCCGCACGAAGTTCTCCAGGTTGCCGGACGCGGCACCGCGCCAGCCGTAGATGCCTTGCGCTGGGTCGCCGACGGCCGTGGTGGGTTGCCCTCCGAACAGCGCGAGCAGGAGGTCTCGCTGGGCCACGGAGGTGTCCTGGTACTCATCGAGCAGCACGACGTCGTAGCGCTCGCGCAATGCCTCCCCGACCTCCGGCAGCGCTGCGAGCCTCGCACCTGCGGCCATCTGGTCGGAGAAGTCCATGACGCCGTCGGTCTGCTTGGCCGCGCGGTAGGCCTCCACGAGCTGCAGCAGCTCCAGGCGCCGGGACTGCGCCTGGCCCGCTGCCGTGGTGGCCTTGAGCTGCTTGGGGTCCTGCGCGATCTCCTTGTGAGACCGTGCCGTGAACTCCCGCAGCGCGTGCGGCGTGACGAGGTGCTCGGACATCTCGGCATCCAGCGCCATGGCCTGCCCCACGAGCGTGGGCAGGTGGGTGCTGAGCAGGGTGAGGTCACCGTCGAAGGCCTCCATCGCGTGCGCCATGCGCTGGAACCTCGAGGCGTCGGTGACGATCCGCAGGTCCGTCTCGACGCCGAGCCGCAGTCCGTGCTCGGCGATGAGCTGGCCGGCGAACGCGTGGTACGTCGAGGCGGTGGGCTGAGCGTCGAGGTCGACGCCCAGGAGCTCGAGGTTGGCCCGGATCCTCTGGCCGAGCTCGGCCGCGGCCTTGTTGGTGAAGGTGAGGCCCAGGATGCGCTCCGGCGGGACCCCGCGGTGTCCGACCAACCACACGACTCGCGCCGCCATGACGGTGGTCTTGCCCGACCCGGCACCGGCGACGATGGCGCTGGGGGCATCGAGTCCGGCGGTGATGGCCTCCATCTGCGCCGCGGAGAACGGGATGCCGACGATCTCGCGCAGGTGGTCCTCGTCGCGCACGAGGGGAGGTCGTGGCACCTGGTGCTGGCTCACGCGTCCTCCTGCCCGTCGGTGCGTCCGAGGATGGAGATACCGGCGTCCTTGGTGGGGCACAGCGCGCTGAAGGCACAGAACGTGCAGGCGCCCTGCTCGTCTGCGACGGCCACGAAGTTCTCGGTGTCGATCGTGTGCACACTGTGCCGAAGCTGCTCGAGGGAGAAGAACGGCTCGTCGGCGCCCGGACCCGCCTGGGCCTGCACGCGCGGCTGGCCCGGGGCCCTGGCCAGCTCGTGCCGCAGCTGGACGAGCTCGGCGCCGGCCGCCGGCGCGCCGGGCGCCTGCGGGACGGCGCCGTGCTCGACAGCCACCTGGTAGATGCCCAGCTGGGCGTGCTCGGTGATCTGCGCGCCGCTGGGCAGGCTCTTGCCGGTCTTGAGGTCGACGACGTGGACGCCACCCTCGTCATCGACCTCCACGCGGTCCATCGAGCCGGACAGGCGCACCGACCGGCCCTGCACCTGCACCTCGACGTCGAAGCGGTGCTCTGCTGCGAGGACGGTACGCGGGTTGTCGCGGTGCCAGCGGGCGAACCGCGTGATCGCCTCCACCGCCGCGGCCTTCTCGCGTCGGCCGATCCACGGGGCGTAGTCCAGCTGGCCCCACACGTCGTCGAGATGGCGTGCGAGCTCATCGGGGTCGGGGTCGACGCCCTGCTCCACGACGTCGGCGGCGATGGCGTGCACGACCGAGCCGAAGCCCTGTGACTGCGTGGTGCCACGGCCGCCGCGGGCCTCGTGCTCGAGGAACCACTGCAAGGGGCAGGACACCAGCGCCGAGACCTGGCTGCCGGAGAGCCGCAGCGGCTCGTCGGAGGAACGCACCGGGACGTCGGAGCGGGTCCGTTCGGCCAGGCCCCACCACCGGTCGGGGTGAGCGGGGCGGCCGGCCGGATGGTCGGCGATCCGCGCCAGCAGAGCCGCGGCCCGCTGACGCACGTGTGGGTCGTCGGTGGTCTCACCGAGACGACGCAGCCGGGCCACCGCGCCACGCAGGGACAGCGAGCGCTGGGGACGACCGCGCGGCGTGGCCGGCTCGCTGCCGGTGGTCTGCTCGACGTGCCGCTGCAGCTCGGCGAGCAGGCGTGAGGGCTGCTCACCGTCGGCCGACGTCGCCTGCACCGCGGTCACCATCAGCAGCGAGCGGGCGCGCGTGCAGGCCACATAGAACAGTCGGCGTTCCTCGGCGACCGCCGCCCGCGCGGAGGGCGGCGGGAGCACCTGGCCGGGACCGAGACGCTCGGGCTGCAGCAGGCTGCTGCGCAGCCGCACGTCTGGCCACTGGCCCTCCTGCACGCCGGCGACGACGACCAGCGGCCACTGCAGGCCCTTGGAGCGATGTGCCGTCATGAGCTGCACGGCCTGCCCGGAATCAGCGGCCTGTGCAAGGGTGTCGGCCGGGATCTGCTGGGCCTCCAGGGCCGCGACGACCTCGGTGACCGAGCGTCGGGCCTGCTTCTCCTCCGCACGGGTGGCCTCGGCGAACAGCGCGCAGAGGGCGTCGAGGTCGTGGTGGGCGCGAGCCGACCCCTCGCCGTCGGACTCGGCCTCCTGTCGCAGCCGTCGGGGCCAGTCGGTGCCGTCCCACAACGTCCAGAGCACCTCCTCCGCCGAGGAGCCGGCCTCGATCTGGCGTGCCGCCTCCGCCAGGAGGCGTGCGACGGCTGCTGCGGACCGCACCGCCGTGGCGGCCGGCCCGTCGGCCTGCAGCCCCTCCAGCAGCACGGGCTCGGTCAGGGCCTCGGCCACCAGCACCCGCGACGGACGCGGCCAGCGCTCGTCGTCGCGACGTCGCAGGAGACGGCCGAGCCGCCGCAACGAGCCGGCGTCCAGACCGCCGAGCGGCCCGGTGAGCAGGGACTCGGCGACCGCGGGGTCCAGCGTCTGCCCCTCGTGCAGCCGGTCGGCGGTCTTGAGGGCCGCGACGAGCGTGCGCACCGCGGGTTCCAGCGCGAGGGGCAGCTCGTCGCCCGCGACATCCACGGGAACCCCGGCGGACTGCAGGGCCCGTTGCAGCCGTCGCAGATGGTCCGAGGAGCGCACGAGCACCGCCATGTCGCGCCATGGCCGCTGCTCGTGGAGGTGCTGCTCGCGCAGCAGCAGTGCGATCGACTCCGCTTCCGCCGTGGCCGAGGTGAAGGTCTCCACCCGGACCTCGCCGGGCTCGTCCAACGTCGACCGTGGCGAGCGCAGCTGCTCCAGTGCGCGGGAGTCGGCCGCGGCCAGCGCGCCACGGTTGTGCACGATCGAGCGGACCGCGTCGGCGATGGTGGGGCCGTAGCGGTTGGTGCAGGACAGGACGAGGCGTCGTGCCGGCTCACCCTGTGCGTCCCCGAAGGTGTCCGGGAAGTCCAGGATGCCGCGGACGTCCGCCCCACGGAACCCGTAGATGGACTGGTACGGGTCACCCACGACGACGAGGTCGCGTGGTGGTCCGAGGTCCGGTCCGCCGCCGGCCAGGGCATGCAGCAGCGCCACCTGGAGGGGGTCGGTGTCCTGGTACTCATCGACGACGACGAGTCGCAGCCGCTCGCGCCAGCGGCTGCGGGTGTCGGGGTCGCCGAGCTGTCGGACCGCCTGGAAGATCAGGTCCGTGTGGTCGATCGTGCCGGCCAGCGCGGCCACCGACGTGAGCTCGTCGAAGAAGTGGCCGGCGGCCGACCAGTCCGCACGGCCGGCCGATCCGCCGAGCTCCACGAGGTCGAGGGAGTCCAGGCCGGCCGAACGGGCCGAGCCCAGCAGTCGTTGCAGCTCGCCGGCCATGCCACGTGTCCGCAGCGCAGGCCTCAGCTGTGGGGGCCAGAGTGCGGGATCGGTCCCGGCCAGCAGCTCGGTGATGGCTGCGTCCTGCTCGGGTGCGCTGAGCAGCCGCAGGGGGTCGGCGAAGCTGCTGGCGTCCTGCTCGGCCCTCAGCAGCGCGTAGCAAAAAGAGTGGAAGGTCATCGCCGGGCACGTAGCGGTGGTGCGGTCCAGCCGTGCCGCGATCCGGGCCCGCAGCTCCTGTGCCGCCTTGCGGCTGAAGGTCAGGACGAGGATCTCCTCGGCCGCCAGACCTGCGGTTTCGACACGGTCTGCGACGAGCTCGACGAGCGTCGTGGTCTTGCCCGCACCCGGACCGGCGAGCACCTGCAGGGGCCCGCCGACGTCGCGGACGTGCTGCAGGACCGCCTGCTGGGAGTCATCGAGCGCGACCGGGCGTGCGGGCGCCGCGGCGGGGCGCTTCAGCTGGTACTCGACGGGCACGGACCCATCCCACCAGAGAGGTCGGACAGGCGCGCAATTCCGCGATTCGTGAGCCCCGGCACCCGATCGAGTCTCGGTGGGGTGCCAGGGCTCACGATGCGTGGGCTAGCTCGGGTCCCACAGAGCGTCGGGCAGGTGGACCCGGCCGTTGCGCACCGGGGTGCCCTCGGCGTGCCAGTGCTTCTGAGCCTCGATCATCAGCGTCGGGGGCATCGTGCCGTCGGCCCGGATGACGCGCCACCAGCACACGGCGTGGCCGTGGGTGGACATGATGCGCCCGACGTAACGGGGCCCATAGCCCCCGGCGAGGTGCTCGGCCACCCGGCCGTAGGTGAGTACGCGTCCCGGCGCGATCGACTCCACCAGGCTCAGCACCCGCTCCACGTAGTACTCGTCCATGGCGTCGTTCCCACCTGTCGCCTGATCGGTGTCTTCTCCCACCGTACGACGCCACGTTCGGTTGCTCAGGCACCGATCACGGGCCCGAGCCCACATCGGTGCCGAAACAACCGAAAGAACCGTGATTCGGTTGCTCAAGCACCGATGATCGGCCAACCAGTCACATTCGGTTGCTCAGGCACCGATCACGGGACGACCCGTCCTGGAGGACGTCAGTAGCTGGGCTGGCTGGGGTCGATCTGGTTGACCCAGGCCACGACGCCACCGCCGACGTGCACGGCGTCGGCGTAGCCGGCGCCCTTGAGCACTGCGAGCGCCTCGGCCGAGCGGACACCGGACTTGCAGTGCAGCACCACCTGCGTGTCCTGGGACAGCTTCTCGAAGGCGTTCCCGTTGAGGAAGTCACCCTTGGGGATGAGGATCGAGCCGGGGATGCGGTTGATGTCGTACTCCACCGGCTCCCGGACGTCGACGAGCACGAAATCGCGGCCGCCGTCGGCACGCTCCTTCAGCCAGCCGTCCAGGGTGCCGACGCTGATCGTCGAGTCCGCCGCGGCGTCGGCCGCCTCGTCGCTGATGGCACCGCAAAAGGCCTCGTAGTCGTCCATGAGCGCCGTGGGCGGCTCCTGGTTCGGGTCGCGGCGGATGTTCAGCGTCGAGTACCTCATCTCCAGCGCGTCGTAGACCATGAGTCGGCCGATCAACGGGTCACCGATGCCGGTGATCAGCTTGATCGCCTCGGTGACCATGATCGAGCCGATCGAGGCGCACAGGACGCCCAGCACGCCGCCCTCGGCGCACGACGGGACCATGCCCGGCGGCGGCGGCTCCGGGTACAGGTCGCGGTACTGCGGCCCCTCCTGGGCCCAGAACACCGACACCTGCCCCTCGAAGCGGAAGATCGAGCCCCACACGTAGGGCTTGCCGAGGATGACGGCGGCGTCGTTGACGAGGTAGCGGGTGGCGAAGTTGTCAGTGCCGTCGAGGATCAGGTCGTACTGGGCGAAGATGTCCAGGACGTTGTCGTTGTCGAGGCGCTCGTGGTGGACGATCGTCCTCACGTACGGGTTGACCTCGGCCACCGAGGCCGCCGCCGAGTCCGTCTTGGGCTTGTCGATGTCGGACTGGCCGTGGATGACCTGGCGCTGCAGGTTGGACTCATCGACGACGTCGTCGTCGATGATGCCCAGCGTGCCGACGCCCGCGGCCGCGAGGTACAGCAGGGCGGGGCTGCCCAGGCCGCCCGCGCCGATGACCAGGACCTTGGCGTTCTTGAGCCGCTTCTGCCCGTCCATGCCCACGTCGGGGATGATCAGGTGCCGGCTGTAGCGGCGGACCTCGTCGATGGTGAGCTCTTCGGCGGGTTCCACGAGTGGCGCGACCACGGTGTGCTCCTTCAGGGGGTCGGATCGTCGGTACTGGGAAGAACACCGTCCCCCTCCTTGGTGTTCCCGTGCCTCATTGTTTCCCGCGACGTCCGTCGCGCCGCGGGGCTGTCCGGCTCGTGGACACCGACCCTGTTGCCGCGTCTCGGCGACGCCTCCGAGGCTCGCGAGGGGTCGGCCGTCTAGGCTGGCCCGGTGACCCAGCCGCTCCCGCACCGTTCCCGGTCCGGCCGACTCCCCCGCAGTGCCCGCCGTGCCCAGCTCCTCGACGTCGCCCTCGAGGTCTTCGTCGAGCAGGGCTACCACGCCGCGTCGATGGATGAGATCGCTGAACGCGCCGGGGTCTCCAAGCCCGTGGTGTACCAGCACTTCCCCGGCAAGCTCGACCTCTACCTCGCGCTGCTGGAGACGTCACGCGACACCGTCATCGCCGGCGTGAAGCGGGCCCTGGCCTCCACCACGGACAATCGTCAGCGCGTGCAGGCCACGATGGATCTGTGGTTCACCTACGTCGCCGATGAGGGTGCCGCGTTCCGTCTGGTCTTCGAGTCCGACCTCACCAACGATCCCGACGTCCGCGCGGTCGTCGACCGGGTGATCGTCGAGTCGGCCGAGGCGATCAGCGAGGTGATCGCGGAGGACACTTCGTTGTCCGCGGACGCCGCCAAGCTGCTGGCACTGAGCCTGGTGGGGATGGGACACGTGGCGGCCCGCAACTGGTTGTCCACGGAGTCCACACTGGACAAGGACGACGCCGTCGCGCTCGTGGGCAACCTTGCCTGGCGAGGCATCGGAGGGTTTCCCCACGAGCGGAGCGAGTAGGTTCCGCAGAGTGCGGAGCGAGTAGGTTCCGCAGGGTGCGGAGCGAGTAGGTTCCGCAGAGTGCGGAGCGAGTGAATGCAGATGTGCCACCGCAACAAAGGAGAACAGTGACCATGGAGGTCAAGATCGGCGTGCAGAACGCCGCCCGTGAGCTGTCCGTCGACACCGACGCGGCACCTGACGCCGTGCTGGCCCAGCTGGAGACGGCCCTGAAGGACGAGACCGTCTTCAACCTCACCGACGAGAAGGGCCGTACCGTCGCGGTCCCCGCGGAGAAGGTCGCCTACCTCTACTTCACCGCCGACTCCGGCCGCAAGGTCGGCTTCGGTCTCGGCGCCGACTGAGGCTACTCACACCTCGATCGTGACGGTGGCCTCCCTGGGCCCACCGCGCATCGTGGCTCAGGCCGACAGGCCGAGGCTCTCCATACGTCCGGTGTGCGCCTCGGTGATGCGCGTGAGCATGCGTCCGATGGCGGCCAGGTCCAGACCGGGGGTGTCGGCGCCACCGACGATCACGGCGCTGAGGGCGTCGCGTTCGGCGACGACGTTCTGGGCCTGGCTGAGTGCCTCCCCCATGAGCCGGCGACCCCACAGCGCGAGCCGTCCGGCAACCCGGTGGTCGGCCTCGATCGCCGAGCGCACCTGGTCGACGACGAACTCGGAGTGACCGGTACCGCTCATCGTCTCCACGACGATCTCGCGGGTCTCGGGGTCGAGGTAGGCCGCAACCTCACGGTAGAAGTCCGATGCCAGCGAGTCCCCCACATAGGCCTTCACCAGACCCTCCAGGAAGTCCGACGGCTTGGTCTTGGCGTGGAACCTGGCGAAGATCTCCTCGAACGGGGCCATCGCCTCGAACGGGTCCTCACCGAGCTCGGCCAGGCGGTCCCTCAGCTGCTCGAAGTGCCCGAACTCCGCCGCCGCCATGGCCGCGACCTCGACCTTGGCGCGCAGGTCGGGCGCCA
The DNA here is from genome assembly GCF_041951745.1 of Aeromicrobium sp. CTD01-1L150. Taxonomy (GTDB): domain Bacteria; phylum Actinomycetota; class Actinomycetes; order Propionibacteriales; family Nocardioidaceae; genus Aeromicrobium. Next base: position 2,737,868 of record NZ_CP169555.1, read on the forward strand.
TCTGGGCGTCGGCGACGAGCCGCTCGCAGGCGCTGATCTCGCCGTAGGCGAGCAGCCCGAGCAGCTCGACGATCCCGCGCCGGTACTCGGGGTCGTCCAGGGCCGACGGGGCCTGCTTCGCGTTCTTCGCCATGCGCTGCAGCGTAGCGCCCGGAGCCGGCGGCCGGGCAATCCGAGCGGACGTTCCTGGTCGCCCCTGGGCACGAACGATGCCAGGGCGCGAGCGTCGCACTGCTCAACGTGCCCTAGGACCGACCCGCACGGAGGGCAACCGTTAGACTGGGCACGCCCTCAGGGGCCGTATCTTTGTCGTGAGGTCCTGGCGCATGCCGTCGTCCGCTCACGACACGCACCGAGATCCTCCATCTGTTCCCTCACGAAACTCGAGATCACGTGACCACGTTCTCCGATCTGGGCGTCATGCCCGAGATCACCGACGCGCTCGACGCCGTCGGTATCAGCAACCCGTTCCCCATCCAGGAGATGACGCTGTCGGTGGCCCTCATGGGCACCGACCTCATCGGCCAGGCCCGCACAGGCACCGGCAAGACGCTGGCCTTCGCGATTCCCGTCATCCAGCGCGCCGTCGCCCCGCACGACCCCGACCACGACCAGCTCGCCGCGCCCGGCAAGCCGCAGGCCCTCATCGTGTGCCCCACGCGTGAGCTCGCGATCCAGGTGGCCGGCGACGTCGCCACCGCCTCCAAGGTCCGCGGCACCCGCAACCTGACGATCTACGGCGGCGTCCCTTATGAGCCGCAGCTGGAGGCACTGGAGACCGGGGTGGACATCGTCGTCGGCACCCCGGGCCGTGTCCTCGATCTCGCCAACCGGGGCGCGCTGGACCTCTCGCACGTCAAGTCGCTCGTGCTCGACGAGGCCGACGAGATGCTCGACCTGGGCTTTCTGCCCGACGTCGAGTCGATCCTCGCCAAGACCCCCGAGACTCGCCAGACCATGCTGTTCTCTGCCACCATGCCGGGCGCCATCGTGGGTCTGGCGCGCAAGCACATGCGCCACCCCATGAACATCCGCGCCGAGAGCGCCGAGGACACCCAGATGGTGCCCACGACGGCTCAGTTCGTGTGGCAGGCGCACGAGATGGACAAGGCGGAGGTGCTGGCTCGCATCCTGCAGGCCGATGACGTGGGTCGGGTCATCATCTTCACGCGTACCAAGCGCACTGCGCAGCGGGTGGCCGACGACCTCGCCGACCGCGGCTTCCCCGCATCGCCGCTGCACGGCGACATGGCCCAGGGTGCACGGGAGAAGGCGCTGCAGCGCTTCCGTGACGGCAAGATCAACATCCTGGTGGCCACCGACGTCGCGGCCCGAGGCATCGACGTCGCCGGCATCTCGCACGTCATCAACTACAACTGCCCCGAGGACCACAAGACGTACGTGCACCGCATCGGTCGCACGGGTCGTGCCGGCGCCTCGGGCATCGCGGTGACGTTCGTCGACTGGGCGGACCTGACGCGGTGGAAGCTCATCAACTCTGAGCTCGGTCTGCCGTTCGACGAGCCGCAGGAGACGTACTCCACGTCCGACCACCTCTTCCACGACCTCGGCATCTCGCGCGACGTCAAGGGGCGGCTCAAGCCGCCGGCGCCCAAGGAGGAGCGGACCGGCGGCGGTCGTTCCGGGGGCGGCAACCGTTCGCACGGGGGCTCGCGTCCCCAGGGTGGTCGCGACGGCCAGTCTCGTGGTCAGGGCGGCCAGTCCGACGGCGGCCAGGGATCGTCCTCCAGCCGCAAGCGACGTCGTCGCAACCGCACTCGCACCCGTGGTGGCGAGGCCGTCAGCAAGCCCGCGGAGTAGGTCCGCTGCTAGCAACGGTCCGGCGTGTGGCCCGCCAGGTGTTCGGGCTCAGGCGGTGACGACGACCGTCGTGCCGACGGGCGCGAACTTCCACAGCGCCACGGCGTCGTCGCGCCACTGCCGAACGCACCCGGCCGAGAGCGCGGTGCCCAGCTCGTCCTTGGTCTGCTCGAGCTCACCGTCGTTGCCCGTGGGCACGCTGTGGAACCCGATCGCGGCAGTGTCGCCGGTGGCGAAGCGGACGAAGAACTCCATCGTCCCGGAGTAGTCGTAGGACGTGGCGTGGCGTGCGCGTGAGGTGACCGAATAGGTGCCGCGGTCCAGGTTGTCGTGCTTGCTGCCCGAGACGAGGTAGGTCCGTGCGACGTTCTCGTCGTCGTCGATCAGCCAGACCCGCTGTTGGCCCTCGGAGAAGACGATGCGTCGGCCCTGCCCGGAGTCGGCGGGAACGGCGGGCTCCTCCTGCGCGGCCTGGTCCTTCTGTGATGCAGGCGCCTCGACGATCGGCAGGGTGGCCCGGACGATGGCCGGGTCGGATGAGTCCGCGACCAGCTCGTCGGCCGAGGCCGAGCCGCCGCCCAGCTGGGTCGCCACGCTGGCGAGCCCGATGACGAGGGTCGCCGCCACGGCACCGGCCAGCGCTCCGATCCGACCACGACTGAGCCGGCGGGGGCGCCGGGCCGTGGTCGGCGAAGGCTCATGGCGGGGGTGCCGGGCCGTGGGCGGCGAAGACTCACGGCGGGGCGCACGATGCGTTGCCTTGTGGCGGGACACGCTCCGATCCTACCGTTGCCGGCTCAGCGGGCGAGCAGGGCGGCCGCGACCTCGCGGTACGCCTCGGCGCCCTTGTGGTTACGGCTGGTGCCGAGGATCGAGCGACCGATGGCCGGCGCCTCGGCGAACCGGATCGACTTGGGGATCGGCGGATGCACGACGGGCAGGCCGTGTGTCTGCTCGATGGAGGCCAGCACTGCTCGCGCGTGGTTGGTGCGACCGTCGTACATCGTGGGCAGGACGCCGATGATCTCCAGCTCGGTGTTGATGAACTGGCGCACGTCGTGGATGGTGTCGAGCAGCTGCCCGACCCCGCGGTGCGACAGCGTCTCAGCCTGCAGCGGGATGAGCACCCCTTGGGAGGCCGACAGTGCCCCCACCGTGAGCACGCCGAGCGTCGGCGGACAGTCCACGAGGATCCAGTCGTAGTCGTCGGCCACCTTGTCCAGGGCTACGCGGAGCCGCTGTTCGCGGCCCGTACGGCTCACCAGCGCCTCCTCCGACTGCGTCACCGTGATGTTGGATGGCAGGACGTGCAGTCCGTCGTCGGTGACGACGATGGCGTCGTCGGGCTTGACCTTGCCGAGCAGGACCTCACCGACGGTGACGTCCACGTCCTCGGGGTCGATGCCGAGGGAGAACGTCAGACCACCCTGCGGGTCGAGGTCGACCAGCAGCACGCGCTGACGCTTCTCCGCCAGGGCGGCCCCGAGTGACGCCACGGTCGTCGTCTTGCCGACCCCACCCTTCTGGTTCACCACACAGATCGTCGTCGTCACGTGGGCCATCATGCCACCGAGGCTGTCGAGGTCGGTGTGACGGGCCGTGGCATGCTGGCGTCCATGCCCCGAGCCCTCGTCACCGGTGCCACAGCCGGCATCGGTCACTGCTTCGTCACTGAGCTCGCCGCCCGCGGTCACGACCTCGTGATCGTGGCCCGCGACACCTCCCGACTGGAGAGCGTCGCCGCTGAGCTGCGCGAACGCCATGGTGTGGACGTCGACGTGCTGACCGCAGATCTGACCACGGCTGACGGTCTGGCGGCCGCCGCCGGCGCCCTCACCAGCACCTCGCGTCCCGTGGATCTGCTGGTCAACAACGCCGGGTCCTCGTTCCCCGGCTGGTTCGGCACCACGGACGTCGCTGACGAGGACGACCAGCTGGACCTGCTGGTGCGTGCGCCGATGCACCTCATGGACGCCGCGCTCAAGGCCATGAGCGGACGCCATGGCGGTGCGGTCATCAATGTCGCCAGCGTCGCGGCGTTCACCCCCCGCGGCACCTACTCGGCCCACAAGGCCTGGCTGGTCAACCTCTCCCAGTGGGCCCACCTGCAGTACGCGGACGTCGGCATCACCGTGCAGGCCCTGTGCCCCGGGTTCGTACGCACCGAGTTCCATCAGAGGATGGGAGCCGACATCAGTGGTATCCCTCGATGGATGTGGCTCAAGGCGCCCAAGGTCGTGAAGGCCTCGTTGAAGGACCTCGAGCGCGGTCGCGCGATCTCGATCCCCAGCGTGCGCTACAAGATCCTCGCGACGCTCTCGAGGCTGGCACCCGCCGGGTTCGTCGCCCGGGTTGCCAAGCGCGGTCGCTGAGGATGCACCGATGAGCGAGCGCAGCGAGTGAACCGAACGCACATCAGCGCGCCTCCGGCGTATCCTGCGCACTTCTTGACGACGGTGGCGCGATGAGCGCGCCCCGCAGCCTGGAGCTGCCGGCCGGCGTGGAGTCGATGCGCGTGGAGACCGACCGTGGCAGCTTCGCCGCCCATGTCAGTCGCCCGAGCGAGCCCACGGCACACGTGCTGCTCGTCCCGGGCTGGACCGGCAGCAAGGAAGACTTCACGCCGATCGTCGCACTGCTCGGCGACGCGGGGTTCGCTGCCACGGCCTACGACCAGCGTGGCCAGTTCGAGACGCCGGGCGCCCCCGGCGACGACTACTCCCTCAGGGCCCTGGCCGAGGACGCACTGGCCGTCGCCACAGCCGTGACCGACTCGCCCGTGCACCTGCTCGGGCACTCCTTCGGCGGCCTGGTGGCCCAGACCGCTGCCGTCGAGGCGCCGGCCGCGTGGCGCTCGCTCAGTCTGCTGTGCACCGGTCCGGCAGCGCTCGGCGAGACCGACCTGCACCCTCTCGCCAAGATGGTCGAGGCCCTCGACCATCTACCCCTGGAGCGTGTCCACGAGCTCCGCGAACAGGCCCGCCCCCCGGGCGAGCGGCCGCCGGCCGAGATCGCCGACTTCCTGCACCGACGGTTCACCTCCAACACTCCCGCGTCGCTGCGAGCCATGACCCGACACCTGCTCGACGCCCCGGACCGGGTCGAGGAGGTGGCACGGACCGGCCTGCCGGTGTGGGTGGGACGTGGCGTCGACGACGATGCGTGGCCGCACGACCGTCAGGCCGACATGGCCCACCGGCTCGGCGTCGAGGTCCATGTCGTGCCCGGCTCGGCACACTCGCCTGCCGTCGAGAATCCCGAGGAGCTCGTGGCCGTCTGGGTGCCGTTCCTGGAGGGTGTCTAGCGCGGTCGCAGGGCCGAGCGGACCGCACGGCGTGCCAGCGGGCCGAGGTCATCGAGGGCCTGGGCGAGCGGGACCAGACGGTCCAGGGCGGCGACCGATCCGCCCTCGTCGGGACGGGTGGGCTCGACGAGCTCGATGCCGATGAAGGCGGCCGAGACCAGCTCCGCGAGCAACGCGGGGTCCAGAGCCTCCCCCAGGGGCGAGTCGGCGAGGACGACGGTCAGCACCTGCTGGATCCGCTCGGTCCACAGGCTGAGGGCCTTCCCGGTGACCTCGGCGAGCGCGGGGTTGGTCTGCGAGCCGGCGAGGACCTGTCCGAGGATGGTGACGTTGCCGAGCTGCTTCTCCTGTGCGTGCAGGTCCTGGGCGAGCCGGACGAGGTCGGCGAGACCGTTGACGTCGTCCAGCCGCTCCTCGAAGCTCGCGACACGCTCGGCGGTGGAGACGAGGCAGGCTTCGGCGACGAGGGCGTCGACGCTGCCGAAGTGGTAGAAGACCAGTGCCTGGTTGAGGCCGCCGGTCGTGGCGATGGTCCGGGCCGAGACCTTGGCGATGCCGTGGGTGCGGATGGTCGTCATCGTGGCTTCGACCAGTCGCCGGCGGGTCCCGGCGCCGCGCGCGTCGTCAGGCACGGATCTCCTCCCGCTGGGGCCGGATAGCCGCCGGGACGCCGGCAGTCGTGTCGACGTAGTGGGCCGTGAACCGTCCGTGGTAGCCGAAGACCGGTCCCAGCACACGGTTCCTCACGTCGACGGTGATGCGGAAGCACCCCGCCTCCTCGTCCCACCGCTCGTGCACCCGCGCGTCCGCGCATGCCCAAGGGGGAATGGCGAGACCGACGAGACCCTCCAGGAAGGCCATCCGGCCGCTCGCGACGTGCAGGCCGCCCTCGGCGTCGACGTGGACGTCGAGGTGCGCCGCGACGTGCTGGTGCGTGCCCAGGTAGTCGATGATCCCGCCGTGCTCGCGGCTGTGCACCATCGTGGCGTCGAACCGCCGGCGCCGGCCACCACCCACGGCGAACGTGCGCACGAACGTGAGGGTCTCGCGGCCGAGGTCGTCGACGTACGCATGGTTCTCGATCGTGAACGGGACACCCGAGCCGGTCTCGGGGAAGAGGAGGTGACGCCGTGCACCCAGGTGCAGGAACGGCACCACCAATGGAGATCCTCGCCAGATGCGCTCCATGCGGCCCGTCCCGATGCAGCCGATGCCGTCGGAGGAGCTGAACCCGAACCTCTCCTGCAGCCGCGGGTGCAGGCGCTCGAAGTCCGAGCCGAGGGCCTCCCGGAAGATCGCACTCATGCGTTGGCCGCCACACGACGGGCCGCGCGGTGCACGGGCACCACGGCTATGGCAGAACAGACCGCCCAGCTCACCACGGCCAGATTCACCTCGTCAGAGTCGAAGAGCAACACCATCACCACCAGCAAAGACGCGAGCGAGCTGAGGGTGGCGCCTGTCGCAGCCGCACGGACGGATCCTCGGCGCACGATCTCCGCCAGAGTCATGCCGGCGACGAGGCCCAGACCGCCTCCGACGGTGATACCGATGGCGATGCCCACGACCACACCGAGACTCCCGACCATCAGCATCGACGCGACCTGCTCCGCCGTTGACCGACCTGGTGATCCCAGAGACTCCGAGCCGATCGTGAGTCCGACCAGAGCCCCGACTCCGACGCCCGCGACGGCACCACGGCTCAGTCCCGACCAGAGCATCGGGCCGACGATCCGGCTTCTCGACCCACGCTGACCCACAGGCACATCCTCATCCTCATGTTTGAGCAACTGCTCAAACATGAGGATACAACTGAACCGGGCAGGCGCTCAAGAAGGGCTCAGCCGAGCAGGCGCTGGTACTGCTCCGGGTCGGTGAGGTGGGCGCCGAGCGCGAAGGCCTCGCTCTTGCCGGTGCCGTGGTAGTCGCTGGAGCCGGTGACGACGAGACCGAGCTCGCGGGCGATGCCCCGCAGCTGCTCACGCGCCCACACGTCGTGGTCGACGTGGTCGGCCTCGATCCCGTCCAGCCCGGCGTCACGCAGCTCGCTGAACGCGGCCGTCGTCAGGACCCGGTCGCTCCCGCGCGACCACGGGTGCGCCACCACGGCCTTGCCGCCGGCGTCCTTGACCAGGCCCAGAGCATCGACCAGCGGTGCTGCGTAGCGCTCCACGTAGGCGCGCCCCCCGGTGTTCAGCCAGCCGTCGAACGCATCATCGCGGTGCTGGATGTAGCCCTTGGCCACCATGGCGTCGGCGATGTGCGGACGGCCCGATGCTGCGGCTCCCCCGCTCTGCGCGGCGACATCGTCCTCCGTGAGGTGGATCCCGTGCTCGGCCAGCTTGTCCAGCACACGCGGCAGGCGACGATCACGGCCACCGAGGACTCGCTCCAGCTCGGCAACCAGTGGCTGATGTCCCGGGTCGAACTCGTACCCGAGCAGGTGGACGCTCTCGCCCTCGTACGTCGTGGAGATCTCGATGCCCTTGACCAGCACGATGCCCAGGCGGTCCGCCGCCTCCTGCGCCTCCTCCCACCCGGTGGTGGCGTCGTGGTCCGTCAGGGCGACGACGTCCAGCTCGGCCACCTCCACCGCCTTGCGGACCAGCTCGGTGGGCGTGTCCGTGCCGTCGGACCGGCTGGAGTGGGTGTGGAGGTCGATGCGCACGCGGTCAGGCTACTGGGCCGCAGGCACGTTCCAGCGGAGCACCACGTCCTGCCCTCGATCGTCGCCGAGGACGGAGTACGTGGCGGTGTCGAGGAAGAAGTGGCGCCCGTCGGAGACCGGCAGTCCCAGCCATCGCGCGGCCAGGACCCGCAGGGAGTGCCCGTGGGCGAAGACCAGTGACTGCCCACCGGCGTCGCGGACATGGGCGATGACGCGGTCCAGCCTGGCCGCCATCTGCTCGGCGGACTCCCCGCCGGGCACCGGATGCGTCCAGATCGACCAGTCCGGCACCTGTTGGCGGATCTCGGGCGTGGTCAAACCCTCATAGTCTCCGTAGTCCCACTCGGCGAGGTCCTCCTCGACGGCCGCCTCCGCGAACCCGGCCAGCGACGCGGTACGCCGTGCCCGGAGCCGGGGGCTGGTGAGGACGAGGTCCGGCTCGAGCCGGCCGAGGATCGGCGCGAGGCTGCGGGCCGTGGCCTCCCCGGCGTCGGTGAGAGGCAGGTCAGAGGTGCCCGTGTGTCGCCCGGCGCGACTCCACTCGGTCTCACCGTGGCGGACCAGGTACAGCGTGGCTCCCATCAGCGCGGCACGAGGACCCACAGGTCCAGGTCGAGCAGGACGCCGTCCGCATACTTGCCGTCCTCGCCGCGCAGCGTCATGGTCTCGTCACGTCCCTTGGTGGCCACGAGCCGCAGCCGCAGCGCGCCGACGCCCGGCGCCTCGAGCCCGTGGTCGTCCAGCAGAGCCTTGTCGAGCACCTCGGACCACGCGTAGACGGTGTCGCCGGCAAAGGCGGGAGCGACGTGCGAGCCCGCGTTGATCGCTGCCACCAGCTGGGCGTTGGCCAGGCCGTTGAAGGACAGCGCACGCGCCATCGAGATGACGTGGCCTCCGTAGACCAGACGCCGGCCGTCGGGGCGCGCCTCGGTGTTGAAGTGCACCTTGGCGGTGTTCTGCCACAGCCGCGTGGCCATCATGTGCTCGGCCTCGCTGAGGGTCACGCCGTCGACGTGGTCGATCTTCTCGCCCACTGCGTAGTCGTCGTACCGGTGCGGTTCTCCGGCGGCGGTCGTGTCGTAGTCGGTGAAGTCGAGCCCGGCGGGCAGCACGAGCGACCCGGGGTCGACGACCGGCGCGACCTCGGGCAGCACCGTCTCCGGGGCCGGGGCCTGCTGGTCGCGCTTGTGGACCATCACCCATCGCACCCAGTCCAGGGCCACCTCGCCGCGCTGGTTGGTGGCGGTGGAGCGGACGTGGACGACGCCGGTGCGGCCGTTGGAGTTCTGCTTGAGCCCGATGACCTCCGAGCTCGTGCTCAGGGTGTCGCCGGGGACGACGGGCTGGTGGAAGCGCAGCTCGGCATATCCGAGGTTGGCCACGGCGTTGAGCGAGATGTCCGGGACGGTCTTGCCGAACGCGACGTGGAAGGCGACCAGGTCCTCCACGGGATGCGGGTCGAGGCCGACGGAGGCTGCGAACTGAGCCGAGGACGGGATGGCGAAGCGCGTCGGGTAGATGGCGCCGTAGACGGCGCGGTCACCCTCGGTGATCGTGCGCGGTGTGGCGTGCTCGATCACCTGGCCGACGGTGAAGTCCTCGAAGAAGTGGCCGGGGTTCGTCTTGCTCATGGGTCTCCTTGCGCTCGAGTGGGGCGCTCGACTGGGGCGCTCGGCCGGGCGCTGACATCATCCCGAAGCGCCCGCACCCTCCATGCGGCGGGTCCGCCCGTCGGACGCGATCAGCAGGGCGACAGCGGGGCCGGGCGCGACGGGTGTCGTGGACCGCTCCCAAACGCTCTGCGGGTGGCTTCAGAGCTTGTAGTCCTTGAGCAGGCTGCGGCCGATGATCATCTTCTGGATGTCCGAGGTGCCCTCGCCGATCAGCATGAAGGCGGTCTCACGGTAGATGCGCTCGATCTCGTACTCCTTGGAGAAGCCGTAGCCGCCATGGATGCGGAAGGATGCCTCCACGACCTCGTTGGCGTACTCACTGGCCAGCATCTTGGCCATGCCGGCCTCGACGTCCATCCGCTCACCAGAGTCCTTCAGCTTGGCCGCCCGCACCATCATCGCGTGCGAGGCCTCCACCTTGGTGGCCATCTCGGCCAGCCGGAACAGCACGGCCTGGTGCTCGGCGATCTGCTTGCCGAAGGTCTTGCGCTGCTGCGCATACGCCACGCCCAGCTCGAAGGCTCGGATCGACAGCCCACACGCCCGCGCGGCGACGTTGACCCGGCCCACCTCGACGCCATCCATCATCTGAGCGAAGCCCTTGCCCGGCTCGCCGCCCAGGACCTGCTCGGCGGAGATTCGGTGATCCTCCAGGATCAGCTCGGTCGTCTCGACACCCTTGTAGCCCATCTTCTCGATCTTGCCCGGAACCGTGACACCCTGAGCCGTCTCGCCGAAGCCTGGCTCCTTCTCCACCAGGAACGTCGTCATGTTCGCGTACACGCTGTCCGAGCCCTCGTCGGTCTTGCACAGCGTCGCGACCAGCGTCGACGTGCCACCGTTGGTCAGCCACATCTTCTGACCAGTGATCGAGTAGCCCCCGTCATCAGTCCTGGTCGCCTTGGTGGAGATCGCCGAGACATCCGAACCGAGGCCCGGCTCGGACATCGAGAACGCACCCCGCACCTCACCCGTGGCCATCTTCGGCAGGTACTTGGCCTTCTGCTCCTCCGTGCCGTGCTGCATGAGCAGGTAGGCCACGATGAAGTGCGTGTTGATGACGCCGGAGACACTCATCCAGCCACGAGCGATCTCCTCCACCACCAGCGCATACGTCAGCAGTGACTCACCGAGACCGCCAAACTCCTCGGGGATCGTCAGGCCGAAGACGCCGAGCTCCTTCAGGCCCTCGATGATCTCGGTCGGATACTCATCGGCATGCTCCAGGTCCTGGGCAACCGGAATGATCTTCTCCTCGACGTACTGCCGGATCGTCTTGATGATCTCGGTCTGGACATCGTTGAGGCCCTCGGTGCTGGCCAGTCGTCCCATGAGAGTGCTCCTGTCCGGTGGTTGACCCGCTGACCATACCGACCGGTAATGGTCGGTACGGCGTGGACCCGGGGTGACGTCGCCGACACACCCTCACGCCGGCGGCTCCACCATCGCCTCGGCGTCGGCCCGCCGAGAGCCGACCACCACCGCCAGCCCGGCGAGGATCAGCACGAGACCTGCGTAGACGCCCGTTCCGGGCGCTTGACCCAGGAAGACCGCGGCGAGCAGAGCGGCACCGGGGACCTCCAGGAGCATCAGGAGGGAGATGACCGTCGGGCTCTTGACGGCCAGCAGGTGGTTGAGCAGGGAGTGTCCCAGCAGCTGTGCGCACACCGTCACGGCCGCCAGCAGGAGCCAGACCTCCCAGGGGAAGCCGACCAGCGGCGTCGATGTCGCCAACGCCACTGCAGCCAGGACGAGGGCGCAGGTGCCGTAGCAGGCAAACGTGTAGCCGGTGGTCGACAGCCGGGTGCGCACCTCACGTCCGCAGACGAAGTAACCCGCCCCGCAGGTCCCGGCCAGCAGGGCGAGCAGGTCACCGACGAGCGCCTCGGTGGACAGACGGATGTCGACCCCGGTCACCACGACCACTCCCGCGACGGCCAGGAGGCACCCCAGCAGGACGGCACGTGGCGCCCGTGTCCCGAGGACGCGGTCGAGGACCACGACCCACACGACCTGCGTGCACACCAGTGCGGTGGCGGCGGCGACCGAGGTCATCTGCAGCGCCTTCACCCACAGCCCGAAGTGCCCCGCCAGCAGCACACCGGCCAGGACGGTCAGCACGACGTGACGCCGTCCGAGCGTGGCCAGCTCCGTCCGTGAACGGGCCGCCGCCCAGGGCGTCAGGACGGCGACGGCTGCCGCGTTGCGCCAGAAGGCGATCGCCAGGGCAGGCGCCGCGATCGAGGCCATGAGCGGCGCCGACGCACTCACCCCCAACACGGCGACGGCAGCCAGGAACGCGTTCACTCACTCATCCTCCATCCCCGCGATTCGTGAGCTCCAGCCCCCAATTACACCCAGGTTGCGTGCCCTGGCTCACGAATCGGGTGGACTGAGCTGAGCTTCACCCCCACGCCTGCTCAAGCTCGAAAAGCGCCGTCTCCAGATGAATCAGCAGTCGTTGCAGATGGGGGACGGAACGGCGGCAGCCGATGATGCCGAAGTCCAGGTAGTTGTCCCGGCTGCACAGGGTGATGTTGATGGCCTGGCCGTCCAGGACGATCGAGACCGGGTACATGCCGTCCAGCCGGGCACCGTTGAAGTACATCTGGTCGCTCGGGCCCGGCACGTTGGAGACGACGACGTTGAACGGGGGGCGCGTGTACTTGACGAACCCCGGCACCGGAGAGGCCGCCAGCGGCAGCATCTGCAGGGCCGAGAACGCCAGGATCTGCGTCGGCGTGAGGTCTCCGAGGATCTTCTTGGCCTGCCGGGAGGAGTAGGCGATCTCCTCCAGCCTGGTCGGGCCGCTCTCCCGGTCGGTGGCCAGGTTCACGACGATCGCGCCCGTTGCGTTGCCGCCCTTGTCGGAGTCCGCGTCACCGGCTGAGGCTGAACGCAGGGCCAAGGAGACCGGCACCATCGCCGACATCGGGTCATCGGGCAGGGCGTGCTGCTCCAGCAGGTACTCCCTCAGGGCCCCGGAGACCATCGCCAGCACGACGTCGTTCAGCGTCGTGGCCGAGGACTTGGCCACCCGCTTGATCCGCTCGATCTCCCACGACTGCGCCGCGAAGCGCCGTGCGCCGCCGACCGGACCGTTGATGATCGTCTTGGGGGCGCGCGGCAGGGTGATGTCTCCGTCACGCACGATCTGGCCGACGATGCGCATCGACGCCGGCAGCAGACCCGCGACGTCCCCTGCCACACCGGCCCCGCCCTTGAGCCCATCCTTGAGCGCGGCGAACGGGTCGAAGCCACCGGCGGTCGGCGCCTCCATGGGGGACGAGGGCAGGGCCCACGGTGCGACGCAGTCACGGTCGTCGGGGTCCTCGGTGAGCGAGCGGCGCATGAGCCGCAGCGCCGACACGCCGTCGACCATCGAGTGGTGGATCTTGCTGTAGATGGCGACACGCCCGTCCTGCAGGCCCTCCACGACGTGGGCCTCCCACAGCGGACGGTGCCGGTCCAGCAAGGATCCGTGCCAGCGCGACGTGAGCTGCAGCAGCTCACGGATGCGTCCTGGCTGCGGGACCGCCGAGTGCCGGATGTGGTAGTCGAAGTCGATCGAATCGTCGACGGCCCACCAGGCGTTGCCGAGCACTCCGACCGGTTCCTTGGGCCGGCGCCGGAACGTCGAGGAAACCGCCTCCGCCGACCGGAAGCTCTCGATGAGGTCACGCGTCCACTCCGGGCCGGCGCCGTCGGGCGGCTCGAACAGCTGCAGGCCACCGACGTGCATCGGATGTTCCCTGGTCTCGGCGAGCAGAAACATCGAGTCCGTCGGCGGCATGAACGGCATGACTCAACCTCTCACGAAATGTCAGCTCCGGGGCGTCCCCCCGGGTACGCTAACGACCCGATGTGGCACAAGTCACCGCGTGTGACATATTCATGAATGCCATGTGACATCGAGAAAGGTGCAGTGCGATGAGTCCACGCCTCGCTCTGGCCGCCGAACCCCGCTTCTTCCGGGGACGCAGCCCGCAGTCCAAGCTCCTGGGTCTGGGGCTCCGCAGCACCGTACGTCCGGTGCTCGGCCTCTGGTCACGGCTTCCTTTCGACCTCTTCCCGCCCAACCTGATCGATCACGTGGCCCGCCTGCTGCCGGTCGACGAAGGCACGAGCTGGCGCACGATCGCCCTGGAGCAGTGCAGCAGCGAGTTCCTGCGGGCCCGCGATGTCCAGGACATCCACGGGGGCAACCCTCGAGTCGTCCTGTACTTCCACGGTGGCGCCTTCCTGACCTGCGGGCTCAACACGCACCGACGCTTGGTCTCGCGCATCTCGCACGCGGCCGACCAGCCGGTCCTCAACGTCGGCTACCGCCAGATGCCCTTCGAGCCCATCACCGAGTCCGTCGCCGACGGCGTGGACGCGTTCCGGTGGCTGCTCGCGCAGGGCTACCGGGCACAGGACGTCACCATCGCCGGAGACTCCGCCGGCGGATACCTCGCCTTCAGCGTGGCGCGCGCCGTCCTCGACGCAGAGCTGGGACGGCCCGCCGGCGTCGTGGCCATCTCCCCGCTGCTCGACGTCGACCCGACCACCAAGCGCGCCCACCGCAACGCGGACCGTTGCCAGGTGTTCCCGCTGCGCGCGCTCGAGCGCTTCACGGACGTCGCCCTGCGGATGGACACCCGCCGCGGCATCGCCGGCACGCGCGTGTGTCCGGTGAACATGCCGGTCGCCGACATGCCGCCCGCCCTCATCCAGGTCGGCTCGCGCGAGATCCTGATGGCCGACGCCGAGGTCATGGCCAACCGCCTGGTCGCCGCCGGCGTCCCGTGCGACCTGCAGGTCTGGGACCGTCAGGTCCACGTCTTCCAGGCCGCCGCCTCCTGGGTCCCCGAGGCCCGGGCGGCCATCGCCGAGATCGGCGCCTTCGTCGAGTCCGTGACCGACGCCCGCGCCCCGTCGGCGGCCGCGCCGGCACCCGCCAGGCAGAGGTCCCGCGCAGCGTCCGCTGCATCAGGCTGAGCACCTCACCCGGCCGACTCTCCGTGCAGGCCGGCCCACCAGATCCGTCAGGCAGGCCGGGCGTTTTCCGGGTACCGTCGACGTGCAGGCAACTTTTCGGCGGGAGGGAGCCACATGGCTGACGAGATCGAGAACGGCGTCAAGGTCCACCGGCCCAAGACCCGGGCCGCCGGAGTGACCGGAGTGAGGGTCAGCCTGCAGCGCGCGCTCTCACACATGGGCATCCGGAGGACGGCCAAGACGCTTCTCAAGCTCAACCAGACCGACGGCTTCGACTGCATGAGCTGTGCCTGGCCGGACCCAGACCCGGAGAACCGGCACGCGGCAGAGTTCTGTGAGAACGGCGCCAAGGCCGTGGCCGAGGAGGCCACCAGGGACCGAGCCGACCCGGACTTCTTCGCGCAACACAGCATCAAGGAGCTCGACTGCCACGACGAGCACTGGCTGGGGCAGCAGGGCCGCATCACGCACCCCATGGTCAAGCGCCCCGGCGGCACCCACTACGAGCCGATCGAGTGGGAGGACGCCTTCGCCCTCGTCGCCGACCAGCTGAAGGCGCTCGACGACCCCGACGAGGCGATCTTCTACACCTCCGGGCGGACGTCCAACGAGGCCGCCTTCGCCTATCAGCTGTTCGTACGAGCGTTCGGGACGAACAACCTCCCTGACTGCTCCAACATGTGTCACGAGTCCACCAGCATCGCCCTCGCGGAGTCGATCGGCATCGGCAAGGCCAGCGTCACCATGAACGACGTCTACGAGGCCGACCTCATCCTGATTGCCGGACAGAATCCGGGAACGAACCACCCGCGCATGCTCTCGGCGCTGGAGATCGCCAAGCGGCGAGGCGCCAAGATCATCGCCGTCAACCCCCTCATGGAGGCGGGTCTGCACACGTTCCGCAATCCGCAGAAGCCGCGGGGCATCGTCGGCAAGGGCACGACCATCGCCGATGTGCACCTGCCGATCCGGCTCAACGGAGACCTCGCACTGTTCCAGGCCATCGGATCGCTGCTGGTGGAGTGGGACGCCCTCGACCACGAGTTCATCGAGCAGCACACGACCGGGTTCGAGCAGTGGGCCGAGCACGTGCGCGACGTCGACTGGGAGACCGTCGAGCAGGCCACGAGCCTGACGCGGGCCCAGGTGACCGAGGTGGCGCAGATGATCCGCGACTCCGAGCGCACGGTGTACTGCTGGGCCATGGGTCTGACGCAGCACCGCAATGCGGTCGCGACCATCAAGGAGATCGTGAACGTCGCCTTCGCGCGGGGCGACATCGGCAAGCGCGGCGCGGGACTGTTCCCGATCCGCGGGCACTCCAACGTGCAGGGCGACCGCACGATGGGGATCTGGGAGCGGCCGCCGGCCACGTTCCTCGACGCCCTCCAGCGCGAGTTCGGGTTCGACCCGCCGCGCGAGGACGGCGACGACACCGTCGACTCCGTCCGCGCCATGCGCGACGGCAAGGCTCACGTCTTCGTCGGGCTCGGCGGCAACTTCGTGCACGCGGCACCGGACACCCCGATCACCGCCGAGGCTCTGGAGAACTGCCGATTGACCGTGCAGATCTCGACCAAGCTGAATCGCTCCCACCTGGTCACCGGCGAGACCGCCCTCATCCTGCCGACCCTCGGCCGCACCGAGAAGGACGTGCGAGGCGGCAAGGAGCAGTTCGTGACCGTGGAGAACTCCGTCTGCATCGTGCACGCGTCGCGCGGCTCCCTGGAACCGGCCAGTGCGCATCTACGCTCCGAGACGGCCATCGTCTGCGGTCTGGCCGAGGCCACGCTGGGTGACCGCTACGGCATCCGGTGGTCGGCCATGGCCGATGACTACGACGTCGTCCGCGACCACATCTCCCGCGTCGTCGCGGGGTGTGAGGACTACACCGCGAAGGTCGACCGGCCCGGCGGCTTCGTGCTGCCGCATCCTCCGCGCGACTCCCGCGAGTTCCCCACAGCCTCCGGGCTCGGCCAGTTCGAGGTCTCACCGATCGATGTCGTGCAGGTCCCCGACGGGCACCTGCTGCTGCAGACGATGCGCAGCCACGACCAGTTCAACACCACGATCTACGGGTACAGCGACCGTTATCGCGGCATCGAGGGTGGCCGGCGGGTCGTCTTCATGCACCCCGACGACGTGACGGCGCTCGGCTTCCGCGCCGGCGACATGATCGACCTCACCACGCACTGGGAGGGCGACGACATCGACCGCGTGGCACCGGCGTTCCGCATCGTCGCCTACGAGATCCCCCGGGGCACGGCCGCGGCGTACTACCCGGAGACCAACCCGCTGGTCCCGCTTGACTCAACGGCCGACGGCAGCAACACCCCGACCTCGAAGTCGGTGGTCGTGGCACTGCGGCCCACCCAGGAGAGCGGTGAGCGCCGAGGCTCCTTCGCGAGCCAGTCCTCGATCGGGGCCGACCAGCGCCACAAGGCGCACCCCCAGCCGATCCACCTGTCCTGACCGCACCCCCGCTGGCCGAGCCGGCGTCCGGGAGCAGTGGGCTCAGAAGAGGTCGGCGGCGGTGATCGCGGTCTGGTAGACGCCGTAGACGAGCGGGGCCCCGACGACGAGCCACGCCACCACGAGCAACGGTGAGACCTTGGTCTCGGTGACGTCGTCGGCGGACGCCTCCTCATCGGCCGTGGGCTCGGTCCCCGCCTTCTCCTTCGGCTCGTGGAACCGGTCGGCGACGGGACGGACCAGCAGGTTGGCCACCAGGCCGACGGCAAGGACCCCGACCATCGTCAGCAGGGCCGGACGGTAGTCGGCCGCCGTGAGCGCCCCGGGCTCACCCCGCGCGTCGAGGAACCCGTTGATGATGAGCGGCCCTGCGATGCCCGCCGCGGACCATGCCGTCAGGAGCCGGCCGTGGATGGCCCCCACCTGGAACGTGCCGAACAGGTCACGCAGATAGGCCGGGATCGTCGCGAACCCGCCGCCGTAGAAGCTGAGGATCACACCGGCCAGCAGCACGAACAGCAGGACCGACGTGGAGCCGCCCAGAGCCAGCGTCAGGTACAGCAGCACCCCCAGTCCCAGGTACATGATGTAGATGTTCTTGCGCCCGATCAGGTCCGACGTCGATGACCAGATGAACCGTCCGGCCATGTTGCACAGCGACAGGAAGCCGACGAAACCTGCCGCCGAGGCCGCCGCGACGCTGGAGCTGTCGCCGTTGCGGAAGAAGTCCTGGATCATCGGCGATGCCTGCTCCAGGATGCCGATTCCGGCGGTGACGTTGCAGAACAGCACGATCCACAGGAACCAGAACTGGGGCGTCCTGAGTGCATTGTTGGCCGAGACACTCTCGGTGGTCACCAGGTTCTTCTCCTTGACGGTGCTCGGGTCGAAGCCGGCAGGGCGCCAGCCCTCGGGCGGAACACGCACGAGCCACGCGCCGAACAGCATCACCACGAGGTACACCAGGCCGAGGGTGACGAACAGCTTGCCGACCGCCGCACCGGAGGCGACTCCGCCCTCCATGACCGGGTCGTAGAGCTGCAGCAGGCGACTGGACATCGGGCTCGCGATCATCGCTCCGCCGCCGAAGCCCATGATCGCCATGCCGGTCGCCAGGCCGGGACGATCGGGGAACCACTTGATGAGGGTCGAGACCGGGGAGATGTACCCGATGCCCAGTCCGATGCCGCCGATGAAGCCGTACCCCAGGTACACCAGCCACAGCTGGCCGGTGAAGATGCCGAGCGAGCCCACCAGGAAGCCCGTGGACCAGCACAACGCCGAGGCGGCCATCGCACGCCGTGGCCCACCCTCGTCGACCCACGTCCCGAAGACCGCCGCCGAGATGCCGAGCATGACGATCGCGATGGAGAAGATGATCCCGATCGCGGTCAACGACGTGTCGAAGTGCTCCACCAGCGAGGCCTTGTAGACGCTCGTCGCGTACGCCTGACCGATGCACAGGTGGACGGCGAGCGCCGCCGGCGGGATGAGCCAGCGATTGAATCCCGGGCGGGCGATGGTCCGATCGCGATCGAGCACGGCCAATGACATGGGTTCCCTCCGAAGGTGTCGCTGAAGCAGACGTACCCCTTCACGCTAAGCCGACTCATCGGATCATGCCCGGTGGCGCCGGACTGTGGGGACCCCTCGTTCCCCGGCGGTAAGGTTTGCGCGTGACCTCCAGCCCCGGACGCATTTTCCTGTCTCGCATCGTCGGGCAAGGTGTCTTCGACCCCGCGGGCGACCAGGTCGGCAAGCTGCGCGACGTCATCGTCGCGGTCCGCTCGACGCGTCGCCGGCCCCGAGTCGTGGGCCTGGTCGTCGAGGTCCTGGGCCGCCGGCGCGTGTTCCTGCCCATCACACGGGTGACGTCGATGGACTCGGGGCAGATCATCACCACCGGTGTGCTGAACGTCCGCAAGTTCGAGAAGCGTCGCAGCGAGACCCTGGCCCTGCATGAGCTGTTCGACCGCACCGTCTCCCTGCCGGACGACCGCACCGGGACCGTCTACGACCTCGCGATGGAGCAGGACCCGCGCCGCGACTGGTACATCGGCTCGGTCGCCGTGCAGGAGACGAGCAGACGATTCGGCCGCCGTGGACCCACCGTCGTGGTCGGCTGGGACGAGATCTCCGGCCTCGTCGGCGAGGAGACCGGCCAGGGCGCCACCCACCTGCTCGCCACGATGGACGAGATGCGCCCGGCCGACCTCGCGAACGCCATCCTCGACCTGCCGGCCAAACGGCGCACCGAGGTGGTGGGCGAGCTGGGCGACGAGCGCCTGGCCGATGTCCTGGAGGAGCTGCCCGACACCGTGCAGGTCGAGGTGCTCGGCGTGCTCGATCCCGAACGGGCGGCCCACGTCCTGGAGGAGATGGATCCCGACGACGCCGCGGACCTGCTCGGCGAGCTGCCCCCGGCCACCTCGGAGGAGCTCCTGGCGCTCATGGAGCCGGACGACGCCGAGGACGTCCGCCGACTCCTCACCTACGAGGACCGCACCGCCGGTGGCATGATGACGACCGAGCCCGTGATCCTGCCGCCTGATGCGACCGTCGCCGAGGCGCTCGCCCTGGTGCGTGAGCCCGAGCACGGACCCGCACTGGCCTCCATGATCTACGTGTGCCGCCCGCCGGTGGAGACCCCGACAGGTCGCTTCCTGGGGATCGTGCACTTTCAGGCTCTGCTCCGCGAGCCTCCGTCCACCCTCGTGGGCCAGCTCGCGGACAACGACATCGACTGGCCCCGACCGGAGACGACGCTCGAGCAGGTGGCCAGCCTGCTGGCCTCCTACGACATGGTGGCGCTGCCGGTGGTCGACGAGAACGCCCACCTGGTCGGCGCGGTGACGATCGACGACGTTCTCGACCACCTCCTGCCGGAGGGCTGGCGTGAACGCGACAGCCCAGCGACGGAGGTGGTGGCACATGTCTGAGATCCCGGGCCGTAACCGTCGGGACCAGCGTCGAGAGGACCGCGGCGAGCGCCGCGACGAACGCCACCGCCTCGACCAGCCCCGCGACCCACGGCGTGCCCTGCGGCCGGCACGGCGCGACTTCGACTCCGACCGGTTCGGCCGGTTCGCCGAGGGGTTCGCCCGGTTCATGGGCACCGCGACGTTCTTGGCCTGGATGACCGGATTCATCACCGTCTGGATCATCTGGAACGTCCCGTACGGCCTGGACCGCCCCCGCTTCGACAGCTACCCGTTCATCTTCCTGACCCTCATGCTGTCGTTGCAGGCCTCCTACGCCGCACCCCTCATCCTGCTCGCACAGAACCGTCAGGAGGCACGCGACCGGGTGCAGCAGGAGCAGGACCGCCAGGCCGACGCCCAGTCCCACGCGGACATGGAGTTCCTGGCCCGCGAGGTCGCCGGCCTGCGCCTGGGGCTCGGCGAGGTGGCCACCCGCGACTTCATCCGCTCCGAGCTGCGCGACCTCACCGAAGCGATCGAGCGCACCGACGAGTCACCGCCGCAGGACCAGTCCGGACACCCGGACTGATCCATGGCGTACTTCGAGGAGCTCGACTGGCAGCGCACACCGCTCGGTGAGATCAGCCTGCGCCGACGCTACGACCTCATCGCCCGGACGGAGGTCTACGAGGTCAGGCTCGGCGAGGAGTACCTCATGTCCAGCCTGTTCACCGCGTCCGAGCGAGCCCTCGCCACTCACGGGCTCGCGATGGCCGAGGGCGAGCAGCTGTCGGTGGTCGTCGGTGGTCTCGGCCTCGGGTACACCGCGGCCGAGGCGCTCAAGGACCCCCGCGTCGCGGACCTCAGCGTGCTGGAGACCGCCGAGCCGGTCCTCGACTGGCACCGCAGGGGGCTGCTTCCCGAGGCACGAAGCCTCATCGACGACGCCCGGTGCACGCTGCTGCACGCGGACTTCTTCGCCGCGGTGCGACGAGAGCCGGACCGGCAGGTCGACGCGATCCTGCTGGACATCGACCACACCCCCGACCACGTCCTGCACCCGTCGCACGCCGCCTTCTACACCACGGCGGGCCTGACGTCGCTGCGCGAGCACCTCCGCTCGGGCGGCGTCTTCGGCCTGTGGTCCGACGACCCGCCCGACCCGGCCGTCGAGGAGCTGCTCGCGCAGGTCTTCATCGACGTCAGGGCACAGGTGGTGACGTTCCCTAACCCGTTGATCGACGGCGAGTCGGCCTGCACCGTCTACCTGGCACGCCGCGACGCCTGAGGCAGGCAGCCCCCGGGCGAGCGTCGCGGTCGGGCGGGCCGCAGGGCGGTCTCGTCACGCTGGTTCGGTGTGCCGTGGTGGCCCCCGTACGATGGGATCCATGGCACCTGTCACCGAAGACGCAGTCCGCAAGGCCCTCGACAGCGTCAACGACCCCGAGATCAAGCGACCCATCACCGAGCTGGGGATGGTCGAGACCATCACGATCGAGGACACCTCGATCGTGGTGCGACTGTTGCTGACGGTGGCCGGCTGCCCGCTCAAGGACACGCTCAACCGCGACATCACCGCGGCCGTGGCCGAGGTCGCGCCTGAACACTCCGTCACGGTGGACATGGGCGTCATGACCGACGAGCAGCGCAAGTCCATGCAGGAGATGCTCCGAGGAGGCCGCACCGAGCGTGAGATCCCGTTCGCCCAGGCCGGCTCGCTGACCAAGGTCTACGCCATCGCCTCCGGCAAGGGCGGCGTCGGCAAGTCGTCGGTCACCGCGAACCTCGCCGTCGCCATGGCTCGCCGCGGCCTCAAGGTCGGCATCGTCGACGCGGACATCTACGGACACTCGATCCCCGACATGATGGGCGTCGGCGACCAGCGCCCCACGCAGGTCGAGGACATGATCATGCCGGTTCCGGTCCCGATCAGCATGGGACCGGCCGGCAACGCGTCGGTGCCCGAGCAGGACCGCGAGCACCCGGACATCAAGGTCATGAGCATCGGCATGCTCAAGCCCAAGAAGGACCAGGTCGTCGCCTGGCGCGGACCCATGCTGGACCGCGCCCTGGTGCAGATGCTCAGCGACGTCTTCTGGGGCGACCTCGACGCTCTGCTGCTGGACCTCCCGCCCGGTACCGGCGACATGGCCATCAGCCTCGGCCAGCACCTGGCCAACGCCGAGGTCGTCGTCGTGACCACGCCGCAGCAGGCCGCCGCCCAGGTGGCCGAGCGTGCCGGGACGATGGCCTCGA
This sequence comes from Aeromicrobium sp. CTD01-1L150, assembly GCF_041951745.1. Lineage (GTDB taxonomy): Bacteria > Actinomycetota > Actinomycetes > Propionibacteriales > Nocardioidaceae > Aeromicrobium. Next base: position 2,759,963 of record NZ_CP169555.1, read on the forward strand.
TGATGCACCAGCGCGTCGTCGGCGTCGTGGAGAACATGTCCTACCTGCAGACGCCGTCCGGTGACCGGATGGAGATCTTCGGCTCCGGTGGTGGGGCGGTGGTCGCCGAGGCCCTGAGCCAGCGCTTCGGCTACGACGTCCCGATGCTCGGCCAGGTCCCACTGGAGGAGAAGATGCGTGAGGGTGGCGACCACGGACAGGCGATCGTCGCCACGGACCCGGACGCGGAGTCGGCCAAGGTCCTGCAGCAGGTCGCCGACCAGCTCACGGGCCGCTCCCGTGGGCTCGCGGGGATGCAGCTGGGGCTGTCCCCGGCCGGCAGCCTGTAGGACCGTCCCGTGTTCGGGATGGGCTGGGCCGAGATCGCGGTCATCGTGATCGTCGGTCTGCTGGTCTTCGGCCCGGACAAGCTGCCCGGCATGGCCAAGCAGGCTGCAGGACTGGTGCGCACGGTGCGCCGGATGGCCGACAACGCCAAGAACGACCTCGGCCGCGAGCTCGGTCAGGACTTCTCCGACGTCGACCTGAGCACGCTCGACCCCCGCGAGGTGGTGCGGCGCAACCTGTTGGACGCCCCGTCGGTCTCGGGACCTTCGGCCTCACCAGCGACGCGCTCGGACCGCCTCCTACGTCCCGGCGAACGACCACCGTTCGACACCGAGGCGACCTGATCCCCGGCAGGCTGCTCCTCGAGCGTCAGGGACTGACCCAGGACGTCATGCGATCCAGTCCGTCACCCATCCGGGCGGCGGCATCTCGCGGTTCACGCGGCTCCGGAAGCTCCGAGACCGCGGCGGCGAGCCGTTGTTCATCGACGTCGGTGACGGCGATGAACACGATGCCGTCAGCATCCCAGGTGGCGACCGTGGGGTCGCCCTCGCGGATCCACACCCGCCGCTCCCCCATCGTGCGCAGTGCGAAGCCGTGCAGCGCGTCGTCGTCGAGCGTGCCGGCCTTCTCATAGAGCCGCAGTCGCTCGCGCCCGTCGGTGTAGGTGAGGGAGACCGTGTCCCCGTTCTCCCCGTGCCAGCGGCCGTCGACCCGCTGCAGGTCCCCGGCGGCCAGCTCGGGGTGGCACGGCCAGCCCTGCTCGCTGAGGGCGGCGAGCGCCTCGGACGTCATGGTGTCGGTGGCCGTGCCGTACCCGATGACGAAGTCGGCCGTGTAGTCGTCGAACGTCGGGTGGACCGGATCAGCCTCACGATGCTCGTGGGCGCCCACGACGAACGCGAGCGCCACGACCAGCAGCGACGCGCCGACGAGGGCAGCGCCGGCACCCACGGCCGGGGAGCGTCGCCACCGTTCACGACGCGACTCGGGCTCGGCGGCGATGGACGGCACCGAGCAGAGCGAGGCGAGCAGGCTCGGCGGCGGACCGGGGACCGAGCCGGTCTGCATGCGGGACTTCAGCAGCCGCTGCTGGGACACCGCGTCGCGGCAGCGCGTGCACTCGGCGACGTGCTGGCGCGCCAGCGCCGCGGCGTCGGGCGACAGCTGCCCGTCCACGAACGCGGCGACGTCTCGGTCCAGGTGTGTCATCAGGTCGTGATCGGTCCGAGGAAGCGAGTCCGCCCGATGGAGGGGGCACGGTGCGAGAGCGCGGCCCGCAGCTGCGTGCGGCCGCGGTGGATGCGCGAGCGGACGGTCCCGAGCTTGACACCCAGGACTCCCGCGATCTCCTCGTAGGAGAGCCCTTCGACGTCGCACAGGACGACGGCGACGCGGAACTCCTCGGGCAACGCGGCCAACGCGGTCTCGATGTCGGAGTCGAACCCAGCGTCGTGCAGGACGGAGTCCGGCCCGACCTCACCGCTGGGCAGACGCTCCTCCGCGCCCTCGGTGAACCCGTCCATGCGGATCTTCGCGCCGCGGCGCACCCGATCGAGGAACAGGTTGGTGGTGATGCGGTGGATCCACCCGTTGAAGTTGCCCGGCTCGTAGGTCTGCAGCGAGCGGAACACCCGGACGAAGACGTCCTGGGTGAGGTCCTCAGCGTCCTGGCGATTGCCGGTCAGCCGGTACGCGAGCCGGTACACACGTGCAGAGTGCTCCTGCACGATGTCGTCCCACTCGAGCGTCTGCGTGGTCACGTCCCCAGCCTTCGGATCAGCCTTCATGCCTTGAATCGTGCTTGGCCACTCTGAGAGAACGCCCAGAGGAGCCTGACGGTTCCCCGACCATTCTCCCTCGCCGTGTCGCTCGGTTCCACCGTGTGGGGTCGCTGGCTCACTATGCTGTGCACAGCACCACGAAGTGGGACGTGAGAAAGGGACCGGGCCATCACCAACGCAGCCAGCCTCCAGTTCGCCGAGGACCTCCTCGATGAGGACGAACACCTCGCCGAAGCGCGGCAGCGCGCCGAGGACGTCGGGGTCTCCCCGGTCGGCACCGGCACCGGTGCCACACTGCAGTTCCTCATCTCCCTGCTCGAGGCCAAGGCGGTCGTGGAGATCGGCACCGGCACAGGGGTCTCCGGCCTGTGGCTGTTGCGTGGCATGGGTCGTGACGGCATCCTCACCTCCGTCGACCTGGAGGCCGAGAACCAGCGGCACGCGCGCGAGGTCTTCACCGCCGCGGGCATCCTGCCGCAGCGGTTCCGCCTCATCACCGGGTCCGCGCTGGAGGTCCTGCCACGCCTGACCGACAATGCCTATGACCTCGTGCTGATCGATGCGGACAAGGTCGAGTACGCGGAGTACCTCGAGCAGGCCCTGCGCCTGGTCCGCCCGGGTGGAGTCATCGTCGTCGACAACACGTTGTGGCACGACCGGGTGGCCGATCCCACGCAGCGCGACCCCCAGACGGTCGCGATCCGTGAGCTCATCGACCAGGTGGTCGCCGACGAACGGCTCGTGCCCGTGCTCCTGCCGGTCGGCGACGGGCTGCTCGCCGCGACACGGCGGCGCTGAGGGCCGTCCCGGCGACGCTCACTCCTCGAAACGAGCCGCCGAGCGGAATCCCGAGGGCCCCCGTACCACAGCCACGATCTCGTGCGCCTCGATGAGCACCGGAGGCGTGCCGACGATCGTCGTCCCCGGCGCCTCGTGGGCCGTGGCCTCGAACTGTGTCTGGAAGGCGGTGCGGGCCTCGTCACTCACGAAGACGTAGCTGCCCTCGAACCACTCGCCGGCCCGGGCGCGCCAGGACTTGAAGCGCAGGCCGTCCATGCCGGCGAACCGGGCGAAGGACGTGTCCTCGACGTAGCTCCGCAGTCGCTCCAGCGTGCCGTCGGGGGCGGCATCCAGCGACCATCGGACGGTGAGTCCGTACATCAGGAGTCGGGCTCAGACGGCCTTGAGGGCGTCGCCGAGGGTGGTGGCTTCCTCGTTGTTCAGCTCCACCACGAGACGTCCACCGCCTTCAAGAGGCACACGCATGACGATGCAGCGCCCTTCCTTGGTGACCTCCATCGGTCCGTCACCAGTGCGAGGCTTCATGGCCGCCATGGGTTCCCCTCTCGTCCTGACGCCCGGGACAGGACGCCGTCAACCATTATCTCCTATCGCGGTGCCACTGCCCACGCCAGACCCCCCGGCGAGCTCGTGACTGGGACTCAGGCGTACTTGCGGGTGTCGTCGGCCTGCTGCCAGGCCAGCAGCTCGGTGCGGGCCTGGAGCTCGGCGGACTGGCTCTCGGCCAGCGCGTCCTGGGCATGGCGCAGCTCGTTGCGAGTGGTCTCCAGCGTCCGCTTGACCGAGCCCAGCTCGGACTCCAGGCGATCGCCGCGCCGGGCGGCCTCGGCGTAGGCCTGCTCGGCCTCCGCGAGGGAGGTTGCCGCAGTGGCCAGCTCGGTGAGCAGCCGCTCCACCTCATCGCGCCCGGCCTTGACCGCACCGGCCATGTGTTCGGCGAAGGCGGCGTGCTCACGGGCCCGGACGGTGGCCTCACGAGTGTGCTGGTGGGCCAGGACGGCACGGTCACGTGCCCAGTCCCGACGGGCTTGGGCGGTCTCGTCGCTCAGCAGTCGGGCACTGACGGCGACCGCGACGATCGCCCCGACGGCTCCGGGGACGAGCACCGGCGCGCCGACGACGATGGCTGCGACGCCGGCCGCGAGTGCGGCCAGGAGCAGGAGGACGGCGACGACCCTACGCGCCGAACGCGCGGTCGACCGCCGGCCCCGTGGTGGGGTACTGGGGGTGGTGCTGGGGCGGGGGGTGGTCATGACCCCACAGTAAGTTGCCGACCCCACCGTTCCCGGGAGCCACACCGTGACGCCTGTGGCCTGTGTGACGTGTGGGAAGCCACTCGCGAGTCACTGCGTACCCACCGCCGAGTCACTCCGTACCCACTGCCGAGTCACTCCGTACCCACCGCCGAGTCACTCCGGAATCAGGACGACGCGACAGCGTCGAAGTAGGAGACGGCCTCGTCCACGTCGTCGGTGAGCAGGAGCAGGTCAAGGTCGGACTCGTTGATCTTGCGGTCCGACAGCATCGTCGTGCGGAGCCAGTCGATCAGGCCGCCCCAGTACGCGGTCCCGAACAGCACGATCGGGAACGTCGTGATCTTGCCGGTCTGTGAGAGCGTCAACGCCTCGAAGAGCTCATCGAGAGTGCCAAACCCGCCGGGCATGACGATGTAGCCCTGGGAGTACTTGACGAACATCGTCTTGCGCACGAAGAAGTAGCGGAAGTTGATGCCGAGGTCGACCCAGTCGTTGAGACCCTGCTCGTGCGGCAGCTCGATGCCCAGGCCGACCGAAGCCCCGCCGCACTCGCTCGCACCGCGGTTGGCCGCCTCCATCGCTCCCGGCCCACCCCCGGTGATGACGGCGTACCCGCGATCACAGAGCTTCTCCGCCACCCGGCGGGAGGTCTCGTACATGGGGTCGTCCGGCTTGGTGCGTGCCGACCCGAAGACCGAGACCGCCGGACCGAGCTCGGACAGCGTGCCGAAGCCTTCCACGAACTCCGCCTGGATGCGCAGCACGCGCCAGGGGTCGGTGTGCACCCAGTCGGCGGGCCCACGGGAGTCCAGCAGACGCTGGTCGGTGGTGCTGTTGGGGATCCGGCCACGTCGCAGCCGGACCGGTCCCTTGTCGTACGACGTCATGGGCTCAACCATCTCCTCAGGGCATCCTCGACGGCCACGAGCTGGGCCGTGGAGACGTGCTCGTCCTGCTTGTGGGCGTACAGCGGGTCGCCGGGTCCGTAGTTGACGGCCGGGACGCCGAGCTGGGTGAACTGGGCGACGTCGGTCCACCCGAACTTCGGCCGTGGCGTGGCGCCGATCGCCTCGATGAACGCGGCGGCTGCCGGACGCTCCAGGCCCGGCAGCGCCCCGGGCGCCGTGTCGGTGACGACGATCTCGTACTCACCGAAGAGCTCGTGCAGGTGAGCGAGGGCCTGCTCCTCGGTGAGGTCGGGCGCGAAGCGGTAGTTGATGCTGACGCACGCCTCATCAGGCACGACGTTGCCCGCGACGCCTCCGCTGATGCCCACGGCGTTGAGGCCCTCGCGGTACTCCAGGCCGTCGATGACGACGCGGCGCGGCTCGTAGGCGGCGAGCTTGGCCAGCACCGGCGAGACGGCGTGGATGGCGTTGCTCCCCCGCCATGAACGGGCCGAGTGTGCGCGCTCGCCCCGGGCCATCACGTCGATGCGCATCGTGCCCTGGCAGCCGGCCTCGACGCCGGCGTCGGACGGCTCCATGAGGATGGCGAAGTCGGCGGCCAGGAGGTCAGGCTGCTCGCGTGCGATGCGGCCCAGACCGTTGTGGACGGCTGCGACCTCCTCGGCCTCGTAGAGGACGTAGGTGACGTCGCGGACCGGCTCGGCCACGGTGGCGGCGAGCTTCAGCGCCACGGCCACACCACCCTTCATGTCGCACGAGCCCAGCCCCCACAGGACGTCGCCCTCCAGGCGGGAGGGGAAGTTGTCGTTGGCCGGGACGGTGTCAAGGTGTCCGGCGATCACGACCCGCTCCGCACGGCCGAGCGACGTCCGGGCAACAAGCGTGTGTCCGTCGCGCGTCACGTCGAGGTGCGCCTGGTCTTGCAGCACCTGCTCGACGGCGTCGGCCAGCTCCTGCTCGCCGAAGCTCTCCGAGGCGACGTCCACGAGATCGGCGGTGAGCGTGACGATGTCTCGTGTCGGGTCCAGGTGGGCCATGGCGTTCACACTAGTGTCCGCGCGGGAGGTTCATGGCCGCGCGGTCCGACAGCACCGGTGTCACAGTGGGTTCATGATAGAACCCACGACGACCATCGCTGTCCTGGAGGATTCCTTCGATCGGATCCGCGAGCTGGTGGAGTCCGTGTGCACCGGGCTGGACCTCGAGCGGGCGACGTTTCGCATCGACCCCGGCGCCAACACGCCGGCCTGGCTGGTGTGGCACCTCAGCCGCGTGCAGGACGACCACCTGGCCGAGCTCGCCGGCAGGCCCCAGGCGTGGCTGCGGTGGCGGGACCGCTTCGACCTGCCGTTCGGGCCGGAGGCGACCGGCTACGGGCACAGCGCCGACGACGTCGCCGCCGTACGGGCCCACGGAGAGCTGCTCGCCGCCTACCACGCTGACGTCCACGACCTGACGCTGGAGTATGTCCGCTCCCTCGAGACCGCCGAGCTGGACCGGGTCGTCGACGACTCGTGGGACCCGCCCGTCACCGCATCGGTCCGGCTGGTGAGCGTGGTCGGCGACTGCCTGCAGCACCTGGGACAGGCTGAGTTCATCCTCGGGGTCGCCGACCGCCGGCGATGACCCCTTGACGCTCAGCTCGACGCAATGCGCTGGAACAGCAGGTGCTCCTCCCAGCGACCGTCGATGCACAGGTAGTCCGGCGCCCGGCCGTACTGGATGAACCCGGTGCGCTCCAGCACTCGCACGGAAGCGGTGTTGGCCGGCATCACCTCGGCCTGCAGGCGATGCAGCCCCAGCTCACCGAAGGCCCACTCGGCGGCCTCCTCGACCGCCTGGGTCATGATCCCTCGCCCGGTGGCGCCGGCGGCCAGCCAGTAGCCGATGCTCGCGGACTGGAAGGCCCCGCGGATGATGCTGCTGAGCGTCACCGCGCCGACGATCGCCCCTCGCCCCGCGGCACTGGGTTCCACGACCACCAGAGGCAGGGAATGCCCGGCAGCACAGCGGGCGAGACTCTCCCCGATGACCTCGAGCTGTCCCTCCTCGGTGAAGAACTCGTCCTCGCGACGCGGCCCCGAGGACGCCAGGAAGGCGCGGTTCTCACGCCACACCGCGGCGAGCTCAGCAGCATCGTCGAGCTCCAGGACCCGGGTGAGGCTCACCATGAGACACCTCGATCGGCCAAGGCCTCCCGCAGGATCCGCACCGCCTTGGGCCCGACGCCATGCAGGGCGGCCACCTCATCGGGCGAACGGGCAGCGACGTCGTCGAGCGTGCGCAGGCCAGACGCGTGCAGGGCACCGGTGGCCGCACGCCCCACTGCCGGCAGGTCCGTGGCGCCAGATGAGGCGGCGCGCGCCGCCTCGTCCTGCTCCACGACCAGGCGACGCGGCGCCCGGTGCCGCCAGGCCTGACGAACCCAGTGGTTCAGGGCCATGCCGTTGATCGCCGGGAGGTCGACGGTGACGCCACCTCGACGCGTCACCGCCCCGTCCAGCTCCTCGGCCATGCGCTCGGCATCGGGGCGGGCGAGGTCGAGTCGGGCGTGGCCGTCGGCGTCGAGGGCCGCGAACACCGTGCCGTCGACCGCCCAGGCCCGCTGTCCGTCGCGCTCGACCTGCTCCACCTCCGGTTGCGCCAGGCATGCCTTGCGCAGCTGTGCCGCGGTGGTCATGGCGCCTCCTGCGCGAAGACGCAGAACTCGTTGCCCTCAGGGTCGGCCAGCACGGCCCACTCGATCTCGTCGTCCGGGGCACGCAGGAGCGTCGCACCGGCGTCCAGGACGTCGTCCACGCTGGCGCCGCCGGCCAGCCGCACGTCCCAGTGGATGCGGTTCTTGACCGTCTTGGACTCGGGCACGGACTCGAAGGTGAATCCCTCGAACGGCACACCCGCAATGCCGTCGATCCATGAGCACCCGTCCTCGTCATGACCGAGCCGGCCGCCCCAGAGCTGCTGCCACCACACGGCGAGCGAGGCGTGGTCCGCAGCGTCCACGGCGACCTCGTAGAGGCGATACTCAGGGACCTCGTCCCGCACGAAGGTGCAGATCTCATCGCCCTCCGGACCCGCGACGACCGTCCAACGGAACTCACCGGGCTCACTGAGCCGCGTCGTGCCGGGGATGAGGGGCACCCCAGCGTGCACGTCGAGGTGCACGCGGTTCTTGACCGTCTTGGGCTCGGGCACGACGCACGGCCACACGGTGTGCTGCGGCGTGGGGCCCTCGAGGTGGATCTCGCCGGACCCGTCGCCATCGGGGACGACGTCCAGCCCGAGCGTCGGGGCCCAGAAGTCACGGGCCACCTGCAGGTCGGCGACGTCGACGCACAGGTCCTTGTAGGTCACCAGTGGCATGTCGCCACGGTAGGCCGTACCTGCGACACGAGCGAGCCCACCAGCACGGGGATCGAGCGGCTGCGGAAACGTGAGATATGCCTCATGCCCTCGATGGTGCCCTGGCGGCTCGGAGACGGTTGACTGTGTCAGATCAGTTGCCGTCGACCCAGGAAGACCATGGCTCGCATCACTCGTCGCACCTTCGTCGCCGCCCCCAGCTCCCTCGTCTGGGACCTCGCCCAGGACTTCGCCCAATGGCACCCTCGGCTCAACATCTACACCGGCGGCCCCGAGTCCTCCCCCGAGCTCGTCGTCACCGTGCTCGAGCAGGACGACGAGGCACACACCCTGTCGTACTCCATGCCCGAGCCGCCCTTCCCGATCACCGACCACCGCGCTCGGATCAGCATCACGGCCGACACCGAGACGACCTGCTACGCCGAGTGGTCCGCAGAGTTCGAGACCGACCCCGGCATCATGCAGCTGCTGGAGGACCAGCTCGGCGACGACATCTTCAAGCTCGCACTGGACCGGCTGGCCAGCGCCGCGCAGGACGAGCACGCCTCACGCGTCACCAGCGGCTGAGGACTGCCGGTCGGCAGGGCCCTGGCTCTGCCACTTCTCGAACCCGAGGACGATCAGACGCATCTCGCGTCGCGCCTTGCGCTTGATCTCCTCCTCCAGGTCCGGGCGTCCGTCAGGCGTCTGCACGACCTGCTCCGCGCGGTAGACCATGTTGCGCACGAACAGGCCCGCGGCGAGCTTGACGTCCTCGCTCGACCAGTTCTCGATGTTGGGCAGCCGGGCGAGCACGACGCCGAGCTCGGAGATGAACAGCTCCAGCTCCCGCAGGATGGCCATCCGGACCGCTGCGGACCCGCTGGCGCGCTCGCGCGCCACGAACCCGAAGTGCGCCTTGTTCTGCTTGACGACCCGCACGAGGATCTCTGCCGAGGCGTCGATGATGTTGGCGAACGTCTCGGGATCGCGCTGAGCGTCGCGGATCATGGCGCGCAGGGTCTGGAAGGACCGCTCCACCAGGGCAAGTCCGACGTCGTCCATCGATGCGAAGTGGCGGTAGAAGGCAGTGGGGACGATGCCGGCCTGCCGGGCCACCTGCCGCAGGCTGAGCTGGGCGAACCCGCTGGTCCCGCTGAGCTCCAGCGCCGCGTCGAGGATCGCCTGACGGGTGCGCTCCTTCTGCTCCTGACGGCTGAGGCCGGCGGTCTCGGTCACACGGCAACCCTATCGGTCGCCTTCCAGACCCGCCCGTCATCACACGGAGCACAGGCGTTCACCCACGTGCGGCGGCTCACGCTCCCAAACTCTTGCTCCAAGCACTCGAACTCGACACACTTTCGGTGTACGGTTGTTCACTGAAGGCAGTCGAACGTCGAGAGAGGTGCTTCCCTTGGGTCTGGTCCGCAGCGCACTCACCTCCCGCCCCGTCAAGGCCCTCACGTCACCGCACACCGTCGATCACTACCTCGACCAGGTGCACCCGATGATGACCGTCGAGCTGGTGCGGGCCCGCGTCGTCGACGTGATCCGCGAGACCGACGTCGCCACGACCGTCGTCCTGCGGCCCAACGGCGCCTGGCGCGGCTTCCGGCCCGGCCAGCACGTGGAGTTCGGGATCGAGGTCGACGGCACCCGCAAGGTCCGCGTCTTCTCCGTCTCCTGCGCGGCCGGCAAGCGCCAGGGCACCATCAGCGTCTCGGTCAAGGCCCACGAGGACGGCTACGTCTCACGCTTCCTCAACTCCGAGCTCGCACGGCGCACCGTCGTCCACCTGTCCCAGGCCACCGGCGACTTCGTACTGCCCGACGCCGTGCCGGACGAGATCGCCCTGGTGAGCGGCGGTTCGGGCATCACACCGGTCATGTCCATGGCGCGCACCCTGCGCGACCGCGGCCATCGCGGCAAGGTCACCTTCCTGCACTACGCCAAGTCCCGACGGGACGAGATGTTCAGCACCGAGCTGGACACCCTCGCCGAACAGCTGCCGGACGCACAGGTCGTGCGGGTCTACACCCGTGAGCCCGAACCCGCCGCCGCACTCGCAGGACGCTTCCACGTCGACCACCTCAAGCACCTGGGCGTCGACCCCACCACCGTGCCCACGTGGGTCTGCGGACCCGCCGGCCTGATCGCCAGCGTGCGCGAGACCTACGACGAGCTCGACGCCACCGACCTGCTGCACACCGAGTACTTCAAGGTACCCACGGTCGACCCGGCGCTCCTCGAGCAGAGCGCTGACGAGGCCGTCGGCACGCTCGCCTTCGAGGAGTCCGACACCAGCGTCGACAACAGCGGAGCCACCATCCTCGAGCAGGCCGAGTCCGCCGGCCTGACACCGGACTTCGGCTGCCGGATGGGGGTCTGCAACACCTGCGCGGTCAAGAAGCTGGGCGGCGCCGTGCGTCACGTCATCAGCGGCGAGGTCTGCGCCAACACCGACGAGACCATCAAGGTCTGCGTCAACGTTCCCGTCGGCGACGTCAGCGTCGCACTCTAGGAGAGGGAGACACATGTCCACCAAACGCCCCACCACCACCTACGACGCCTCCCAGCACAACGCCGCGCCCGCTCCCCTCGTGGGCGAGGACACCTCCAAGCGATCGACCATCGGCCTGGAGTACATGAGTGCCGAGGAGCTGGACTCCTTCGGCGAGGAGCTCGACGCCATCCGCCAGCGCACCCTCGACTCGCTCGGTCAGGCTGACGCCAACTACATCCGCCGCATCATCAAGATCCAGCGCGCGTGCGAGGTGCTGGGCCGCATCGGCGTCCTCACTCCCTTCTTCCTGCCCACGTTCATCGCCGGCATCGTGCTGCTCGGTCTCTCCAAGATCCTGGAGAACATGGAGATCGGCCACAACGTGATGCACGGCCAGTACGACTGGATGAACGACCCCCTCGTGGACGGCAAGCGCTATGAGTGGGACAACGTCGCCCCGGCCCAGGACTGGAAGCACGGGCACAACTTCATCCACCACACGTACACCAACATCCACGGCAAGGACCGCGACATCGGCTACGGGCTGCTGCGCATCGACGACGACCAGCCGTGGTACCCGAACCACCGCTTCAACCTGCCGCTCGCCTTCGTGCTCATGCTCTTCTTCGAGTGGGGCGTGATGTACCACGGCCTGGAGCTCGATGAGTACCTCGGCGGCAAGATGAGCAAGAAGGAATTCGCGGGCCGCAAGAGCCGGGCGGCCCGCAAGGCTCGCCGACAGGTGGTCAAGGACTACGTCGCCTACCCGCTCCTCGCGCTGGCCCTCGTGCCGTTCGTCGGCTGGTGGGCACCGCTCGCGGTGCTCGGCGCGAACTTTGCAGCCAACCTGATCCGCAACATCTGGACATTCCTCATCATCTTCTGCGGCCACTTCCCCGCGGAGGTGCAGACCTTCGCCGAGGAGGATGCCGAGAACGAGAACCGCGGCCAGTGGTACCTGCGTCAGCTGCTCGGCTCGGCCAACATCAGCGGCACCCTGCCCTTCCACGTGATGAGCGGCAACCTGAGCCACCAGATCGAGCACCACCTGTTCCCGGACATCCCCGCGCGTCGGTACCCCGAGATCGCCAAGGAGATCCGCGAGATCTGCGAGCGCCACGGCCTGCAGTACAACTCCGGCCGGCTCAGCCGGCAGCTGGCCAGCGTCGCCCGACAGCTGGCCGCCTTCTCGGTCAAGCCGGACGACCCCTACAAGCAGGGCAAGAGCCCGGAGTCCAAGGCCCTGCGGCGCCAGAAGCGCGAGGCTGCCAAGGCCGCAGCCGAGGAACGCGAGTCCGCGACTGCCTGATCGAGCGGTCCGCTCCCCCACGATACGGCCGGACGGGCGATGACTCGTGCGAGTCAGCCACCGACGGGAGCCGAGCACACGGCGTCAGGACGTGAGCGGCCCTCGCCTCATCACTCCCAGAAGACCCTCTCGACGACGGACCGCGCGTGCCGGGTGGCGCGCAGGTAGTCATCGACCATCCGTTCGCTGTCGTCGATGCCGTACCCCAGCAGGTAGGCGACCCCGGCCCGATCGTCGACCTGCTCGACCATGGACTCCGCGGGCTTGGCACGCATCAGCACCACGGCGTTACGGATCCGGCTCACCAGACGCCATGCCGCCTCCAGCTGCTCGGCGTCCTCGGCCGCCACGAGGTCCGCGTCCACGGCGGCGTGCAGGGCCTCGAGCGTGCTCGTGGTGCGCAGACCGGGCACGGCGTGCGCATGCCGCATCTGCAACAGCTGCACCGTCCACTCCACGTCGGCGATACCACCGCGGCCGAGCTTGAGATGGGTGTTCGGGTTGGCCCCACGGGGCAGCCTCTCGGACTCCACCCGTCCCTTGATCCGCCGGATCTCGCGGACGGCCTTCTCGCTCAGCCCGTCCTCCGGCCAGCGCAAGGGGTTGATGAGCTCGGTGAACCGTGCACACAGGTCCTCATCACCGATGCTGGCGCGAGCACGCAGCAGCGCCTGGGACTCCCACACGGCCGAGAACTTCTCGTAGTAGGAGCAGTAGGCGGCGAAGGAGCGCACCAGCGGGCCGTTGCGGCCGTCGGGACGCAGGTCGGCGTCGACGTCCAACGGCGGATCGTGCCCGGCGGCCGACAGCATCGTGCGCAGGCCCGTGGCGACGGCGGTGGCGGCGCTCGCCGCCTGTGACTCATCGGCGTCCGGAAGAGGTTCGTGCACGAACATGACGTCGGCGTCCGAGCCGTACCCGGACTCGCGACCGCCGAGACGACCCATGAGCACGATCGCCATGCGCGTCGGGAGGGGACCACGCTCGGCCTCCACCGCCTTGACCGAGGCCTGCAGCGCACCGGCCAAGGTCGCCTCGGTGGCGTCGGACAGCGCCCGCGACGCCTGGGTGACCTCCAGCAGGTCCAGCACGTCGGCGATACCGATGCGCGAGAGCTCACGCCGCCGGACCCGGCGGATCGCCCGGATGGCGTCCTGGGCCTTGCTGTGACGGCGCGCCGCCGCCTCCATCTCGGTCCGCAGCCTGCGAAGGTCCCGAGGCACCAGTGCGTCGGCGTCGCCGAGCAGCGCGACGGAGTCCGGTGCCCGCAGGATCAGGTCCGTGACGTACCGGCTGGAGCCCAGCACCTGCGCCAGCTGACTGGCTCCCTCACCTTCGTCGCGGAGCTTGCGCAGGTACCACGGCGACTCCCCCAGACCCTCGGAGATCTTGCGGAATGCCAGCAGTCCGGCATCGGGGGCCGGCGACTCCGCGAACCACTCCAGCATCGCGGGCAACAGCGATCGCTGGATGGCCGCTCGACGCGAGACACCCGCGGTGAGGGCCTTGATGTGCGTGAGTGCGCCCTGCGGGTCGGTGAAGCCGAGCGCCTTGAGTCGCTCCTGGGCGGCATCGGTGGTGAGCCGCAGACCCGCGGCCGGGATCGAGGTCACCGCCTCCAGCAACGGCTGGAAGAACAGCTTCTCGTGCAGCCGGCGCACCACTCGCCGGTGCGCCTGCCACCGTTCCTCCAGCACCTGACCGGCATTCTGCGTGAACCCCATGCTGCGACCGAGCCGACGCAGGTCCTCCGCATCGTCCGGGACCACGTGGTTGCGGCGCAGCTTGAACAGCTGGATCCGGTGCTCCAGACGACGCAGGAACTCATAGGCCTCCTGCATCGCAGCGCCGTCCTGACGTCCGACGTAGCCGCCTGCTGTGAGCGCTCGCAGCGCCACCAGCGTCGTCGGACTGCGCAGCGAGTCATCGCCCCGTCCGTGCACGAGCTGCAACAGCTGGACGGCGAACTCGACGTCGCGCAGACCCCCGGCGCCGAGCTTGAGCTGGCGATCCCGGTGGTGGGAGGGGATGTTCTCGATGACCCGCCGGCGCATCGCCCGCACGTCCCGCACGAAGTTCTCACGCGTGCTCGCTTGCCAGACCATCGGCCGGACGGCCTCCAGGTAGGACTGCGCCAGCTCCTCGTCGCCAGCGGCGTACCGGGCCTTCAGCAGCGCCTGGAACTCCCACGTCGAGGCCCACCGGTCGTAGTAGGCGAGGTGGCTGGACAGCGTCCGGCTGAGTGGGCCGTTCTTGCCCTCGGGTCTCAGGTTGGCGTCGACCTCCCAGATGGTGCCCTCGCTGGTGTGCTCCGAGCACAGCTGCATGGTGCGCGAGGCCAGCTTGGTGGCCGCGCGCAGGGCGACGTCACCGTCGACGCCCTCAGCCGGCTCGTGCACGAAGATGACGTCCACGTCGCTGAGGTAGTTGAGCTCCTCACCACCGGTCTTGCCCATCGCGATGATCGAGAGCCGGACCGACTCGTGCTCGGGCACCTCCTCGCGCGCGAGGTCCAACGCGGCGCCGAGCGTCGCGACGGCAAGATCGGCCAGCTCGGCCGAGACCTGCTCGAAGGTCGTGATGCCGGTCAGGTCGCGGGCCGTGACGTGCAGCAGCTTGCGACGGTAGGAGATCCGCAGCTCGTCGGCGTCGGCGGCGCTGCCGAGCTGTGTGCGCATCCGATCCAGGGTCAGCGGCTCCCGCGCCAGCCGGTCACGTCCCAGCTGTTCGACGTGCTCGGGGTGGCGCGCCAGGAAGCTGCCGAGCGCGTCGCTGGTCCCGAGGACCAGGAGCAGCCGTGTCCGCAGCTCATCGTCCTCGCGCATCGCCTCGAGCAGCCGGTCCTTGCCCCACGACTCGGCGATCTGCACCAACGAGGTGAGCGCGGTGTCCGGGCTCGGTGCGGCGACGATCTCCTCGACGACGGCATCCTCGATCCCCTCCAGGAGCGCCAGGTTGGCCGCGGCCGCCGTCCCGTCCAGGAAACCCCGCCGGGCCAGGGCGAGCTCGGGCGTCTCAGTCGTGGGCACCCTTGCAGGTTACGACACGTGGCGTGCCGCGTTCAGAGCGTCGGCATCAGGCGATCGATCTCGAACTGTGTCACCTGGGACCGGTAGTCCTGCCACTCTGCCCGCTTGTTGCGCAGGAAGAAGTCGAAGACGTGCTCACCGAGGGTCTCGGCCACCAGCTCCGAGCTCTCCATCGTGCGGATCGCCTCATCCAGGTTCCGAGGCATCGGCGCGATGCCCATCGCCCGGCGCTCACCCTCGCTGAGGCCCCACACGTTGTCCTCGGCCTCCGGGGGAGGTCGTACTCGTTCTCGATGCCCTTGAGGCCGGCGGCGAGCACGAGCGCGAACGCGAGGTAGGGGTTGCAGCCGGCGTCGATCCCGCGGTGCTCGACCCGCGCCGAACCGCTCTTGTGCGGCTTGTACATGGGCACCCGCACGAGCGCCGAACGGTTGTTGTGCCCCCAGCAGACGTAGTTGGGCGCCTCCCCCCCGCCGGCCAGTCGCTTGTAGGAGTTGACCCACTGGTTGGTGACGGCGGTGATCTCCGGCGTGTGCTCCAGGATCCCGGCGATGAACTGACGACCGGTACGGGACAGCTGGTACTCAGCGCCCGCCTCGTAGAAGACGTTCTCATCACCCTCGAACAGCGAGACGTGCGTGTGCATGCCGGACCCAGGGTGCTCGGTGAAGGCCTTGGGGATGAAGGAGGCCCACTTGTCCTGGCCGAGCGCCACCTCCCGCACGACGGTGCGGAAGGTCATGATGTTGTCGGCCATGCTGAGGGCGTCGGCGTAGCGCAGGTCGATCTCCTGCTGCCCCGGGCCGCCCTCGTGGTGGCTGAACTCGACGCTGATGCCCATGCTCTCCAGCATCGTGATGACCTCGCGCCGGAAGTCCTGGCTGGCTCCCTGCGCCGTGTGGTCGAAGTAGCCGCTGTCGTCGACCGGCTCAGGACGACCCCCGGCAGGCGGCTTGCCCTTGAAGAGGTAGAACTCGATCTCGGGATGCGTGTAGTACGTGAACCCGGCGTCCGCGGCCCTGGTGAGCGCGCGCTTGAGCACATGGCGGGGGTCGGCGTACGACGGCGAGCCGTCGGGCATCGCGATGTCGCAGAACATGCGCGCCGTCGCCGGGGTCTCGCCCCGCCACGGCAGCAGCTGGAAGCTCGTCGGGTCCGGTTTGGCGAGCATGTCGGCCTCGTGCACCCGGGCGAACCCTTCGATGGCCGAGCCGTCGAAGCCGATGCCCTCGGCGAAGGCGCCCTCGAGCTCGGCCGGTGCGATCGAGACCGACTTCAGCGAGCCCAGGACATCGGTGAACCAAAGCCGGACGAAGCGCACGTCGCGCTCCTCGATGGCCCGCAGCACGAAGTCTTCCTGCTTACTCATGGCGTCATCCTCGCACGGCTCGTGTTTCGAGGAGATGACGATCCCCACGGGGCCCGTGGTGTCATGGGGCGCCCGGCAGAGCACACCCTTCGTGAGGGTCAGTGGACCGCCTTGAGGCCCACCACACCTCCCACGATCATCGCCAGGAAGAGGGCCGAGGACCACGAGAACTGCTGGTCGCCGCTGAGCATCGCGTAGACCACGGTCAGGGTGGCACCGATGCCCACCCAGACGGCGTAGGACGTGCCCACCGGCAGCTCACGCATCGCGTAGGCCAGCCCGATCATGCTGACCACGAGCGCCATCGCGAACACGACCGAGGGCACCAGCCGGGACAAGCCGTCGGAGCGACCGAGAGCGGTGGCCCACACGGCCTCGAGCACTCCGGAGATGATCAGGACGGTCCATGCCATGGCTGCCTCCAGCGCGCCGTCTTGTCGCTGGCCGGGTACGGCGCCCTCGTCCGGAGGCCACGTCGATGACCCGCCATCATCGTCTCACGTGCTCCGCTCTCGTTCGATCGGTGTCGTCGCAACCGAATCGCTGGGCTTTGGGTTGCTCAGGCACCGATCTCACACGCCAGCCCAGATCGGTGCTGCAGCAACCGAAAGAGCTGCCAGTCGGCTTGGTCGCGCACCGATCGACCCGACCTCGCGACGACGTGCCCATCCATGCTGCGCATTAGGCTTTCGGCATGCCTCAGCTGCGTCTCGCCCTCGCCCAGGTGAACCCTCGCGTCGGTGACCTCTCCGGCAACACCGAGCTCGTGCTGGCCAGCGCCCGCGACGCCGCTGCCGCCGGGGCCCACCTGCTCGTGATGCCGGAGATGGTGCTCAACGGCTACCCGATCGAGGACCTGGCCTACCGTGCCTCGTTCATCCGGGCGAGCCAGGACGCCGTGCCGGAGCTGGCTCGCCGGCTTGACCAGGAGGGCCTGGGCGACCTCGTCGTCGTGGTCGGCCACCTCGACTCGGCCAAGGACCACATCGACGTCGAGCGCCTGGGGGTGCCCAAGAACGCGCCCACCAACTCCGCGTCGGTCCTCACCGGCGGACGCGTCGTGACACGCTACGACAAGCACCATCTGCCCAACTACGGCGTCTTCGACGAGTTCCGCCACTTCGTGCCCGGGAACGAGACGCAGGTGATCCAGGTGCGCGGCGTCGACGTCGCCCTCGCCATCTGCGAGGACATCTGGCAGGACGGTCCCTCCGCCGCGGCCGATGCGGCTGAAGCGGGCCTGCTCGTGGTGCTCAACGGCTCACCCTACGAGGCCGCCAAGGACGACAGCCGGCTCGAGCTGTGCGCACGGCGCGCACGAGAGGGCGACTGCGCCCTGGCCTACGTCAACCTCGTCGGCGGTCAGGACGAGCTCGTCTTCGACGGCGACTCGCTCGTCGTCGACGCCACCGGGGAGCTGCTGGCACGCACGGCACAGTTCGAGCCCGAGCTCCTGGTGGTCGACCTCGACCTGCCGGCCGCCACCGCCGCGATGCCCGACAGCGACACCCGCTTCCACGGGCTGCGCGTGCACCGCACCGTCATCTCCGCGGACACGGCCGCGCCGTACGAGCCGCTGTCGCCGGCCCTCACCGAGCGGTGGGACGACCTCGGCGAGCGGTACTGGGCCATCGTGCTCGGCCTGCGTGACTACGTGCGCAAGAACGGCGCGTCGTCGGTTCTCCTCGGCCTCTCCGGCGGCATCGACTCCACGCTCGTGGGCACGATCGCCGTCGACGCGCTCGGACCGGAGAACGTCTTCGGCGTCTCCAACCCCTCGGCCTGGTCCACCGAGCACTCACGGTCTGACGCCTCCGAGCTGGCCCGACGCACCGGGCTGCGGCTCGACACCGTGCCCATCGCCCCGATCTTCGATGCGTTCCAGGACGTGCTGGGCCAGGAGGCGCTGCAGCTCGACGGGATCGCGGAGGAGAACCTGCAGGCCCGCATCAGGGCCGTCATCTGGATGGGATTGTCCAACCAGTACGGCCACCTGGTGCTCGCGTGCGGCAACAAGTCCGAGCTGGCCACCGGTTACTCCACGATCTACGGCGACGCCGTGGGCGCCTATGCCCCCATCAAGGACCTGCCCAAGACCCTCGTCTGGGAGGTCTCCCGCTGGCGCAACGCGTGGGCCGAGAGTCGTGGCGAGCAGCCGCCGATCCCCGAGAACGCCATCAGCAAGCCGCCGTCGGCCGAGCTGCGACCCGGCCAGCTGGACTCCGACTCACTCCCCCCGTACGAGCTGCTCGACGCCGTGCTGGACGCCTACGTCGAGCGGGACCTGGGCTCGGCCGAGGTCATCGCCGAGGGCTTCGATCCAACCCTCGTCGAGCGGGTCATCACACTCGTCGACAAGGCCGAGTACAAGCGGCGCCAGTACCCGCCCGGCCCCAAGGTGAGCCGGCGCAACTTCGGCCGCGACCGCCGGGTCCCGATGACCAACGGCTGGCGAGAGTCCCTCTGACACCGGTGACGTGGGGCACACCGACGTGACAACCCCGCCAGATCTGGGCACGCTTGGACTGTCCGTGGACCCCCACCGAGGGGCTGCGAGAAGGAGAACAGCATGACCGAGAACACCCCTGCCCAGACGGCCTCCGACACGATGTCGACCAGTGCGGGGTCGACCAGTGCGGCGTCGACTACCACGGGGCCGGAGGAGCCCGCGCCGTACGGATCGGCCCCGGCTGACGACTCCCGCGCGGCGCCCTCGAGCGACGCGAGCACGTCGTCCAACCCGACGACGTCGCACGACCTGCGTCGTGTGCGCACCCACCACCTGCGTCAGTGGAAGGAGGAAGGTCACAGGTGGGCGATGCTCACCACCTACGACCAGTACACGGCCAAGATCTTCGACGACGCCGGCATCCCCGTGCTGTTCATCGGCGACTCCGCGGCCAACAACGTCTTCGGCTACGAGACATCACTGCCGGTGACCGTCGACGAGCTGCTGCCGCTGGTCAAGGCCGTCGCGCGCACCGCCCGCCGTGCCCTGGTCCTGGCCGACCTGCCCTTCGGCTCCTACCAACGCTCTCCGGAGCAGGCCTTCGACACCGCGGTGCGGTTCATGAAGGAGGCGGGCGCGCACGCCGTGAAGCTCGAGGGCGGCGCGGAGATGGCGCCGCAGGTCAAGCTGCTCACCGATGCGGGCATCCCGGTCATGGCGCACATCGGCTTCACGCCCCAGTCCGAGCACAACCTGGGCGGCTACCGGGTGCAGGGACGGGGCGACTCGAGCCAGCAGCTCATCGACGACGCCCTCGCCCTGCAGGACGCGGGCGCGTTCGCCATCGTGATGGAGATGGTCCCGGCGCCGGTGGCCGCACAGATCACCCGGCGCCTGCACATCCCCACGGTGGGCATCGGAGCCGGCGTCGGCTGCGACGCGCAGGTCCTGGTGTGGCAGGACGCGATGGGACTGCGCAGCGGCCGTGCGCCCCGCTTCGTCAAGCGGTACGCGGATCTGGACGGCATCATCGGCGACGCGGCGACGCGCTTTGCCGACGAGGTGGCGGACTCGACGTTCCCCGGACCGGAGCACTCCTTCGACGGCTGATCCTCGCTGAGTGTGACGTTTCGGCCCTGAGATCGTCGGTTTCAGGGCCGGAACGTCACACTCAGCAGGCCCCAGCAGCTCAGTCGACCTGCCACCCCAGCGCCAGCACACCGACGGCGTTGACGACACCCCAGGCGAGGAGCGCGAGCACCGGGACGACAGGGGCCAGGGCGGGTCGGTCATGGATCCACCGCCGCAGCATCGGGACGAAGCAGGCCAGGACGACGGCGTGCAGCGCGACACCCCACCAGGGTGCGTAGAGGACAGTCGAGATGACGAGCCAGAGCATCACCACCAGACCGACGACGCCGACCCACGGCCCCGACCGCTCGGGGTTCACTGGGGCGGGTCGTCGTTCCAGGCGGGGTCGTTGTCCCACGCGGCGTTACGCTCCTCAGCCGTCTGGAGCGCGCGCTCGGCCTCCTGTCGGCTGCCGTAGGGTCCGAGCCGGTCGATGGCCTTGCATCCCTCGGGGCCCTCGACCGACTTGTGCTTGAGGCAGAAGTAGTACGTGTCAGCCATGGGGCCATCCTGCCCCACGGTCGGCTTTCACGCGCTGGATAGCATCTGCGGGTGAGTGTCCTGAGCCCTGGTCGCGTCTCTGCCGAGCGTGCCGTTCCGTCCATCATCGAGCGTCCCGAGTACGTCGGGCAGCCCGCTCCCCTGCCGTACCGCGGCCCCATGGTGCGCGACGCCGCGACGATCGAGGCGATGCGGGTGGCCGGCCGCATCGCGGCGCAGGCCCTGGATGCCGTCGAGGCCGCCATCGCGCCCGGCGTCACCACCGATGAGCTCGACCGCGTGGGCCACGAGTTCCTCGTGTCCCACGGTGCGTATCCGTCGACGCTCGGCTACCGCGGATACCCCAAGTCGTTGTGCAGCAGCGTCAACGAGGTCATCTGCCACGGCATCCCCGATGATCGTCCGCTCGCCGACGGCGACATCGTCAACATCGACATCACCGCCTTCATCGACGGCGTGCACGGCGACACCAACAAGACCTACCTGGTCGGTGACGTCGACGAGGAGTCCCGGCTGCTCGTGGAACGCACCGAGGAGGCCCTGCATCGGGCCATCCGCGCGGTCAAGCCCGGCCGACAGATCAACGTCGTCGGCCGCGTCATCGAGGCCTACGCGGCACGGTTCGGCCACGGCGTCGTCCGCGACTTCACCGGCCACGGCGTCGGCCCGGCCTTCCACGACGGCTTCGTCGTCCCCCACTACGACGACCCCGAGGCCGACACCGTCATCGAGCCCGGCATGACCTTCACCATCGAGCCCATGCTGACCCTCGGGACCACCGAGTGGGACCTGTGGGACGACGGCTGGACCGCCACGACCGCCGACAAGTCCCGCACCGCCCAGTTCGAGCACACGCTGCTGGTGACGAACGACGGAGCGGAGATCCTGACCCGTCCATGAGCTCGTCGGCCTCGCGCTTTCACAGCAGGACGGGGTCGAGCTGTGGAGCCCGACCCCGCCACTGCGCCGGTGCTACTGGATCCGGTAGTCCGAGACCGCCGAACCGAGGCCGGTCGAGGGCCCTGGGTCCAGGAACTGCTCGTACCGGGTGTCGTCGTCGACGTAGCGCTTGAGCCAGGAAAGCGTGTACTTGGCGATCGTCGTGTTCGACCTGTTGGGAGCGAAGTGACTGGCACCGCGCAGCTCCAGGTAGGCACGACGCTCCGCGTTGGTCAGCGAGTTGTAGAACGGGATCGCGTGCGTGCGCGGCGACGCGGTCGAGTCCCGTTCCGCGCCGATCTGCAGCGCCGCAGCCTCGACCTCTGGCCACGTCTTGTCTGTGTTCCATGGCGTCAGACCGACCGCCGCCTCCAGGGACCGACGGGTCTTGGCGGCCTCGAGCGTGCCACCTCCGCCCATCGAGTGGCCCACGACGGCCTGGCGCGATGCGTCGACACGTGAGCCGACCGTCGAGTCACCGATCGTCTGGTCGAGCGCCGCCAGGAGCTGCGTGCCCCGCGAGCCGGGCGAGTCGTAGCGGGAGTTCGTGTCGAACGTGATGACGACGAACCCGAACGACGCCAGCCGTGGGCCAAGCCAGCTGATGCTCGACTCACTCGCGGTGTACCCGGGCGAGACTGCCACCACGCCGAACGTCCCGTCCTGCGTGCTGGTCGGATAGTGGATGGTGCCTCCGCCGAACCCGCGAGCCGACAGGCGCGAGATCGACTTGGTGCTGACCGCGTAGGGCCCACGGTTGGCCTCGATGCTGCTGTCCGTCGGGTCCGGCCCCTTCTCGTGAGGGTTCTCCGCCGCCACCGACGAGCTCGGTGCGAGCAGTCCGATTCCCAGCGCCAGCGCTGCCGCGCCGACCCCCAGGTTCCTGATGAGCTTCATGTGCTGTCCTCCAGTGCGCGGGGGTGGAGGGACGGTCGACGAGTCGACCCCGGCAACCGCAGTCCCCCGATGGCCCGCTGGTTGCACCCGGTCACGACCATGTCGCGACACGACGCAGCCTAGAAAGTCTTCGGCACCGCTCGCCAGATGCGGGCAGGAACGTGAGACCGATGTCTCACGGGCCGTCGAGCATCTGCGCCAGCACGGCGCGCGCCGCCCGCTCGGCCACCGAGTCTTCGATCGGCGCACCAACGAGCAGGTCCGCGAAGAGACTCGACTCGATGATCCGCACGTACAGGTAGGCGGCCTCCTCGAGTCGGTCCTGCGGGCCGAGCCCGGCCTCGACGAGGATCCGACGTTGCGCCGCCACGGTGCGCGGGTGCACCGCATCTGCGCCGAAGAGGGTGCGGGCCGCCAGCTCGGGATCGCGGCGCAGGAAGGTCTCGAACGACTCCGATGCCCGCAGCGCGGACGCGAAGTGCCGCGTCACGCCGATCACCCACTCCACACCGTTGCCTCCCGCGGTCCGGCAGCATCGTTGCAGCAGCTTGGCGGTGAGCAGCCAGACCACCTCGGTGAGCAGCCGGTCACGGCTGCCCACGACGCGATAGAGAGTTGCCCGGCTGACTGCGACCCGGCAGGCCAGGGCATCCATGTCGACCCCACCGTCGGACAGAAAGAGGTCGCACCCGTGCTGCACGATCTGGTCGAGTGTCACCACTCGCCGCGACTGGTCCCGGGCCACGACCTCAGCATGCCGCGACGGCGCGCGGGGTGGCCAGTCCGTCCACACAGTGTCCGGGCCCGCTGCGGCGCAGAGCCGACCTGCAGGAGGTTCACCGGGTCCGAGCTCGCAACTGTTCGACGACTTCAGCCAGATGCGCCAGGTCATCCGCGACCGGGAGCGGACTCATGGCCTCTCTCCGGGCAGGAACCGACAGGCGCGCCTGCGGAGCCGCTGTGCCGTCGTGGCTTCAGCCCCGCGCGGGCAGCACGCAGAACTCGTTGCCTGACGGGTCCGCGAAGTGCCGCCACGGCAGAGCACCCCAGTCGAAGTGGAGCTCGCGCCCGCCGCGGGCGAGGATCTCCAGCGCCACCTCGTCGGCGTCGTCGCCGGTCTCGAGCCGCACGTCCAGGTGCATCCGGTTCTTCGCCGCCCCCTTCGGCTCCACCTCCAGGGACAGCTCGAGCAGCGGACCACGCCGCGACGTGTGCTGCAGACTGGGTGGGCCACTGCCGTCCACCGGTACCCACCCGGTCAACCACGACCAGAAGTCACGCTCGCGGTCGGGTTCGGCCACGTCGAGCGCCAGGGCAGCGATCACGCCGGTGTCGGCGTAGGCGGACCGCTCCTCCACGACACAGAACGGGTTGTGCTCGATGTCGGCGAGCACCACCCACGGCACCTCCCCCTGACCGATGTCCGCGTGGCTCGCGCCCAGGGAGAGCAGACGCTCGACGATCGCGGCCTGCTCGTCGCCGCCCCGGAGGTCGAGATGCAGCCGCTGCGGCTCGACGGGTGGAGCCGGCACCCGCTGGAAGCACAGATCGAGCACCGGTCCTCCCGGAACCGTCAACCGGGTCTCGAATCCCTCCACCTCGTCGGTCAGGGTCTCAGCACCCAGCGCGGTCTCCCAGAACCGGCCGAGCTTCTGCGGGTCAGTGGCGTCGACGACGACGTTCTCCAGGTACACACCCACAGCGTAGGCAGAGCCGGGAAGGAGGCGAATGAGCCGGCCTGTAAGCCGGATTCTGTCCCATCCCTCTCGGGCGGGGGCGACCATCCATCTGGGACGCCCATTGCTGGACGCCTCGGTGCGACCCACCTGCCGACATCGGACGAGCAGCCCGTCGGCGTCTCGGTCTTGCTCCCGGTGGGGTTTGCCGAGCCACCGCCGTCACCGACGGTGCTGGTGAGCTCTTACCTCACCGTTTCACCCTTGCCCGTACTCCCCGCAGGGAGCCGTTGGCGGTCTGTTTTCTGTGGCACTGTCCCGCACGTCACCGTGGGTGGCTGTTGGCCACCACCGTGCTCTACGGAGTCCGGACTTTCCTCGACGGTGTGACCCGCCGCGGCCGCCCGGCCGACTCATTCGCTCCCACATGATGGTGCGCAGACGTACCTCACTGCAACTCATCGGAGACTACGCTTCCTCCATGACGAGCGACACCGACCCCGCAACAGCCTCCGTCGAGCCTCCGAGGGGCGAGCTCGGCCTACGGATGCTCGAGGGCCCAGTCGTCTACGCCATCGTCAATCCCGGCTACGACGCCACCGGCGCGCTCGCCACCATCGGTGAGGACGAAGGCATCACCGTCATCGTCGAGCAGGACGTCGCCGACGACGACGGGCTCGTCTATGAGTTCGTCGGCGCATGGATCACGCTCGAGGAGCCCACCGCCCTGGACTCCGTCGGCATCACCGCCCAGCTCAGCTCGAGGCTCGCCGACGCCGGCATCGCGTGCAACGTCATCGCCGGCTTCCACCACGACCATCTCGTCGTCCCGTGGGAGCAACGTCACAGCGCGATGGAGGCGCTGCGTGCGCTAGGCTGAGCGAAGCGAAAGGGAGTAGTCCCCAACAGCTGTATCGACACACTGAACCCGACTCACGAGCACGGGATCCGGTGCAGCAGGCCAGAGATCTGGCGGACGAGACTTTCGACCGAAATGTCATTGACGTGTTCGGTCGAAGTCAAGTGCCTTCGTCCGAACGGATGAGGAGCCCTTTCTCATGATGTACGCACTGGTGCTCAGCACCGTCGTCATCTTCGTCGCCGAGCTGGGCGACAAGAGCCAGCTCATGGCGATGGCCTTCGCCACCCGCTACCGCGCCCGCGACGTGCTCATCGGCATCACCGTCGCGACCGCCGTCGTCCACCTCGCATCGGTCGGCATCGGCTACTGGGTGGGCGAGGCGTTCTCCCAGTACCAGGGATGGATCACCCTCGGCGCCGGTGTCGCGTTCCTCGGCTTCGGTGCCTGGACGCTGCGCGGTGACGAGCTCACCGACGACGAGGCCGCCAAGGCCGAGCGGAACAGCGGCACGGCACTGTTTGCCGTGGGTCTGGCCTTCTTCCTCGCCGAGCTCGGCGACAAGACGATGCTCGCCACCATCACGCTCGCGACGCAGGAGAACTGGTTCGGGGTGTGGATCGGCAGCACCGTCGGCATGGTCGCCGCCGACGCCCTCGCCATCGTCGTCGGCGCGATGCTCGGCAAGCGACTCCCCGAGAAGCTCATCCAGTACGGCGCGTCTGCGGCGTTCTTCGTGTTCGGTGCCGTGCTCATCGTCGAGGGCTTGCGGATGCTGTGAATGGCTGGGACTAGGCTCTCGCCGTGTTGATCCTCCTGCCACCCTCAGAAGGCAAGACCGCGCCGAGCGCGGGCGACGTCCTCGACCTCGACGCCCTGGGCTCGCCGGCCCTCACGCCGACGCGTCGCATCGTGCTCGACTCGCTCATGCGGTTCTGCCAGGGCAACCACCAGCGCGCCATGGAGCGCCTCGGCCTGGGACCCACACAAGCCGAGGCGGTCGAGCGCAACGCCGCACTGGCCGAGCAGCCGTGCGCCCGAGCCGACGAGGTCTACACCGGCGTCCTCTACGCCGCCTGGGACCCGGCCGGACGCTCAGCGGCCGCACGCAAGCGGGCCGAGGACAGCGTGGCCATCTGTTCGGCACTGTTCGGGCTGCTGCGTCCCGGCGACCTCGTTCCCGCCTACCGGCTGTCCGCGACGGTGACGCTGCCCCGACGCGGACCCGTGGCCGGCCTGTGGCGTCCCGTGCTGGGGACCGAGCTGAGTGACCGGGTCGGCGAGGGCCTGCTGGTGGACCTGCGCTCGGGCGCCTACGTGAACCTGCACAAGCCCAAGGGCGCGCTGGCCGAGCGCACCGCGACGCTGCGAGTCCTCCACGAGGTCGACGGCAGACGGTCCGTCGTCAGCCACTTCAACAAGGGCACCAAGGGGCGCATCGTGCAGGACCTGCTGGAGGACGGTGCCGAACCCAGCACCGTCGACACGCTCGCGACCGCACTACGTGACCTCGGCTGGACGGTCGAGCAGCAGGGCCACCGGCTCGACGTGGTGGTCTAGCTACTCCGGCACGACCGAGAAGTTCCTCAACGACGGCCGACCGTCGGGCCACCAGGCGATCGTGGAGATGCTGGCCGGCGCCAGCTCCATGGCGTGAATGACGGCCATCGGGGCCGCCAGGGCCTCACGCACGAGCATCTTGATGGGCGTCACATGACTGACGACGACCACGGTCTGCCCCTGGTGCTCCTGCAGGATTCGCTGCCGCGCCGCCACCGCTCTCTCGTGCACGGCGTCAAAGGGCTCTCCGCCGGGCGGGGCGACGGCGGTCGAGGCGAGCCAGGCGTCCACCTCCTCCGGCCAGCCGGCCATGATGTCGGCGAAGGCGTGACCGTCCCACTCGCCGAACGCCGCCTCCGCGACACCCGGCTCGGTCCGGACGTCCAGGGCGAGCTCCTGGGCCACGAACAAGGCCGTCTGCTGCGTCCGCCGCAACGGAGAGGCGACCACGGCATCGACGTCGTGGTGGCGCGCTATCCAGTCGGCGGCTCGCCTCGCCTGGTCCACGCCGTCGGCGTTCAGTGCGGGGTCGGTGCCGCCGGTGCCGCAGAAGACCTTGCGTGCGGTGTGGTCGGTGACGCCGTGCCTCAGCAGCACGAGCGTGGTGGGTGCCTCGTGGACCGCTCCGCGCCAGCCGGGCTGCTGCGTCACAGACCTGACTCGGGCGTGCGCACCAGGATGCGGCTGCACTCGGGGCAGCGCAGCACCTCGTCCTCGGGCCGGGTGGCGATCTCGCGCAGGTCGGCACCGTTGAGCTCCAGACGGCAGCCCTCGCAGCGGCGCGCCCGCAACGCCGCGGCGCCGAGACCCCCGTACTGCTCGCGTACCTTGTCGTAGAGGCTCAGCAGCTCATCGGGCACCTTGGCGACGACAAGCTCGCGGTCTTGCTCGGCCGCAGCGACTCGTTCATCGATCTCGGCCAGCGCCGTGTCACGCGCGGTCTCCACCTGTGCCAGGTCCGTGCGCAGCGCCTCGAGGTCTGCGGTGATGACCGACAGACCCGTCTGTGCCTCCTCCAGCTGCTCCATGACCTCCAGCTCCTCGTCCTCCAGCGTCGCGATCCGCCGGTCGAGGGCCACGAGCTCGTGCTGCAGGCTCTCCAGGTCCTTGGGGTTGGAGACCGCTCCGGAGTTGAGGCGTTCCTCGTCGCGTGCCTTGCGAGCCTTGACCTGCTCCACCTCGGCGTCCGCCTTGCTCTGGGCGCGGGTGAGGTCGGCGACGGCCGTGTCGGCCTCGACGCGATTGCCGTTGACCTCGGTGATCTGCTCGGTCAGCTCGGCGACGCGCTCGTGCTCGGGCAGGTTGCGTCGACGATGAGCCAGCTGCGCGAGCGTGGAGTCCTGGGCCTGGACGTCGAGCAGTGACTGCTGGGCGGCGGGGTCGGCGTTCAGGGCGCTCTCCTTCAGGTGGGGGTACTCGTCGTGCTCTTGAGGGCCATCGTCCATGGATCAGTGACGATGGTCGAGACCCGGGTGTCCACCGTATCTCCCAGTCGCGCAGCCACCTCGCGGGCCGCGACCGGCAGCCACGTCCACTCCGCGGCCCAGTGCGGGACGTCGACGACGGCGCAGGCGCCGGGGCGCTCCCTGTGCTCGCTGACGGGATGGTGCCGCAGGTCGGACGTGACGTAGACGTCGGCTCCCATGGCGTCGGCCGCCCCGAGCAGAAAGTCGCCCGAACCTCCGCACAGCGCGACGGTGCGGACCTGCTGTTCAGGATCTCCGGCGACGCGCGCAGCACTGTGGTGGTCCGGCAGGCTCTCGACCACATGACCCGCGAAGTCCGCCAGGGTCATGGTCCCCGGCAGCACGCCGATACGTCCGCTGCCCCGGTCCGTGGGTCCGGTGTCGGACTCAAGGACGTGGTGCGCAGCCTCCTCGTAGGGATGAGAGGTGCGCATCGCGGTACGGACCTGTTCGCGCAGCCGCCGGGACGCGATGAGCTCCAAGCGGGTCTCCTCCACGGTCTCGACGTCACCCACGCTCCCGATCGTCGGGTTGGCCCCGTCGAGTGGGCGGAAGGAGCCCAGCCCGGCGGACCGGAAGGCGGCGCTGTCGTAGTCACCGAGGGCGCCCGCGCCGGCCCCGTGCATGGCGGCGGCCACCGCATCGGCGTGGGTCGTGGGCACGTAGACCACCCACAGGTCGTGGTCGTCGGCATCGGCCGCGAGCGGACGGACGTCGGACAGACCGAGCGCGAACGCCATCGACTCCGAGACACCGAGCCGCGGGCTGTCGGCGTTGGTGTGGCAGGTGTGCAGCGCGATGCCATGGGACAGCAGGTCGTGGACCACGCGCCCCTTCGGCGTCGTGGCAGCCACCGACGTCACTCCCTTGAGGTACAGCGGGTGGTGGGTGACGATGAGATCGGCTCCCCACTCGACGGCCTCCTCGACCACGGCCTGCACCGGGTCCACGGCGAACAGGATCTTGCTCACCTCGGCATCGGGGTCTCCTGCGACCGTGCCCACGGCGTCCCAGCCGTCGGCCCAACGCGGGTCGTAGAGGAAGTCGAGGACGGCGACGACGTCGCGCAGCGATGTCATGCCAGAAGCCTAGAGGTACTCACCGCGCGGCTCGCAACGCTCGGGTCCCGAGCTCCTCCAACGCCTGCGCCAACGCCCCCGGAGCATGCACCTCGAACTCGCACCCGAGAGCGAGCATCCTCCCCGCGAGCCACGACAACGAGTCGTCCCGCTCAGCGACCATGCGGCACCTCCCGTCGTCCATGGCGTGCACCTCGCCGGGGCTGTCGGCCAGCCGACCGGCCACCGTCGACAGCGGAGCGTGGAAGGTCACCTCGACGTGGTGGACGGGACTCTCCCAGTCCGAACGCCGTCCCGCGACGTAGTCGGCCGGACTCGCTGCGGGGAGCTCGGGGGGCGCCGCACGCGCCCTCGTCTCGCGGGGCTCGCTCACCCGATCCACCCGGAACGTCCGCCACTGTTCGCGGTCACGATCGAACGCCACGAGGTACCAGCGCCGCCGATGTGCCACGAGACCCACCGGATCGACGAGGCGTCCGGAGACCGTGCCGTCGGCCGATCGGTAGCCGAACTTGACCGTCTCGCCCCGAGCGATCGTCACCGCCAGTGCCGTGAGGACCTCCGGGTCCACCACCGCATCGTCGTCGCCCGCCATCGGCACCGTCGCCGTCGCGATCACCTCGACGCGCCGGCGCAGACGGGACGGGAGCACCTGCCCCAGCTTGGTCAGGGCACGCGCCGACGCCTCGCCCAGTCCCTCCACCGCCAGGCCGGCGGCCGCACGGAGCCCGACGCCCACCGCGATCGCCTCCTCGTCGTCCAGCAGCAGAGGCGGCATCGCCTGGCCCGCGATCAGCCGGTACCCACCGTGTGCGCCCAACGTCGCCTCGACGGGGTAGCCGATCGCGCGCAGCCGGTCGACGTCGCGCCGCACGGTGCGTCCCGTGACCCCGAGACGGTCGGCGAGCTCGCTACCGGGCCACTCCCGAGGTGTCTGCAGGAGGGAGAGCAGGGCGAGCAGACGTTCAGCGGCATCGGCCATGGCACCAGTCTGCCCATCATCTAGGACGGAAATCGACCTAGTTTGGCTCTAGCGTGGCAGGCATGACCTCACAGATCAGTCCCTTCCGCATCGACATCCCCGACCTCGCCATCCAGGACCTGCACGACCGGCTGGCCCGGACCCGCTGGAGCGACCAGCTCCCGGGCGATCCCGCGACACGCGGTGTGACCACCGACGACCTGCGTCGCTGGGCCGATCACTGGCGCACCAGCTACGACTGGCGCGCCCACGAGGCCGAGCTCAACAGGCTGCCGCAGTTCACCACCGAGATCGACGACCACACCATCCACTTCGTGCACGTGCGGTCGGCGAACCCCGACGCGTTGCCGCTGCTGATCACCCACGGATGGCCCAACACCTTCGTCGAGTTCACCCGGACCATCCCGTTGTTGGCCGAGCACTTCCACGTCGTCGTGCCCTCGGTGCCAGGGTTCGCCTTCTCAGAGCCACCCCGCGACGCCGAGATGACCGTGCCCCGCGTCGCTCGCACGTGGGTCGAGCTGATGCGCAGGCTCGGCTACGACCGCTACGGGACGCAGGGCGGTGATCTCGGGGCCTACATCGCCCCGGCGGTGGCCGAGGCGGACCCGGAGCACGTCGTCGGCGTGCACCTCGACGGCGGGATCGGCTTCCCGACCGAGGCCGACCTCCCGGAGATGAGCGAGGAGGAGCGAGCCGAGTTCGAGATGATGCAGTCGTGGCAGCAGGGCGGCGTCGACCACCACGTCCTGCTGCGCGAGGCGCCACAGACGTTCGCGCACGGGTGGAACGACTCTCCCGTCGGGCTGCTCGCCTGGATGCTGCAGAAGTTCGACGAGTTCACGCCCATGGCCGATGCCCCCGAGGACGTCATGGAGGTCGACCACATCCTGACGAACGTCAGCCTCTACTGGTTCACCGGGACCGTGGCATCGTCGTCGTGGCCGATGTACAACGGTCTGGTGGACGGCGCCTTCGGGTGGCCGCGCGGCCAAGGGCTGGTACCGACGGGGGTCTACGCCGGCGGCCCGCCACTGTGGCGGCGGCTGGCCGAGCGCACCAACATCATCACGCACTGGCCCGAAGGCAATCCGGGCAACCACTTCGTCGCGATGGAGGAACCGCACGCCCATGTGGCCGACATCCTGACGTTCTTCTCCGCCCTCGACCGCGGGTGAGCATCGGCTCGCGTTCAGCCGACGGCGGCGAGGGCGAACGGCAGGACGGCGTCGGCTCCATGACGTCGCAGCTCACGGGAGGCCACGGTGACGGTCCATCGTGAGTCGACCAGGTCGTCGATGAGCAGCACTGGGCCCGCGTGCTGCGCCAGTGCGCCCGCGAGCTGCGCACCGATGCCGAAGCGCCCCCACACGGCGGCCAGCCGGTAGGCACTGTTGCCACCGGCGGTCTCGGCCGGTGCGTCCGGGGTCAGATCCAGTGCGCCAAGGTTCGGGAGCCGTCCGAGGGTCGCGATGCCCTCGGCCAGTGATCCGATGAGTCGTGGGCGGCGCGCGGACGGGACGGTGACCACACCGGTGGGTCGCTGCGACCAGTCCCAGTCCTTCAGCACCCGGACGCAGGCTCCGAGCAGCTCGTCGTCCACCTCGACGTCGGGTACACCCGGCCCGAACAGCTCACGCAACCGCCCACCCCAGCCGAGGTCGGTCAGGCGCGCCAGCACGCGCCCGGTCTCGAACCTCTCGCCCGCATCGACGCGACCCTTGACGTCGACACCCAGGCGGCCGGCGCCGGTGGGCCAGGTGGCGCGTGGCTCCACCGGCACCCCGACACGATCCAGGGTGCCGGCCGCAGCCGTCCTGGCCTGTTCCGACGGAGCCGTGGGGTACCACGGTCCGGCGCACACGTCGCACCGTCCGCACGGCTGTGCCGTGGGATCGTCGAGGTCGCGCTGCAGGAGCTCCATCCGGCAGGTCTCACCCCGCTCGTAGGTGAGCATGGCTTCCTGCTCCGCCTCACGGGCCTCAGCGATCCTGCCGTACCGCTCGGCGTCGTACTCCCACGACTGACCGGTGGCGACCCAGCCGCCCTGGACACGACGCACCGCCCCGTCGACGTCGAGCACCTTGAGGAGCAGCTCCAACGGCGTCCGCCGGATGTCGACCCTCGTCTCCAGTGCCGGGACGGACATGGGCCCGGCCGCCGACTCGGCCTCCAGCACCGAGAGCACCGCTGCTGCCTTGTCCGGGCTCGGCATCGACGCCGTGGCGAAGTACCGCCAGATGTCAGGGTCCTCATGACCGGGCAGGAGCAGGACGTCGGCATTGTCCGTGGCACGGCCGGCGCGGCCCACCTGCTGGTAGTAGGCCACCGGCGACGACGGTGCACCCAGGTGCACCACGAAACCGAGGTTGGGCTTGTCAAAACCCATCCCCAACGCACTGGTGGCCACCAACGCCTTGAGCTCGTCGTCCTTCAGGGCCTGCTCGAGGACCACTCGCTCGTCAGGATCCGTGCGCCCGGTGTAGGCCCGCACGGGGTACCCGGCCTCGGCCAGGAGCCTGGCGGTGTCCTCGGCCGCGGACACCGTGAGCGTGTAGATGATGCCGCTGCCGGGCAGCTCGCCCAGGTGACTGACCAGCCAGGCGAGGCGATCACGCGAGGTCGGCAACGTCAGGCACCCCAGCCGCAGCGACGATCGCGCCAACGACCCACGCAGGGTGAGCACTGTGCTGTTGTCCGCCGCCCCCGACCCGGCACCCCCGCCGGGGCTGTCTCCCGGAGCGCCGAGCTGTTCTGCGACGTCGGTGACCACCCGTTCGTTGGCGGTGGCCGTGGTGGCGAGCACGGGCACACCGTCCGGCATCGAGTCGATCAGGTCGGCCAGCCGGCGGTAGTCGGGACGAAAGTCATGCCCCCAGTCGGAGATGCAGTGCGCCTCGTCCACCACGAGCAGGCCGATACGCTGCCGCAACGCCGGGAGCTGCTCGTCACGGAAACGCGGGTTGGTGAGCCGCTCCGGCGAGACGAGCAGGACGTCCACGTCGTCGGCCGCCAGCCGGGCGAGCACGTCGTCCCACTCGTGGGCGTTGGCCGAGCTGATGGAGACCGCCCGGACCCCGGCCCGCTCGGCGGCAGCCACCTGGTCGCGCATGAGCGCGATGAGCGGCGAGACCAGCAACGTCGGCCCGGCACCACGCTCACGCAGCAGGGCCGTGGCGATGAAGTAGACGGCCGACTTGCCCCAACCGGTGCGTTGCACCACGAGGGCGCGCCGTCGATCGTCCACGAGTGCCGTGATGGCCTCGAGCTGGCCGTCATGGAAGACCGCTTCGTCGTGGCCGGTGAGCCGCCGCAGGGCCTCCAGAGCGCGGGACTCGGTGTTGACACTGACCTCAGGGGCGCTCATGCCCTCATCGTGTCAGCGACCGCCCACAGCGGGCCTCGTCCGTCCACAGACTCCGTGGGCCCGAGCGGTGCGCTGCCTCACTCCCAGGTGAATCCATCGGGATCGACGAGCCGTCCGAGCCCGCCGGAGATGACCAGACGGTGCGAGCCCGACCCCTCGGCATCGGTTCCGGCGTTCTTCGCGACCGCGCGACGGCTCTGCAGCGCCAGGGTGACCTCGGCGCCAGGGGTATCGAACTCGACGTACTTGGTGCCGAAGCTCTTGCCGACCGCCAGGCCGGCGTCGCTGTAGAAGGCCTTGGTGACGCGGACGTCGTCCGCACCCAGCAGCAGGACCACCTTGCTGACCTGTCCCGTCGCCGCGGAGGTGTTCTTCTTCGACGACGACGCGAGCGTCCAGACGGTGCCGTCCGGGGCCCTCAGCGAGCCGCCATAGCCCCAGAAGCTCTTGGCTGCGGGCTTGATCTCGCTCGCACCGGCCTGCAACGCCGAGGCGATCGCACCATCCACGTCCGCCGGCTGGTCGAAGACCAGCGAGAGCGTGAAGCCACGGAACTCGGACGTCGGCTCGGCAGCGGCGCGCACCTGCACCAGGTCCACGAGGCCGAAGGCATCACGCAGGAAGCGACGCGTCGCCTCTGGGTCGTCCGCTTGGATGATCACCGAGCTGATCCCGTTCGTGGTGTCCGCGCTCATCTGGGTTCCCGTCGTCAGTACCTCTGTCTCGTTCCGACAGTAGGGCGATCACGGCGGCCGTGCTTCTCGATTCCTGACCGGTTCGCCGTCGCCCCCACTGGTGAAGGCCCGCAGAGCCTGGCCAGGTGAGCAGCGTCCGAGTAAGGTCCGAAAGTGACGAGGATGGACTCGAGAACGTCATCGTCATCCGAGCTGCAGTCCCGCGAAGGACAAGCCATGAACGCCGAGCCGCACACGATCCCCTTCGGCTCCGCTGCCCGGGAGCTGGGCGTCGTCATCGGCTTCGACGGTTCCGAGAACGCCACCTGGGCCCTGCGCCACGCAGCTCGGACCGCCCTCCGGCGTGGCTCCGTGCTCACCGTGGCCGCGGCCTACCGGGTGCCGATTCCCATGTACGCCCCATACGCCGCGGTCCCTGCCGAGCCGGACGACGGAGTCAGGCAACGGGAGGCCGAAGCAGTCCTCGACCAGGCAGCCGAGCTCCTGAAGGGCCACCCCGGTGAGGTCTCCTACCTGACGACCGTGGGCGACTCCGTGGGCGCACTCGTCGACCTCTCCGCCAAGGCACAGCTGATCGTCGTCGGCGCCCGGGGCAGAGGCGGTTTCCTCGGTCTCCTGCTGGGCTCGGTCGCCTCGTCGCTGCCCGCCCACGCGCACTGCCCCACCGTCGTCGTGCCCGCAGGTGACCGGCAAGGTGATGCGGCCGACCGAGAGCCCGTGGTCGTCGGCATGGACGAGTCCAGCCACAGCCGCGTCGCGGCCCTCCAGGCAGCACGGGTGGCCCAGGAGCTCGACACCTCGCTCCTCGCCCTCATGGCGCTGCCGTCCCTCGATGCCCGGCTGCTCTGGTATCCCGAGCTGTCCTGCGAGGTCACTGGGCTCACCGAACAACGCCAGGCCGAGCTGCAGGAGGCACTGGAGACGGACATCGCATGGCTGAAGGGACACTTCCCGGCCGTCGAGATGTCGAGTGAGGTGAGGATCGGCGACGCAGTGTCGGTCCTCAGCGAGGCCACCGGCTCCGCCCAGATGACTGTCGTGGGCTCACGCGGCCGGGGCGCTGTCGCCAGCGTCGTGCTCGGATCCACCTCTCGCACGATCCTGCACAAGGCGATCGGGGCCGTGATGGTGGTCCCCTTCGTCGAGGACGATCGACTGCCGGACTAGCCCGACGTCGCCTCTGCGCTCGGTGGGCGAAGAGGGTCTCGAACCCCCGACCTTCCGGGTGTAAACCGGATGCTCTGGCCAGCTGAGCTATTCGCCCCGGGACGACGGCACACTATCGTAGAAGCACGGGAGACCGCGGCCGCCAAGGTCTCGGGTCCCGGGCGGCCGCGGCACCAGTCATCAAACCGCACCGGTCGGTCGCCTCGCAGGTGTTTGGGAACAATCAGGAGCTCAGTCCCGCAGTCGCTCCTCGATCCGCTCCACCTTGGCGTGCAGCTGCCCCGTATGACCCGGCCGGATGTCGGCCTTGAGCACCAGCGAGACCCGCGGCGACGACGCGGCGACGGCATCGACCGCACGCTTGACGACGGCCATCACCTCGTCCCACTCGCCCTCGACGTTGGTGAACATCGCGTTGGTCTCGCACGCAAGACCCGACTCCCGGACCACGCGGACAGCCTCCGCGACGGCATCGGCCACTCCCCCGGTCTCATCCGACGTGCCGGGACTGATGCTGAAGGCGACGAGCATCGGCTCAGAACAGCTCGGCGATGGCTGCCCGGTATGCCTCGAAGTCGCGGGCCTCACCGATGGGGTGCTCGACCTTCCACCGCACGATGCCCTCGGCGTCGAGCAGGTAGGTGCCCCGCTCCGGGGCGCCGGCGCCCTCGTTGAAGATGCCGTACGCGCGGGAGACCTCGCCGTGCGGCCAGAAGTCGCTCAGCACCGGGAAGGTGAGCCCCTCGGCGTCGGCGAAGGCGCGGTTGGAGAAGAAGTGGTCGCAGGAGATGGCCAGCACCTGCACCTCGCCATGGTCGGCGCTGGCGGCAAAGGCCGCGATGTTGTCACGGATCTCGCACAGCTCGCCGGTGCAGATGCCGCTGAAGGCGAAGGGGAAGAAGACCAGTGCCACAGGCTTGCCACGCAGCTCGCTGAGCGTGACCTCCTCGCCGTGCTGGCTCTTGAGCGTGAAGTCGGGTGCCTGGTTGCCGATCTCGATCGTCATGGATCCGAGCGTAGGCGGTGTCCGCCAACGCCCCGGACAGTGCTCCCACGGAGCGGACGGCCGGCCCGTCCACCCTGGAGTGGACGGGCCCGTCGTGCGGGTCAGCGCTTGTGGGTGGAGAGCTTGGTGGCCGACCAGTCGGTGGAGGCCGACGACGTCGTGGTGGTGGACAGTCCGGCGACCGGTGCGGCCTCCGCGATGTCGGCGTTGTTGACGTAGCCGTCGCGCCCGACCTTGGGCGTGAACAGCCACACCGACCCACCCTCGGCGAGGTCCTGCAGCGAGTCGAAGAGTGCGTCGACGAGATCGCCGTCGCCCTCTCGCCACCACATGACGACTCCGTCGACCACCTCATCGGAGTCACCGTCGAGCAGCTCGCTACCGGTGACGGACTCGATGGCCGCTCGGAGCTCGTTGTCGACGTCTTCGTCCCAGCCCAGCTCCTGGATGACGGTGTCGGGCACGAAGCCCAACTTGGCGGCGTCCAACTCAACTCCTTCGTCGTTCATGGTTTGGTCGTTCCCGGTCTACCCCGGAAGAAGCCGTCATGGCTACTCAAGGGTAGTGATTTTCCTACTCGTTCGTAGCCTTCGCGGCCATCTTGCCGGTCTCACACTAGCGAATCGAGCGTGGAAGGATGGAGGGGTCCACAAGACATCTCAGGAGCCGCCCCATGCCTCACGGATCGCCCACCCCCGAGCGTCCGACCGTCATCCACGAGGGACTGCCCACGCAGCTGCCCGACATCGACCCGGAAGAGACGTCCGAGTGGGTCGACTCCCTCGATGAGATGATCGATGAACGAGGACGCTCTCGCGCCCGCTACGTCATGCTCCGACTGCTGGAGCGTGCCCGTGAGCAGAGCGTCGGCGTGCCGGCCCTGCGCAGCACGGACTTCATCAACACCATCCCGCCCGAGCACGAGCCGTGGTTCCCCGGCAACGAGGCGATCGAGCGTCGCATCCGCTCCTACATCCGGTGGAACGCGGCCGTCATGGTCTCGCGTGCCAATCGCCCCGGGCTCGGCGTCGGTGGGCACATCGCCACCTACCAGTCCGCGGCGAGCCTGTACGAGGTCGGGTTCAACCACTTCTTCCGCGGCAAGAACCACCCGGGAGGAGGGGACCAGATCTACTTCCAGGGGCACGCCGCTCCCGGCATCTACGCCCGGTCCTTCCTCGAGGGTCGGCTCACCGAGGAGCAGCTGGACCGCTTCCGCCAGGAGCACTCACACGGCTTCGGCAACGGGCTCTCGTCCTATCCGCACCCTCGCCTGATGTCGGACTACTGGGAGTTCCCCACGGTCTCCATGGGGCTGGCCGCCATCAACTCGATCTACCAGGCCCGCTTCAACCGCTACCTGCAGCACCGTGGCATCAAGGACACCAGCGACCAGCACGTCTGGACGTTCCTCGGCGACGGCGAGATGGGCGAGCCGGAGTCCCTCGGCGCCATCGGCGTCGCGGCCCGCGAGGAGCTCGACAACCTCACCTTCGTCATCAACTGCAACCTGCAGCAGCTCGACGGTCCGGTGCGCGGCAACGGCAAGGTCATGCAGGAGCTGGAGTCCTACTTCCGCGGCGCCGGGTGGAACGTCATCAAGGTGGTCTGGGGACGTGAGTGGGACGACCTGCTCGCCCGCGACACCGACGGCGTCCTCGTCAACCAGATGAACAAGACGCCCGACGGTGAGTTCCAGACGCTGTCGGTGGAGTCCGGCAGCTACAACCGCGAGGTCTTCTTCGGGGCCGACGTCCGCCTGACCAAGATGGTCGAGCACCTCACCGACGAGCAGATCGAGCGTCTGCCCCGCGGCGGTCACGACTACCGCAAGGTGTACGCGGCCTTCGAGGCGGCCCGCAAGCACACCGGACAGCCCACCGTCATCCTCGCGCACACCATCAAGGGCTGGTTGTTGGAGTCCTTCCAGGGACGCAACGCCACCCACCAGATGAAGAAGCTCACCAAGGACGACCTCAAGGGCTTCCGCGACCGGCTCAACATCCCGGTCTCCGACGAGGAGATCGACGGTGACGACCTCGCGCCGTTCTACCATCCCGGGCCGGACAGCGAGGAGATCCAGTACATGAAGTCCCGGCGCGAGGAGCTGGGTGGATCCATGCCCTTGCGCACAGTCGACCCGACGCCCCTCAAGCTGCCGGGGGACGACGCCTACGCGGCGCTCAAGCAGGGCTCTGGCAAGCAGCAGATCGCCACCACCATGGCGTTCGTGCGGCTACTGCGCGATCTCATGAAGGATCCGGAGATCGGTCAGCGCATCGTGCCGATCGCGCCCGATGAGTACCGCACCTTCGGCATGGACTCGATGTTCCCGTCGGCCAAGATCTACAGCCCGCACGGGCAGACCTACGAGGCCGTGGACCGCAAGCTGCTGCTGGCCTACAAGGAGTCGACCCAGGGCCAGCTTCTGCACGAGGGCATCAGCGAGGCCGGCGCCGTCGGCTCGGCCACTGCCGCCGGGAGCGCGTACGCGACCCATGGCGAACCGATGATCCCGATGTACATCTTCTACTCGATGTTCGGGTTCCAGCGCACGGCCGACTCCATCTGGGCCATGGCCGACCAGCTGGCCCGGGGCTTCCTCATCGGCGCCACCGCCGGGCGCACGACGCTGACCGGGGAGGGCCTGCAGCACGCTGACGGACACTCGCCGCTCATCTCGCGCACCAACCCGGCCGTGGTGCACTACGACCCTGCTTGGGGCTTTGAGATCGCCCACATCGTCAAGGCCGGCCTGGAGCGCATGTACGGCTCCACCGACCTGCACCCGCACGGCGAGAACGTCATCTACTACCTCACCGTCTACAACGAGCCACTCACCCAGCCGGCCGAGCCGGACGACCTGGACGTCGACGGCCTCCTCAAGGGCGCCTACATCTACCGCCGCGCCGAAGACACCGGCGGGGGTGCCGGGCCACGGGCGGCGAACGGCACCGGGCAGCACCGTTCTCGCGTCATGGCCTCCGGCGTTGCCATGCCGTGGGCCCTGCAGGCGCAGGAGATCCTGGCCCGCGACTACGACGTCGCCGTCGACGTGTGGTCGGTGACCTCCTGGAACGAGCTGGCCCGAGAGGCCACCGAAGCCGAGCACTGGAACCTCAACAACCCCGGTGACTACCGCAGGATCCCGTGGATCACCCAGCAGCTCATGGACGACTCCGCGGTCACGGTGGCGGTCAGCGACTACATGCGTGCCGTGCCGGACCAGATCGCCCGGTGGGTGCCCGGCCACTGGCAGTCATTGGGAGCCGACGGGTTCGGTTTCGCCGACACGCGCGCCGCGGCCCGTCGTGTGTTCCAGATCGATGCCGAGTCGATCGTCGTCTCGGTGCTTCAGAGCCTGGCCGAGCGGGGTCTCATCGACTTCTCGGTGGTGCGTGACGCGTTCACGCGGCTGCGCATCGACGACCCCACGGCGACGTTGGGTGTCGCGCAGGAAGGTGGCGACG
Source organism: Aeromicrobium sp. CTD01-1L150 (assembly GCF_041951745.1). Lineage (GTDB taxonomy): Bacteria > Actinomycetota > Actinomycetes > Propionibacteriales > Nocardioidaceae > Aeromicrobium. Next base: position 2,799,835 of record NZ_CP169555.1, read on the forward strand.
CCTGAGCGTGCACCACCGGGGGGCTGGTTCGACGCCGGGCGCGACGGCGGCACCGGACATCGTCTCAGCGAACTCACAGTCGGCGCCCTCTAAGATGGCGTCCATGCGTCGTTGGCCCTACACGTTCGCCGTGGTCGTGGCTGTGGCGATCACCGTGGCCGCGGTGGCCTCCTCCTGGTGGCTCGGCCTTCCACTGAAGGACCCGGAGGGATTCCTCGGCCCGGCGTACGTCCGGCTGCCGTTGCTCGCGTTCCTGTTCTTCGCCGCTGGGATCGTTCCCTCGGCAATCAAGCGTGCCGGCATCAAGAAGCTGCCCTCCGGCGTCGTCCTGGCCGTCAAGGAGGAGTGGTCGTTCAAGCGCGTCGGCTACATCGCCACCGGGCTGATCACCTTCTACGCCTGCTACGTCAGCTACCGCAACCTCAAGAGCTACCTGCCGGTCTATCGCGACAACATCCTGTTCGACCGTGAGCTCCTCGACTTCGACTACTGGCTGGCCTTCGGCAACCACCCGGCCCTGGTGATGCACGAGTGGCTCGGCACGGACCTGACCGCACATGTGCTGTCCTTCGCCTACATCGCCTACCTGCCGCTCATCCCCATCACCCTCGGCGCCTTCCTCGTCCTCAACCGGGACCTGTCGATCGGTGCCTGGTACGCGACGGCGCTGGGCCTGAACTGGGTGCTGGGCACCCTGTCGTACTACGCGCTACCCACCGTCGGACCGGCATTCCAGCAGCCGCAGCTGTTCACGGAGCTGAGCACCACCGACGTCACGGCCCTGCAGCAGTCGCTGTTCCGCAATCGCGTCGACGTGCTCACCGACCCGTGGGCGAGCGAGCGCATCCACGGGGTGGCCGGCTTCGCGTCGCTGCACACGTCCGTGACGTTCACCGCTGCCCTGTTCATGGAGCGCACCGGTCAGCGTCTGGTGCTGCGCATCGCGGCGTGGGTCTTCTTCCTGCTCACGCTCGCAGCCACGGTCTACTTCGGCTGGCACTACATCGCCGACCTCATCGGAGGCGTGGCGATCGGCTGGCTGTCGGTCTCCCTGGGCGCCTGGGCCTCGGGCAATCGTGGCCGACGGCGACGATGGCTTCGCCGAAGGTCGTCGGACCGCCCGGCGAGTCTCATGGAGAACACGTCCGATGCCGGCGCCGCCCCCAACCCGGGATCCAGCCCAGCCTGAGCGCTGTCGCGCCGCATCGAGGCTCACCCGCACGGGATCACTCGGTAGACTGTCCGCGTGCCCACACACGCCGAGGTCAGGGACGACCTGACCGACATCCTCGTCGCCGTCGTGGCGTGCGACCGTGCCGACGTCGTCGACGAGGCACGTCTTGAGGCTCTGGGCGTCGACTCACTGGCGCTCGTCGAGGTGGCCGATGAGCTGGGACGCCGCCACGACCGCTATCTCGTCGACGACGTCGTCAACCATCTGGTCACGGTCGACGACGCGGTGCGCGCGATCCTCGAGCACGACGGCAGCGCCGGCCCCCGACGGGTCGCCACCTCGCTGCATCATCCGGCGCCGCCCGTGGTCGACGATGAGAAGTCGCACCGCACGAGTGCGATGTCCAAGATCGCAGGGTTCTTCATCGTCCTGGGCGCCATCATCGGCGTCGTTCTCGGGCTCGGTGGGGCGGCACTCGTCGCGGCCACCGGGATCGGCGGGGTCGAGCTGCCGCCGATCGCCGCCCCTTCCTCCGAGCCCACGGCGAGCGCCAGCCCCTCCCCCTCCCCGGAGCCCACCGAGGAGCCGGAGGAGGAAGAAGAAGAGGACGAGGAACCGACCTTCGAGGTCGGGAGCAACCAGGTCGCCCCGGGCCAGCGGTTCACGCTGTCCGGCTCGTTCCCCGAGCTCGATGACGGCGAGGTCCTGCAGGTGCAGGTGCGTGAGGACGACGGCGACTGGGAGGACTTCCCCGTCACCGCCATCACGTCCTCCGGCGGTGACTACCAGACGCACGTCTACACCTCACGCACCGGCGAGCGGGAGTTCCGGATGCTGCACCGTTCCAGCGACACCGCCACGGACTCCGAGAAGGTCCAGATCGGCTAGTTCGGCCTAGATCACCTGGTGCAGCCAGCGAACGGGGGCGCCGTCGCCTGCGTGGCGGAAGGGTTCCAGCTCGGCGTCCCACGCCACACCGAGGAGACCGTCGAGCGCCTCGTCCATCGAGACCTCCCCGAGAGCGGCCTTGACCCGGAACGCCTTGATGCGGTCCTCCGGGATGAGGACGTCGCCGTGCAGTCCGGTGAGGGCGTGGAAGATGCCCAGGTCGGGCGTGTAGGAGTAGCGCGCACCTTCCGACGTCGCGGTCGGCTCCTCAGTGACCTCGAAGCGCAGCCGCGCCCACCCGCGCAGGGCCGAGGCGAGAGCGGCGGCCGAGCCGACCGGCGCCTGCCACGACAGCTCGGTCCGGTACGTGCCACTCTCGGCGGGCTGGGCGACCCAGTCGACGTCGACGGTCCCACCCAGCACGCCGTTGGCCGCCCACTCGATGTGCGGGCACAACGCCGACGGCGCGGAGTGGACATAGAGAACTCCACGGGTGGGGATGCTCATCGGTGCCTCCTTGCTTCGAGAATCCGCCTTCCCCAGCGTCCTCGACAGCATCTCTTGCAGGCACCGGCGTCCATCGTCACGCCGCGTCTGGAGCCATGGTATCCCCATCAGCCACTTCCGTACCAGTCGTACCGCCGATCGCGGGCACCCGGACCCACTCACCGCCCACATGTGACGATGGGGGCATGGGAACGACGGTCACCGACAACCCAGACGCTTCTCGGTTCGAGATCACGGTCGATGACACCGTGGCCGGCTGGGTCGACTATCGCGAGCACGAGGGTGAGTACGCCCTGCCGCACACGCGGGTTCTGCCGGAGTTCGAGGGTCGCGGCATCGGCTCGGAGCTGATCGTCCAGACACTGCGCACCATCGCCGAGCGCCAAGGCAGCGTCCTGCCGTTCTGCCCCTTCATCCCCAAGGTCCTGCACGACAACCCTGAGCTGATCGACCTCGTGCCCGCCGACCAGCGTGAGACATTCGGGCTCTGAGTCCGGCCAGTCAAACCTGGTGCACGTCGATCCCTCGGCTGCGCCACAGCTCGACGATGTCGTCGCTGTCCTCCCACGCACGCTCGACCTGGTAGCCGTCGGCGAGCAACGCGTCGAGCATCTCGGCCTTGACGACGTGGTCGGGGCGGTAGTCGCCCACGACCCGCATGACCAGCTGGTCGTACGGGACGTCGTGGGCGGCGAGCCAGTCGAGCGTGAGGTCGCGCCAGATGAACTCACGGGAGGTCACGACGAGCACGGCACTGCCCTGCGCATGGGCCGAACGGACGGCGTCCACCACGTCGGCCCGGGCAGGAGCGTCGGCCGACGCCGCGTGGAAGGCGTGGAAGTCCCGCTCCTCGCCCTCGACGTGGTGCAGGATGTCGCGCACGTCCACGAGCGTGCCGTCGAGGTCGACGATCACCGCGTGCGTCATGGTGACAGTCTGACGCATCATGCGGCTCGCTCACCGCGCGATCGCCGCTGCCAGGTGCGCGATGCCGGATTCTCCGGCGACCTCCTCGGCCAGCAACGGCACCTCCTGGAGGGCCACGTCAGGCACCGAGCTGCGCAGCAGCTCCACCTGCTCGCCCTCACGACGGTGACGTTCAGCCAGCAAGGGTCCGGCATCGGTCGGAGAGCGACGGTTCACCACGAGCGCCCCCACGTGCACGCCCAGCTCATCCAGTGACTCGCACAGCGCCACCGACTCCAGCACCGGGAGCCGTTCGGCGGTCAGCACGACAACGAACGACGAACGGTTCACGTCGGCGATGGTGTCGCGCAGCAGGGCGAATCGTCGTCTCCGACGCACCAGCACGCGTCGCAGCGCCGCATCGCGGTCCGTGTGCGGATCGCGTCCGCCGAGACCGCGGACGGCGGCTCCGAACCTCTCGGCCCGGTCACGGTTGGCCAGCAGACCGTCGGACCAGGAGGTGAGCTGGTCCGGCAGGGCGAGCAGCCGCACGGTGTGTCCAGTGGGAGCGGTGTCGAAGACGATGAGGTCGTAGGACTCCAGACCGACCTCGACGCACTCAGCGACGCGGTCCAGCACAGCTGACTCATGGGTGCCCGGCGAGGTGCGGGCCAGCTCCAGGTGGCGCCGGGCAGCAGGGTGCATCCGCTCGGGCAACAGGTCCGACATGGTCGACCAGACCGCCTGCAGATGGCGGTCGACCGTCGTCTCCGGATCGATCTCGAGGGCGTCCACGACACCACGATCGTCGAGGACCCTGGTGGTCGAGTCGCCCAGCTGCCGCAGCCACAGATGCCCGAGGTTGTGCGCCGGGTCGGTGGAGACGAGCAGGACACGGGCGCCGTCGCGCGCCCGCGCCAGGGCCGCCGCAGAGGCGATCGACGTCTTGCCGACACCGCCCTTGCCACCGACGAACAGCACGCGACGCTCAGCGGTCAGGGTCAGCAGCATCCGATGTGCTCCAGCGGTGAACGGTCCAGCCCGATGCGACGGTGCCAGGCGTGGAACTCCGGGTAGAGGGCGGGCAGCAGCTCGACGGAGTGGTAGCCGGCGGGGTCCGGGACACCGAGGGCGTCGGCGAGCACGACCAGCAGGAACAGGTCGTCCTCCTCCTGCCTGGCACGGGCGAACGTGCGCCGGTACGGCCCGGCATAGAACTCGCCGAGCCCGTCGGTGAACGCCGCCCACCGACGGGACAACCTCCTGCTCAGCGATGGCCGGCGGTCGTCCCCCTCCTCACGAGTCGTCGGCAAGCTCGGCGTCCTTGGACTCGCCCGCCCGGGCCGAGCGCATGCTCAGGACGGCCTCGAGCGCCACCCAGAGAGCGGCGACCACGATCACGACGTCCAGCCCGAGCAGCAACCAGTCCTGCACCTCATACAGGTCACCGAGCTGGACCAGCGCCGCGTAGAACGCCATCACGAAGACGATCGCCAGTGGCACCAGGGCCGGCCAGGGGTTGCGCTTCCTGCGTATCAGCATCACGGCGACGATCGAGAGGGTCAGCGAGGCGAGCAGCTGGTTGGTCGTGCCGAACAACGGCCAGATGCGCATGCCGCCCTCACCTCCGGCCCCCTGGCTGAAGGTCAGGCCGAGACCGAGGACGAGCACGATCGCGGTGGCCACCCCCTTGCCGATCGCGACCTTCGCCAGGCCGCCGGCCTCCTGGACGACGAAGCGCAGCAGACGGACGGCCGTGTCCATCGTGGTGGCCGCGAACAGGACGGCCATCGTGGCGAGGATCGTGGAGCTGAGCGCCGCCGGCAGGCCAAGGCCCCCTTCCACGACGGCGCCACCGCCCTCGACGAAGGCACCGACCCCTCCGTTGCCGAAAGCACTGTAGACCGCCTCCCAGTCGGTCAGTGTCCGATAGCCGGCAGTCGCCGCGATGATCGCGCCGAGCGCGAGCAGGCCCTCGCCCACGGCGCCGAAGTAGCCCACGAACCGGGCATCAGTCTCGGTGTCCAGCTGCTTGGAGGAGGTGCCGGAGGAGACCATGCCGTGGAACCCGGAGATGGCACCGCAGGCGATCGTGACGAACAGCAGCGGCACCAGTGCGGGTGTCCCGTCCGGCACGTTGCTGTTGAACGCCGGCGCGACGATCGTCGGGGTGCCCACGAGCACCGCGGCATAGAGGATGCCGAGCCCGATGAACAGCTGCACACCGTTGATGTAGTCCCGCGGCTGCAGCAGGACCCACACCGGGAGCAGGGAGGCGATGCCCGCGTAGACGAACAGCGCGACGATCCAGAACGTCCCGGGCGCCATGCCGAGGATCGGGTCGGGCAGCTCGATCGGGAACCGGTCACCCAGCAGGATGAGCCCGTACAGGGCGGTGACGCCGATGATCGTCGTCATGACGAGGTTCATGCGCCAGCGGTAGATCATCTGACCGATCACCGCGGCCACCGCGATGGCACCCCAGGCCGGGATGACCGAGCTCGGAGTGGTGAGCAACAGGTCCTTGATGACCACGGCGAAGGCCGCGATGACCATGAGGAGCAGCAGGAAGATGACGACCAGGAACAGGTTCCGCCCTCGAGGGCCGATGTAGCGTCCGGACAGGGTGCCGATCGACTGTCCACGGTGGCGCGCCGAGGCCCAGAGGGCGCCGAGGTCGTGCATGCCGGCGAAGAAGACGGTGCCGAGAGTCACCCAGAGGAACGCCGGGAACCATCCCCAGATGACGGCGATGCCCGGGCCGACGATCGGTGCGGCGCCGGCCACCGACGTGAAGTGGTGCCCCCAGAGGACGAACTTGTTGGTGGGGATGTAGTCGACACCGTCGTTCAGCTCGTGCGCCGGGGTCGTGTAGGCCGGATCGAGCTGGTAGATCCGCTCGGAGAGGTAGCGCGAGTAGAGCACGTAGCCACCCGCGAACATGGCCACCCCGATCAACAGCAGCACCAGTGAGTTCACAGCACGTCTCCCCGTCTCCAGTCATCGTTCCGCTTCATCCACAGTATGCGGTTGACGTGACGGACGTCACTCATCGGGTCGGTTTGGTTTGTCCTGCTCACCCGCCGTCGGGACGGGCGGCGACCACGTCGATCTCCACGAGGATGCCGGCGAGCGTGCTGCCCACCGTCGTCCGCACCGGGCAGGGCTCGGGGAACCGGCGCGCATAGACCTCGTTGTACTCAGCGGAGTCGCGGTCGAGATGCTGCAGGTGGACGGTGGTCTTCACGACGTCGGCAAGCCCGAGACCCACCAGGCCGAGTGCGGTCTCGACGTTGGAGATGACCTGCTCGGTCTGGGCCGCCACACCGTCGGGGACGCGGCCGGTCGCCGGGTCCTGGGGCCCGAACCCGGCCGAGAACACCAGGCCCCCGGCCTCGACGAGATGGCTGTAGGCACCGGCGGGCGCGGGCAGCTCGCTGCTCGTGATGGCTCCTCTGGTCATGAATGACTCCTTCGTGTCGGTGGTGCCGACGATCGGTCCGGGTGCCCGAACTCGCTCATCAGCTGGGTGTAGAGATCGACCGCCGTGTGCAGGTCGGCCACCGCGACCTTCTCGTTCGCACCGTGCGCGACGCTGAGCCAGCCCGGTCCGAGGCTGCTGATGGTGGGGATCGCGCCCTCACCCATGAAGTACGTCGCATCGGTGCCCCCGGGATAAGCCCCCAGCGGGAGCTCGTGGCCGAGGACACCGCGGCACGCAGCCTGCGCAGCGGCCACGACCGGGGCCTGCGGGCACAGCTCCACCGCAGGCATCCACCCCATCGAGCCGTCGACGTAGGCGATGTCGAACCTGGCTCGTTCGCCTACCGCTGCGGCCACGGTCCGCTCGATCACCGCACGAACGTCGTCGCGATGCATCCCGGGAACCAGACGAATCTCGCACCCGATGCTGCACTCGCCGGGCCACGTACCGAACGCCACGCCACCACGGACCAGCATGCCCGGGTTGACCAGCGGGGCCGCCTGGACCGCGCCAGGCTCCGCGACCGGTGGAGCCAGGTCCTCCAGAGCCCGCAGGACGTCCGCCGCAACCAGCACGGCGTTGCGCCCCAGCCGGGTCGACAGACCACTGTGGC